>QZIJ01000133.1 GCA_003598975.1 Anaerolineaceae bacterium | reverse complement strand
CCGATCTCTGGAACATCTTGAACGGTTTCTCGCCCGCGTAGACTTCCATCCAGTGGATTTTGCGTTTGCCGCCATAGGCTTTTTCCACGGCCGCGTCGAACACGCGGACGGATGCCCGCCAAATGTCGCGCCCGGTCCCGTCGCCCTCAACGAACGGGATGATCGGATTATCGGGAACCTGTAACTTGCCGTCCTGAATCGAGATCTTTGCCCCACCTGCGGGGACTTTTACATTCTGATATGCCATCGTTCTGTTCTCCTTGCGAAATTTGTGCGCGGGATTATATCATCCAGACTCACAACTATCAGTGTCGTTTGTCACGACAATTCTTACCTCTTGACAGAATCCCGCGCCTGCATAGAATCACGCAGAAATGAAAACCCGCTTCTTTCCTGACCGTTTACCTGTTCCCGTTCGATTGACATTTTCTTTCCCCATCCATTAAGAGAGCCATCATCGGCTCTCTTTTTTTATACTTGCCGACCTGACACCTGATACTGGAACATTTGACGCATGATCCGACTCCCCGGCCTGATTGACCCTCACGTCCACGTGCGCGAACCTGGACAAACTCACAAAGAAGATTGGGACACCGTCACCCAGTCCGCGCTGGCGGGCGGCGTGACGATGATCCTCGCCATGCCGAATACGAAACCGCCGATATTCGACGCTTCCACACTGGACCTCGCGCTGGGCGCGGCCAAATCGAAGGCGCGCTGTGACTACGCCCAATTCATCGGCGCAGGACCTGACAACTCCGACATCGCCGCATCCCTCGCGGACAAATCCGCCGGGCTGAAGATGTACCTCGACTCCACCTTCGGCGAATTGCGATTGGACGACATGTCCTTGTGGATGCCGCACTTCGCCAACTTTCCAAAAGACTTGCCCATCGTTCTCCATTCCGAATCGCGGACAATGGCCGCGGGAATTTTATTCGCCGCCATCTACGACCGTCCCGTCCACATCGCGCACATCTCATTAAAAGAAGAAGTTCTGCTTATCAAAGCCGCCAAGGAACGCGGCATCAAAGTGACGTGTGAGGTTTGTCCGCATCATTTGTTTCTAACGCAACCCCCACCCAACCCTCCCCCATTTTCTCCGAAAATGGGGGAGGGCAAGGGAGGTGGTAGACTCGAAGTCCGCCCGCGACTGGCAACCAAAGAAGATGTGGAAGCACTCTGGCAAAACCTGGACGTGATCGATTGTTTCGCGACCGATCACGCTCCGCACACACTCGCAGAAAAAGACTCTGAGAATCCCCCGCCTGGATTTCCTGGCATCGAAACCATCCTGCCTTTGCTCCTCACCGCCGTCAGCGAAGGACGAATAACCATTAACCATGTTCTCGAAAAAATGGTCACCAACCCTCGCCGCATTTTCAACCTCCCCGAGCAACCCGAGACCTGGGTCGATGTGGACGAGAACGCCTCGTACGAGATCCACGCCGCAGACTTGCACTCCCGCTGCGGCTGGACTCCGTTCGAGGATTGGAAGGTGAAGGGACGCGTCACCCGCGTCGTCCTGCGTGGACGCGAGGCGTTCAAAGATGGAAAAATCCTCGTCGAGCCTGGGTACGGTCAAAACGTGAGGGTGCGGTGACGATCAGTCTGCGTGCCCGCTTCTGGCGTTTCGTCATGCGAAACGCGTTCAAGAATCGGCATTTGAAGGTCGAGCAATACCACGTTCAGTCTGCGAAGGGCGCGCAATGGATGATGCAGTTGGACAAGCGATTGCCCATCGAACGCATTGACATCCACGGCCTACCCGCCGCGTGGATTCGTTACGATGACGCGGACAAAACGAAGGCGATCATCCATCTGCATGGCGGCGGATACGTGACAGGCTTTGTCGACTCACATCTGATGATGTGCGTGCCGATGGCGAAGGCGTTGAAGTGCAACATGCTCATGCCCGAATATCGACTCGCCCCGGCTCATCCCTTCCCTGCCGCGTTGGAAGACTCGCTGAAGGCATATCGTTGGCTGTTGGCGCAGGGAATTGACTCGAAGAACATTATCCTCTCTGGCGATTCGGCGGGCGGTGGATTGGCGCTTGCCACCGTGCTCTCCCTGCGCGATGCGGGTGACCCGCTCCCGTCTGCGGTGATCTGCATGTCCCCGTGGGCAGACCTGACTAACCGAAGCGGGAGTCACGCCGCGAATGCGAAAGTCGAGTCCGTTTTACGGACGGACGTATTGAACGAATGGGCATTGTTTTACACTGACAAATCCAACCTGACCAACCCGCTCGTCTCGCCCGTCTACGCGGACTTGTGCGGCCTGCCGCCATTGCTGATCCAAGTCGGCAGGGACGAGATTCTGCTCGACGACTCGCTCACCCTCGCCAAGCGCGCCAAAGCCGACGGCGTGGATGTATTCCTCCGCATCTGGGACGATATGTGGCACGCTTGGCCTGTGCTGGGAGATCTGATCCCCGAAAGTGGAATGGCATTTGAGGAGATGAAGGAGTTTGTGCAAAGCACAAAGAGAAAGGTGTTTGCAGAAGATGAGTTCGGAAAAGTGTGAGAAAGGCGAATAATCTCATGAAAAAGAAACGGATGACATTGTATTATTTTTTATGGGCAGTTCTGGGGGTTTTATTTATTACGATAGATGTATTTCTCTCTATAGAAAGACCAGGCGCGGGCGTCTTTATTGAATTGACCTTTGCTATGATAGTGTATTGGTTTTCACTTCGCAAGAAAAGCCTTGGATGGTTGATTGTTATTGTTTCATCTTTGGCTGAACTGGTCGCTTACAATTTTTATTGTTCGAGATGGTCTGCTGTTGTATGCAATAGAAATTTGCTAATCATCAGCGCTGGACCGATATTCATGTTTGGCATACTGTGGCTGGCACATCAGTTAGGTTTACTAATAACTAAAATCAGCAAAACAAAGAAATTCTAGAATAGGAAATGCTCATCGAAACAGAATCCGCCTCCCCCGTAGCGAGAAGCGAACAGAGAAAAGTTGAAGCGTGAGCCAAGTGATTAAACGGGACTCATCCTCCGACTGCAACCAGAGTCCCGATATCCAAAAGACTAGAAGACTAAAGACCATCAGACTAGGAGACTAAAATGCCCACCCAATCCTCTTCCCCCTACCTCCCCTTCGGCGAAAACAAACATGCCGAGTGGTATGGCAAGGACATCATTTCCGTCAAGCAATTTTCGCGCAAAGACCTCGAATACGTCTTCGGCGTGGCGCACGAGATGCGCGGCATGGTCGAGCGCGTCGGCACGTTCGACCTGCTGAAAGGCAAGATCCTCGCCAACCTGTTCTACGAACCGTCCACGCGCACATCGTCGTCGTTCACTGCCGCGATGGAGCGACTCGGCGGCTCGGTCATCCCGATCAATGAAGTGAAGTACTCGTCCGTGTCGAAGGGCGAGTCCCTGCCCGATACGATCCGCACGCTCGAATGCTACACGGACGTGATCGTCCTGCGTCACCCCGAAACGGGTTCAGCGGCGATTGCGGCGAAGGCGGCGCGCAAACCCGTCATCAACGCGGGCGACGGCGTCGGCGAACATCCCACGCAAGCCCTGCTCGACACGTTCACCATCTTCGAGGAACTCGGCGCAGGCCAGGTGGACGGCATGACCGTCACCATGCTTGGCGACCTGAAGTATGGCCGCACCGTCCACTCGTTGGCACGCCTGCTCTCGCTCTTCAAGGTCAAGATCAATTATGTCTCGCCCGATATTTTGAAGATGCCGAAAGAGGTTATGGACGAGGTCGCTGCGAAAGGCATCCCGCAGGCGGAGTATTCCTCGCTCGAAAAGGTTCTGCCCGAAACTGATGTGCTCTACGTCACGCGCGTCCAGAAGGAACGCTTCGAAGACCCCGCGGACTACGAAAAGGTCAAGGGCGCATACGTGATCGATCCCGATGTGATGAAGGCCGCGAAAAAGGAAATGATTGTCATGCATCCGCTGCCGCGCGTCGGCGAGATCAGCCCCGACTTTGACGATGATCCCCGCGCCGCGTATTTCCGTCAGATGGAGTATGGCCTCTACGTGAGGATGGCGCTGTTGGCGATGGTACTCGGAAAAGCGTAGACACGTGTGCACTTGTGTACGTGTTTACTTGTATACTTACACCATGGAAACCTTCTTCACCTTTCTCGAAAAACGCGTGGACGATTGCTCCTCGCTCCTCTGCGTTGGACTCGACCCGCACGTCTCCGACCTCGCCTCTCCCACCGCCGCTTCGGCGCGGGACTTTTGCGTGAATCTCGTCCGAGCGACCGCTCCCTACGCCGCGGCCTTCAAACCCAACGCCGCGTTCTTCGAAGTTTTCGGCGCGGACGGATGGACCGCGCTCAAGCAAGTCATCGACGCGATCAAAGAAGAGTCGGCAAGATTCGGCTCGATGATTCCGATCATCCTCGACGCGAAGCGGGGCGATATCGCGTCCACCGCGGAAGCCTACGCCAAGTCCGCGTTCGAGGCGCTCGGCGCGGACTGTATCACGCTCAGTCCGTATCTCGGCAAGGACTCTATTGACCCGTTCCTGAACCATCCCGAAAAAGGTGTGTTCTTGTTGTGCAAGACAAGCAATGCGGGGTCGGGTGATTTGCAAGATATATCCGTTGTAAGGGCGGACGGCCGTCCGCCCCTACCCCTGTACATCCATGTTGCCCAATTAGCGCAAGCCTGGAACACGCGCAACAACATCGGTCTCGTTGTCGGCGCGACGCATACGGAGTCGATGAAACGCGTTCGGGAGGCCGCGCCTGGGCTGTGGTTCCTCGCGCCTGGCGTCGGGACGCAGGGCGGGGAGTTGGAGTCCACTCTCAGGTCAGGTTTGCGAAGCGACGGCAAGGGACTGCTCCTGCCCATCTCTCGCTCCATCTCGCGGGCGGCCAACCCTGGTCTCGCCGCGGCGGAAATACGGGATCAGATTTTGAATATCAAAAGAGAATTGGACCGCGAAGCGCGCTAAGTTCGCGAAGAAAACCAAAAAATCTTTGCGTTCTTCGCGATCTTGGCGGTTCGATAAAGGATTTATCCATGACTCAACTTGATCGTCATCTCATCTCCCTCGCGGACGGACTGCTCTCCGCAGGCTGTATCAAATTCGGCGAATACACCCTCAAGTCGGGACTCAAGTCTCCGATCTACATTGACCTGCGCCAAATTATCACCCACCCCAAGTTGCTCGCGGAAGTTGCGCAAGCCTACCTTCCCCTAATTTCTAATTTGTCATTCGATAGAATTGCTGGCCTGCCGTACGCGGCCATCCCCATCGCGACGGCCATCTCGCTGGCGGGAAACTATCCCATGATCTACCCGCGCAAGGAAGTGAAGACCTATGGCACGAAAGCCGAGATCGAAGGTGAATACCACGGGGGCGAGACGGTTGTGGTCATTGACGATCTCGCCACCACGGGCGGAAGCAAGTTTGAAGCGATTGAGAAACTGATAGGTGCTGGACTGGTGGTGAAGGATGTCGTCGTTCTGGTAGACCGTCAATCGGGTGCGAAGGAGTCGCTGGCACAGGCGGGCTATTCCATGCATGCGGTGTTGACCATCAACGAGATGCTGGATTATTGGGAGTCCACGGGGAAGGTGGAGAAGGATAAAATTGAGGCAACGCGGGAGTTTTTGAAGCAGAGTTCATGACAACCAAGGCTTGAAAAAACGCCCGCTGAAAAAATCCATGCAAGACTCTTCCTTTCCCTGGCGTCCACTGACCGCGCTTCTGCTGGCCCTCGCCGCGCAGACTCTGCTTGAGCCGCCCGCGCGCATCTCCGCTGCGCTTGTTCTTTACGTCATCGCCATCATTTTCCTACTCTGGTCCCTTCGCCGCAGTGAATGGACTCTCCCCGAAAATCCAACTGCGCCTAATTCCTATCCCCTAACTCCTAACCCGCGCTTCATTCCCCTCCTCGCCTCCATCGTTCTCCTAGCCGCTGCGTTTTTCCTCTTCGGCGACAACAAATTCACTGCTTTGAATTTTTCCCTGTGGCTGGCGGGAATTGTTTTTTTTATTCGAGCATTTTGGATCACCAAAAAAGAATCCGCGTCAATCCGCGATGCCCGTGTTTTCCGCGTCCCGCATCTCTTGATTTTCATTACCATCCTCATCATCGCGGCCTTCTTCCGCTTTTACCATCTCGCCCAGGTCCCTGCCGAGCCATTTAGTGACCACGCCGAGAAAATTCTCGATGTGTACGACATCATGCAAGGCGAGGCGCACATCTTCTTCCCGCGCAATACGGGACGCGAAGCCATCCAGTTTTACTGGAGCATCCTCGTGGCCGCGATTTTCCAAACGGGATTAACTTTCCAGACGCTCAAACTCGGCACGGCTATTCTCGGCTTCCTCTCCCTGCCATTCATCTATCTCCTCGGCAAAGAGATCGCCAATCGCCGCGCGGGGATGCTCGCCATGCTGTTCGCGGGCATCGCCTACTGGCCGAACGTCATCAGCCGCGTTGGCCTCCGCTTCCCGCTCTATCCGCTGTTCGTCGCGCCCACGTTTTATTTTTTGTTGCGCGGCCTGCGGACGAACCACCGCAACGACTTCATCCTCTCTGGTCTCTTCCTCGGCCTCGGCTTGCACGGGTACACGCCGTTTCGGATCGTGCCAGTTTTGATTGCAGTGACATTCGTTTTGCATTGGGCAATAAATCGTAAAACGCAAAACGTAATAGGTTTGGGCGCATTGGCTTTTGCCGCCCTGGCGGTCATTCTGCCACTCCTCCGATACGCGCTATCCAACCCTGACCAATTTTGGTTCCGAGCCAGCAGCCGCGCATTGGCAGCCAATCCCATTCCGACTTTCTTCTCCAACCTGTGGAACGCCTTGCTGATGTTCAACGTCAATGACGGGAACATCTTCGTTAATTCGATTGTCCACCGCCCCGCGCTGGATGTGGTGACGGGCGCGCTCTTTGTGATTGGACTGACTCTCCTCCTCGCGCGTCGCAACTTTCTGGACCTCGTGCTGGTCGCGGCCATTGTGACGTTGATCCTGCCCTCGGTTTTTTCCCTCGCATACCCCGACGAGAATCCCGCGTTGAACCGCGCGGGCGGCGCGCTGGTACCCGTCTTCGTCGTCGTGGGGATGACGCTCGATGGTCTCCTCACCCGCCTCCAGTCAGGATTGACGCGAAGCGGGGAGAGAGTCATCGCCGCGGGCGTGGTGGGAATCCTGTTCGCCGCGTCCGCAATCCAGAATTATGATCTGGTCTTCCGTCAATATGACGAGCAGTATCAGCGCGTAGTGTGGAGAACGTCGGAAATAGGCGAAGTCATCCGCGAGTTTGGGCATCCCGACCGCGTCTGGATCATCCCCTACGAGCAATGGGTGGACACGCGCCTGCCCGTGCTCTGGGCGGGAATCCCGAACCGCGATTTTGGCCTGCCGCGCGAGAGACTGGCAGATACGTTACAATTGCCCGCGCCCAAACTGTTTATCTTCAAGGCCAGTCCCAAGGCCGATGCTTATAATGACACGGAAACAATGGAGCGGTTGCGCGAATTGTATCCAGAGGGTGAATTAACCCTGCATGAATCGGAACCGTGGTGGCAGAGTTTCTGGGTATACTTCGTGCCCGCACAGTGAGAATAAAACGTAAGACAAAAAACGTAAAAAATCTGCGTAATCTGTGACATCTGCGGATAAATTATTTTCATGCCCTCAAAACGATCCTGGATTTACGATCTTCTTTTAATTGCCGTGCTGGCAGTGGCGGCCTATTTGCGTCTCACGGGGGTGGAATGGGGCGAGGGACAGCACCAGCATCCCGACGAGTTGTTCCTGACGGGCGTGACCGAAAACTTGCGCGCCCACGCCTGCCTCGAGGAAGGCGTTTCGATTGACATCTGTCCGCCCGAACGCCAGCGCTGGATGACGCTCGGGGAATATTTCGATACCGCCAATTCCACGCTCAACCCGCGCAATCGCGGCGCGGGATTTTACGTCTACGGCAACCTGCCCGTCACGCTCATCCGCGTGGCGTATGAAGCAATTGGCCCCGAAGCTGGCCCGATGAAATATTTCGGCCGTCAGTTTTCCGCGCTGGCTGATCTGTTCACGATTTTAATTCTCTATTTCATCGTGGTGCGGCTCTACAACCAAAAGGTGGCACTTCTTGCCGCGGCATTCTCCTCGCTGGCCGTGATGCAGATCCAGCAATCGCATTTTTTCACTGTTGACTTGTTCATGAATCCCTTCATGTTCGCGGCGTTATATTTTGCGGTGAGGATCGCATATGACAAGCCGACGGTGGACGATGGACTGTTGACCGTTGACGACCCATCTGGGGTGCAATATTACATTTTACGTTTTATTCGTGAGCCTCTCTTCTGGCAATCCATATTCTTCGGCCTGTTCCTCGGCATGGCGGCGGCGTCCAAGATCAACGCGGTGGTGATGGCAGTGGCGTTGCCCGTGGCGCTGGCGCTTCGCTTTGGTAATTGGAGATTGGTAAATGGTAATTCGGGGCGCAAGCCAATCTCCAATTACTATTTACCAATTACCATTTTCCTCCTCATCGGTGGCCTCGCAACCATCCTTGCCTTCCGCGTTTTCCAACCCTACGCCTTCGACACGATCCTCCCCAACGAACAGTGGCTCGCCAATATGAAGGAAATCCGCGCGCAGGCCACGGGACTTGCTGACCTGCCCTGGAACCTGCAATGGGCGCGGCGGACTCACCACTACTCGTTCACCAATCTGACCGTCTGGGGGCTGGGACTTCCGCTCGGCATCCTCGCTTGGACGGGTTTCCTCATCATGGGCTGGCGCATCTTCAAGCATCGCGAGACGCGTCACATCCTCCTTTGGGGCTGGACGGCCATCTACTTCATCTGGCAATCGCTCCAATTCAACGCGACCATGCGCTATCAACTGCCCATTTATCCGCTCCTGGCAATGATGGCCGCGTGGGTCGCTTTCCAAATTTCCAAATCTAAATTTACGAATTACGTTTTACGTTTTTCCGCGCTCATCGTCCTCGCCCTCACCGCCGTCTGGGCTTTCGCGTTCCTCAGCGTCTACACCCGTCCCGAAACGCGCATCGCCGCCTCGCGCTGGATCTACCATAACGTCCCCGCGCCGATCAACCTGCGCTACACAGACGGGACCTCCCAGCCTCTGCCCTATCCCGCCGAAGCGAGCATCGCCAATGGCGCACCCTACCTGACGACTTTCATCGCCACGACAGACGGCGCGCTGACGGAGATCCTGCTCCCGCACGTTCTCGCCACTCCCGCCTCCGCCCAGACGTTGAGCGTGTCCCTGCTTGGACAGCCTGACTCCACCCCCATACTGACGGCCTCCCTCACATCCGAACTCCGCGCCGCTGACGATCCGCGCGGCGAATCTGTCACCTTCAAGTTCAATGAACCCTTCCTGTTGATGAAGGGACAGACCTACTTCCTGCGCATCGAGACCACGGGCGCCGTCAAACTGACGGGCGCGGCCATCGCCAACGAGACCGACTACGATTGGAACCTTCCCTTCCGCGTGGACGGCTACGACGCGTTCGGCGGACTCTACCGCGGCGACCTCAACCTGCAAGTTTACTGGGACGACAATGCCGACAAGGTATCGCGCTTCCAGAACATTCTCGACCAGACCGATTACATCTTCATCCCAACCAATCACCAGTACGGACAGATCACGCGCATCCCTGAACGCTACCCGCTGACCACGCTTTACTATCGCGAACTAATCGGTTGTCCGCCCGGCGAAGACATCATCCGCTGTTACCGCGTGGCCGAGCCTGGCACCTTTGAGGGACGTCTCGGCTTCGAGTTGGTCAAGACGTTTGAGTCATATCCCACGCTGGGACCGCTCGTCATCAACGATGGCGCGGCGGAGGAGGCCTTCACCTTTTACGACCACCCGAAGGTGCTGGTCTTCAAGAAGACCGCCGACTATGACTCCGCCAAAGTCGCGGTTATGCTTAACTCGGTAGATTTGACGAAGGTCGTCCGACTCACGCCGAAGGAAGCGGGCAGTTACGAGCCGCCGAAGAGTACCATTCTGCCCGCGGACAGGCTCGCGGCTCAACAGTCAGGCGGGACGTGGTCACAATTGTTCGATTACGACTGGCTGCAAAATAAATATCCCGCCTTGAGTTTGATCTATTGGTATCTGTTCATCTTCCTGCTCGGACTGGTGACGTATCCGATCACGCGGCGCGTGTTGCCCGGTCTGGCAGACAAGGGATACGCGCTCTCGCGCGTGCTGGGACTCGTCATCTTTGCGTACGCGGCGTGGTTGCTCGGCTCGCTGGGAGTCCCCGTCAGCCGCGGGTTGCTGGCGATCGTTTTCGGGGCAATGACGCTGGTTGGGGCGTGGCAGGCCTGGGTTCAGAGAGAGGCGCTCGCGTCCGAGTGGAAGTCCAACCGACGCATGTTCCTCATCGTCGAGGGCGTCTTCCTGTCGCTCTTCCTGCTCGACCTGTTCATCCGCCTCGGCAACCCCGACCTGTGGCATCCGTCGAAGGGCGGCGAGCGTCCGATGGATTTTTCGTATTTCAACGCGGTCATCAAGTCCACGATCTTCCCGCCGTACGACCCGTGGTTTGCAGGCGGGTACATCAACTACTATTATTACGGTTTCGTGCTGGTGGGCATGCCCGTGAAGTTGCTCGGCATCGTGCCAACGATCGCATACAACATGATTTTGCCGACGTTGTTTGCGCTGGTGGGAACGGGCGCGTTCACGATTGGATTCAATCTGATCGAAGATCAAAGGTCAAAGATCGCGAATATCCGACCTTCGATTTTCGACTTTCGACTCCTGGCGGGGCTTGCTGCGACCTCTCTCACCCTCCTCCTCGGCAATCTCGGCACGATCCAGATGCTGGTGCGCGCCTTCCAGCGCCTTGGCGCGCCTGGTGGAATAGTGGGTGAGGCAGGATTCTTCCAACGCGTCATTTGGGGACTGGATGGTTTCGCTAAAAGCCTCGCGGGCGGCACGCTTCCTCTTGGACGGGGAGACTGGTACTGGCTTCCGAGCCGCGTCATCCCCGCCCCCGGCGACGTGGAGCCGATCACCGAGTTCCCGCTGTTCACCTTCCTTTACAGTGACCTGCACGCGCACATGATCGTGTTCATGCTGGCGTTGTTCATGATCGCCTGGGGACTTTCCATCGTGCTGTACCTGCGCGGTTTAAGTACACAGGCAACTCCTATCTCGCAACTCCTCCCTCGCATCCTGCCTCCCATCTTCTTCGGCGCGCTCGTCCTCGGCGCGATCTACCCGACCAACACTTGGGACGCGTACACCTACCTGCCGCTGTCTGCCATTGCGTTGGGATATGCGTTATTCAATGCCCTCGATTTTAAAGAGAAGCGCTTCAACCTTTCTCCTTACGCTTTACGTTTTACGCTTTCCATCGCGGGCGCGCTGACCCTCATCCTCCTCGCCTTCCTCTTCTACCAGCCGTATTTCCACTGGTGGGGATCAGGCTATAACGATGTGGACGCGTGGCGCGGCGGACACACTCCACTCTCCTCCTACTTCACGCACTGGGGCGTGTTCCTCTTCATCCTCTTCGCGTGGATGGCCTGGGAGACGCGCGAGTGGATGGCCGCCACGCCGCTTTCCTCCTTGAACAAACTCAAGCGGTATCAAGTGCTGATTGAGATCACGTTGGCGGTGTTTTTTGTCGCGCTGCTCTATTTGCTCTATCGCGAAGCCGTCATTTCATTGATTGCATTACCGATGGCGCTTTGGGTGGCGATTCTGCTCCTACGCCCCGGTCTAAGTGACGCGAAGCGTTGGGTGCTGTTCATGGTCGGGACGTCGCTCATGCTGACTATCGCGGTGGAGATCATCGTCGTCGTTGGTGACGTGGGACGCATGAACACGGTCTTCAAGTTGTACCTGCAGGCGTGGACGATGCTCTCCGTCAGCGCCGCGGCCGCGCTGGGGTGGACGTTCCCTGCTGTCCTGTCGTGGAGGATGCGTTGGCGCGGAGTCTGGCAGGTTGGGCTTACCCTCCTCCTTTCGGGCGCGGCGTTCTTCACCATTTCCGCCACGCTGGACAAAATGCGTGACCGCATGAATCCCGAAGTTTCGCACACGCTCGATTCGATGATCTTCATGGCGACCTCCAAATATTGGGATTCGGTGGACATTGATCTCAGCCAGGATTACAAGGCCATCCGCTGGATGCAGGATAATGTGCAGGGTTCGCCCGTGATCGTGGAAGCCAATTGTGTGGAATATCGCTGGTGCACGCGCTACACCATTTACACGGGGTTGCCCGGTGTTGTGGGCTGGAACTGGCATCAGCGACAACAGCGCGGCTTCGTGGAACCGCTCATCATCGAGAATCGCATCGCGGAGATCACAGCTTTTTACACCACCATTAATTCCATTGAAGCCGTGGCGTTCCTGAAAAAATATAATGTTCGTTACATTGTTGTCGGACAGGTGGAAAGCATCTATTATCCGGGCGAGGGCTTGCTCAAGTTCGAGCAATATGACGGCGCGTACTGGAACGAAGTCTTCCGCGACGGGACGACGGTGATATACGAAGTCAAATAGTCGGATAGTCTGGTAGTTGTGTTGTCCGACTATCAGACCATGAGACCATCAGACCATGAAACCAATCCTTCACATCACTCAAAAATCCGCGTGGGAGACCGCGCAAACAAACGGATTCTATTCCGCCCCCAGCCTCGAAACCGAGGGCTTCATTCATTGCTCCATGCCCGCGCAGGTGGTGGCGACGGCGGAACGGTTTTACGCGGGTCAACACGGACTCGTCCTGCTGGTCATTGACGCGTCGCGGATTCAGGCCGAAGTCAAATTTGAAGCGGGAACCGACAAGCCCGACGAGTTGTTTCCCCACATCTACGGGACTCTCAACCTCGACGCGGTGACGCGCGTCCTCGATTTCGCCTCCGACTCGACGGGGAAGTGGACTCTGCCTCCGTTATGACGAATCGCATCTCCATCCGCCCCGCGCGTCCCGACGACGCGCCCCTCGCCGCGGCCATCTTCCGTCTCTCGCTCGATCACCTTGCCGATTACCTCTTCGGTCCCGATGGACGCGCCACCGAAGTCGCACTGATGCGTCTCTTTTCATTGAACGCGGGACGCTTCGGCTACGAACACGCTTTCGTTGCGGAGTTGAATCGCCGCCCGCTGGGGATGCTGGTGGCCTTCCCCGGTTCAGACATCAACCGCCTGAACCTGGCAGTCGTGCGTTATTTGCCGCGCGCGCTCGGCTGGCGGATGTTCGGCTTCATGGCGCGCGGACTCACGCTGGCGGGCAACAAGGAGGCCGAGACAGACGAGTATCTCGTCAGTAACATCGGCGTCCTGCCCGCCGCGCAGGGACATGGTTTGGGCAAGCGTCTTTTGCTCCAAGCCGATGAGCAGGCGCGTAATCTCGGTTTGAAAAAAGTCTCGCTGATGGTCGCGCTCGAAAATCACACAGCCCAGCGGCTGTACAAACGGAACGGTTACAAGATCGTTTTCACCAAGCATGACAAGAATCCATTTGCCAGTTATCATCGCATGGTGAAAGAACTGATCACTGCCTGCACTGTGCCGCAGGCACACGTGAAAACTGATCACTGATGACCGCCTCCCTCTCCTGGTACCTCGCCTCCTCCCTCCTCGGCTGGTTGACCTTTCCCCTCGTCTTCCGCCTCCTGCCCGCGTTGACCGATCGCGGCTACACCCTCGCGCGCACCATAGGCCTACTTCTCTGGGGCTGGCTGTTTTGGCTCCTCGCCTCGCTGGGAATCCTCCGCAACGATTTGGGTGGTGTGCTGTTTGCGTTTCTCCTCCTTCTCAGCCTCAGTTTTTGGTCAATCGTAAATCGTCAATCGGAAATCGTAAATTTTTTTCGTGCCAATCTCCGTCTCGTCATCACCACCGAACTTCTCTTCATCCTCTCCTTCGCCTTCCTCGCCCTCGTCCGCGCCGCCAACCCCGAAGCGGTCGGGACGGAAAAGCCGATGGAACTGGCCTTCATCAACGCCATCCTGCGTTCGCCCACGCTCCCTCCCCACGACCCGTGGATGTCGGGCTACTCGATCTCTTATTATCACTTTGGCTACATCCTCACCGCCATGCTGGCGCGCCTGACAGGCACATCGGGCAACCTGGCCTTTAACCTCATGTCCGCGCTGGTTTTTGCGCTAACAGCGGTGGGATCGTACGGGATTCTCTACAATCTTCTCGCGGCGTATACAGGTACACAGGTAGATAGGTACACAAGTACACATGTAGACACGCAACATCGCGAAGCATACCCGTGGGACGCAACACGCAACATCGCGAAGCATCCCCATGGGACGCAACACGAATCTGCCGCCAATTACCAATTACCAATCACCAATTACCATTTACTTGCCCTCCTCGCCCCTCTCTTCCTCCTCATCCTCTCCAACTTCGAAGGCCTGCTCGAAATCTTCCACGGCCTCGGCTGGTTCTGGACAACCAACTCGTTAACCGCCAACAGCCAACAGCCAATCGCTAACTTCTGGACTTGGCTGAACATCAAAGACCTCAACCTCGCTCCCAGCGGCGAAGGCTGGCTTCCCGACCGTTATCTCTGGTGGTGGCGCGCCTCCCGCGTCATCTCAGACTTTGACTTGGTCGGCAACCATCAGGAAATTATTGATGAATTCCCCGCCTTCTCCTTTGTCCTCGGCGACCTCCATCCGCACATTCTCTCCCTGCCCTTCAACATGCTCGGCATTGGCGTGGCGCTCAACCTTTTCCTCGGCGGCTGGCGTGGCATCATCAACATCTTTGAGTTAAAACTTCGCACGACCCCGCGCGACTTCCTCTTCGCCGCGCTCGTCCTCGGCGGGCTGGCCTTCCTCAACACTTGGGACATCCTCCCGATCGCCGCGCTCATCGTCGGCGCGTACATCCTCGTCAGCGTCCGCGAAGACGGCTGGAGTTGGGCACGCATCGAAGACGCCTTCCTGCTCGGCATCCCACTTGCCATCACAGCCTTCATCCTCTACCTGCCCTTCTATGTCGGATTCTCCTCGCAGGCGGGCGGCCTGCTCCCCAACCTGATCAACCCCACGCGCGGCGCGCATCTCTGGGTGATGTGGGGGACTCTCCTCATCCCGCTCTTCGCCTACCTGATCTATTTGACTCGTGACCGCGAGACGCGTCCACGCTACGGCACGGCTCTCGCGTGGACGTTGGGCGGGATTCTCTTTCTCTGGGCTTTCTCCACGCTGATGGGACTCGCCGCCCAACGCGTCGATCCTGCCTTCGCCGCACAGTACCTCGCATCCCAAAATCAACCCGACGCGGCCTCATTCTTCCAAGCCGCGTTCGCGCGCCGTCTCTCCTACATCGGCGGCCTGTTGACCATGGCCTCGGTGATCTGGCTATCCCTCGCGCATCTTCTGGGAAGTACACAGGTAGACACGTACACAGGTACACAAGAAACCACAACCGAAGATGTAACCCCTAATTCCTATCTCCTAACCCCTAACTCGACTTCTTCATCCTTCATCCTTCATCCTTCATCATTTGTCCTCCTCCTGATCATCCTCGCCTCCCTCCTCATCCTCGCCCCCGATTTCGTCTACCTCCGCGACGGATTCGGTTACCGTATCAACACTGTCTTCAAGTTCTACTATCAGGCCTGGCAGTTGTGGGCGATTGTCGCGGCGTTCGCGTCAGCCGTTTTGCTGCGCGGCCTGCGTGGGGTCGGGAATGTGGCGTGGCGTCTCGTGCTGGGACTTGTCCTCTTCGCGGGACTCATCTATCCCGTGCTGGCGTTCCTCAATAAGACCAACAACTTCAAGCCGTCGAACGGATTCACGCTCGATGCCTCTGCCCACCTCAATTACTATAACCCCGAGGACGCGACTGCCATCCAATATCTTCAATCCGCACCGCTGGGAGTGGTGGCCGAGGCGATTGGCGGAAGTTACTCGAACTATGCGCGTATCTCCACCTACTCGGGACAGCCTGCCGTCCTTGGCTGGCCCTGGCACGAATACCAATGGCGCGGGAACTGGTCCGCACATGGTACGCGCGAAGCGGATATCAAGACCCTCTACGAAGTCGTCAACTGGGATGTGACCAAATCCATCATTGACCGCTACCAGATTCGCTATATCGTTGTCGGCAATCTCGAGCGGGCGACGTACGATGTCAGCGAATCCAAGTTCCAACAGCATTTGGTCGTGTTGTTCAAGGCGGGAAACACGGTTGTATATGGTGTGCCATGAGTTTTCAGAAACCCGTTTTCGTGCAGAAAACGGGTTTCTTCTTCGTGTGCTAAAATTGCATCCATGACCCCCCGCCCCCCTCGCTACGAGACAACTTTATACGCTCTCGCCATCCTCCTCGCCCTCGGATTGCGCTTCGCTCGCCTCGGCGAATTGCCATTGACCGATTCCGAAGCGCGCCTCGCGTTGGACGCGTTGGACATCGTCAAAGGGGGAAGCCCCGCTCTTTCTTCCCACGTTGCATACACCAACCTCACCGCGGTTTTGTTTTTCGTGTTTGGCAGTTTCAACTTCCTGGCGCGTTTTGTCCCCGCGCTGGCAGGGACCGCTCTTGTCCTCGCCCCTTTCCTCTTTCGCGATTGGCTCAAACCTCGCGCCGCGATCCTGCTTGCCTTCTTCTTTGCCATTGACCCTGCCCTGGTCGCGCTTTCCCGTCAGGCAGGGAGTCCCATCCTCACGGTGACATTCTCCCTGCTCGCGGCAGGCTCTTGGATTCGACGCCAGCCGCGTCCCGCGGGAATCTTCCTCGCCCTTGCGCTTCTCTCTGGCCCCTCGCTCTGGGCGGGACTCCTCGGCCTGCTCCTTGCCTGGATGCTCTCGCAGTTCATGTCCTCGCGGCCCGCGCCAGTGGAAGCGGAGACAAATACACAAGTAGACACGGAACCAGGCATGCAGGGAAGCACGTCTGACGAAGAAATTCCTAACCCGCAGCCCCTAACTCCTATCCCACAACCCGCCATTCCAATTGCCAATTACAAATTACTGCTCACCGCCTCCATCCTCGCCCTCCTCGCTACATCCACTCTCTTGCTCCTCGCCCCGCAGGGACTTGGTGCGTGGCTGACATCGCTCCCTGAATATTTCAAAGGCTGGGTTACGCTCGGCGTCGTTCCCGCTGGCAGGCTCTTCCTCGCGCTGGGCGTGTACCAATTGTTCGCCATCCTCCTCGCGTTGATCGCCATCGTGCGCGGCTGGATGCGCGCTGGCCGCCGTATCATCCTCCTCAGCTTGTGGATGCTGGTCGCGCTCCTGCTGGCGGTTTTCTATCCCGCGCATCAGACCGCCGACCTCGTCTGGGTGATCATTCCCCTCTGGACGCTTGCCGCGCTCGAACTCTCTCGCCATCTCGAACTTGTCCGCGAAGACCGTCTCGAGACCGTGGGCGTGGCCGTCTTCACCATCCTCCTGCTGGCCTTTGCCTGGATGGACCTCAATGTGCTCTCGCTGACACCCATTCCTTCACAGCAAGCCTCCATCCGCATCTTTTTATTTTTCGGCTCACTGCTTTTGCTCATCCTCAGTGTGATACTGGTTGGCTTTGGCTGGTCGGAGCGCATCGCCCGCGTCGGCGCGGCCTGGGGCGTGACGCTCATCCTTGGCATCTACACCCTGGGTGTGGCCTGGGGAGCATCGGGACTCCGCAACCCGAACGCGGTGGAACTCTGGGACTCCTCCCCGCGCATCGCGCAGGCAGACTTGCTCTCCCAAACGGCAGATGAAATTTCCGAATGGGCCACGGGTCACGCGGACGATCTGCCGGTCACCGTCTTCGGAATCGATTCCCCCGCCCTCTTGTGGACGCTCCGTCACCACGACCCGCGCGTCATCATCGCCCTCGACCCTGCCTCCTCACCTGAGTTGATCGTTACCCCGCCGCAGGATAATCTTGGTCTCGCCTCCGCCTACCGCGGCCAGGATTTCAACTGGCGGCAGACTCCTTTCTGGGATTCGTTTTCTACCTTCTCATTGCGCTGGCTCGTCTATCGCGAACTCCCTTCCTCATCAGAGATGATCGTCCTCTGGGTTCGCAATGACCTGTTCATTGACGCGGAGCAACCGTAAAGATGCACACAGGTACACAAGCAGACTCGCAACTCGCACCTCCCACCTTACATCCAACCTGGAACTTGAAACCTCCCCATGACACCTAACATCATCGCCATAGACGGCCCCGCCGCTTCGGGAAAATCCACCATCGGAAAACGCCTTGCCGACGAACTCGGTTATCTCTTTTTTGATACGGGAGTGATGTATCGCGCTGTCACATGGATCGCGCTTCAACGCGGCGCGGATGTCTGCGATGAAGAAGTGGTGACGCGTCTCGCACAGGAAACGCCCATTGACGTCGCGCCCGCCTCAAAGCCCGATGGACGCGCCTGCGATGTCCTCGTCGAAGGCCAGGACATCACCTGGGAGACGCGTCGCCCCGAAGTGGACGCGAACGTCTCCGTCGTCTCTGCCTATGTGGGCGTGCGCCGCGAGATGAGCCAGCAACAACGGCGCATTGGGCAACGCGGCCGCGTCGTCATGGTCGGACGCGATATCGGCACGGTTGTCCTGCCTGAAGCGGATTTGAAAATTTATCTCGACGCTTCCGCCGAGGAACGCGCCCGCCGTCGGTTCGAGGAGATTCGTGCGCGGGGTGAAGAGGCCGATTACGAGGAGATCCTCTCGAAGGTCCGCGAGCGAGACCGAATCGATTCGACGCGCGCCGTCGCCCCCTTGCGTCCTGCGGAGGACGCAGTCATCCTCGATTCGGATAAATTGTCTGCCGACGAAGTTTTTGTGCGCGTCCGCGAGTTGTGCAATGGATGAGTACCGCGTCCCCTTGCGATTTCGAATCAGCCGTGCCATTTTGCGGATGGGATTTCGCTGGCTGTTCCACATTTTGGGACGCGTGAAAATCGAGGGGCGCGAGAACGTGCCAGTGGGAAAACCATATGTGACGGCCATCAATCACGTTTCGATCTACGACCCGCCCTTCGCAGCCTCGTTCTGGCCCGAGGCGCTGGAGATCATCGGCGCATCGGATGTGTTTGCCAGGCCCGGGCAGGGACAGCTGCTGCGGCTCTATGGAGTCGCGCCCGTGCATCGCGGCGAATATGACCGCGCCCTGCTGGATTGGATCACGCGCGTGCTCCAATCGGGCCGCCCGTTGTTGATCGCGCCGGAGGGAGGCCGTTCGCACGTGACGGCCATGCAGCGCGCCATGCCGGGCATCGGCTATATGGTGGAGGCGGCACATGTGATGGTGATTCCTGTCGGGCTGGTCGGCACCACCGACGATTTCTGGCAGCGCGCCCGCCGCGGCGAAAAACCGAATCTCGAAATGCGCATCGGTAAGCCGCTCACCCTGCCGCCCATCACAGAAAAGGGCGCGGCGCGTCACGAGGCGCGCCAGCGCAACGCCGACCTGGTGATGCGGCACATTGCCGGGTTGTTGCCCGAAGAATATCGCGGGGTCTATGCAGAATCCGCCATCGCTCCCTCCTAAACCGGTCTCCGAAGTCTGGCGTCCCGAATTGACGCGCGTCCCTGAATACACGTTCAGGCGGATGTTGGCGCGTCGCGCGCTCTGGATTGTGGAACGCCTGCTGGTGGCGACGCGTCTCAAGTTGACTGTACGCGGGTTGGAGAATTTTCCCGCGAAAGGTCCCGCGCTGATCGTGCTTAATCATCTCGGCGACGCGGACATCGTGGTCATCCTTTCGCAACTTCGCAGGTGGGATATTGACCTCCTCGGCGCCAGCAACCTGTACGACATCACTGCCCTGCGGATCGTGGCGGAGGCGTACGGCGTCATCTGGCTCCATCGCGGACGTCCCGACCGCCGTGCCCTCTCCTGTGCGCTCGAATCGCTCCAACGCGGACGGTTCGTGACCATCGCTCCGGAGGGACGCGAAAGCGTGATTGGCGGTCTCGAGCAGGGACTGGACGGCGCGGCCTTCCTCGCCCTGCGCGCCAACGTGCCCATCGTCCCCATCGCGTTGACAGGGACGGAGAATCGGCGCATCTACGACTTCAGGAAATGGGGCAGGCGTCCCCCCGTGACGATGACCGTCGGCCAACCCTTTCGCCTCACCCGCTCCTCAGACCGTCACGCGGATTTGAAAAACGGCACCGATCAGATCATGCGCCAACTGGCAGGACTATTGCCGCCAGAGTATCAGGGGACTTACCGGGAGTGACGCATATCCCCAATTTCCTCTGCACTGCCTCAGGGCATATAGGCGGATTTGCGTTATACCGCACCCGGTCACAAAATGCGCTTTTTCAGAGAGCGAAAAGTGCAATTTGTGACCGTGGACATCAGTAAATCTGAAATGAACTCGTAAGGCCACCCTGCCCTTAATTTGCGGCTATAATCGCTCAAACAACCTATCATGGACTTCATTGGAACACTTCTGGGTGGCACGTTTTATATGCCTGCGCCCTCTGCTTTGGGCTGGCTGGTCTGGCTTCTGCTTTTTGGGCTGACCGTGTATGCTCTTTATCGCTGGCGCGGGCTTCAGCCGTCCATTAAAGGGCGTGCCTGGGGGTATTTGTTTGTTCTACTTCTCTTCACTCCAATTGCCAGTCTTTTCCTCGGCGTCCGACTGCCTTCCGAATCGGCGCTCCCGCCGCCGGGCGTGCCGGCCGAGCCTCTTCCACCGGCCCTCATGCTTTTCTCCGCCCTGCCGTGGATGCTGGCGGCCGGTCCGCTGGGGCCGATTGGCGCGGCAATTATCGGGGGATTATCCGGCCTTCTGCGCGGCGTGTGGGACACGCACACCGTTTTCAGCATTCTTGACCTGGCTTTCCTGGCTGCCCTGTTTGCCGCCAACATGCGCCAGCGTTACCGCACTTTCACATATGGGTTGCTGCGCCAGCCGCTGGTCAGCGCGCTTCTGCTCATTCCCCTGCATATTGTGATTTATTTGCTCGGCATCTTCCTGACGGTGCCCGGACAAACTGCCGTCCGACTCGATTACGCCCTCAGCAACGCCGGGGTGGCCGCCCTCTCGTTCAGTGGGGAGGTTTTATTTGCCGGCCTGGTCATGCAGGTACTGGCGGCCTTCTTCCCGTCCGCGTGGGGACGCGGCGCGTCTCTCCAGCCGTCCCCGTCCGAGCAAAGTCTCGAGAACCGCTTCCTGTTCGGCACAGGCACTTTCATTTCCCTGCTTCTGCTCACCCTGCTCATCGGTGACTGGGTGGTGGCCGGGCAGGCAGCCCGCGAAATGCTGCGCGACCGACTCGCCAGCGCGGCCGATACGGCCGCGCAAAGCGTGCCATTCTTCCTCGAAACGGGGCAGAACCTGGCAGTGCAACTTGCAACTGACCCGCGCCTGTTGGAAGCCACCGAACCCGAACTCTCTTCGATCCTCGGCCAGCGGATGCAATCCAGCCCGTACTTTGACCAGTTCATCATCCTCGACGTTTCCACGCAGGCTGTTCTGGGAGGTTATCCATCCGCCTCGCGCGAGACGTTTGGCTTGTTTCCTGAAGAAGAGGCCGGTCTCTCGCTCGCGGCAGAGGGCGGTGTGCTCATTCAGATATACACCGTCCCGCCGCTTAAGCCCGGCGAAGGCGCGGCCCGCGTCTCGTTCATGGTGGGAATCGTAGATGGCGACGGGCAGGTCCAGCGCGTGCTCATCGGCCGCACCGACCTCGGCACAAATCCCCTCACCCAACCGCTCATCAGCAGTCTGCAAGGCATGACCGGGTCCGGCGGCGAGGGCATGTTGATTGACGATCTCAACGTCATCCTCTACCACCCGAATCCCGGTTTGGTGAACACGGATTACGATGGGCCGCAGGATCCAGCCAACCCCTTCAGCACGCATACCGCTCCCGATGGCACGCGTCAATATGTCTATTACCAGCCTGTGGAGGGCCGCGCCTGGGCGGTGGCATTGACCATCCCCGCATGGCAGGCCCAGGAATTGGCGTTGCTCACTGCCATGCCACTTTCGATCATGATCCTCCTGCTGGCAGTGGTGGCGCTTTTATCCCTGCGTTTCGGCCTGCGCACGGTGACGGGTTCCCTGCATACCCTGGCCGTGGAAGCTGACCGTATCGCCAAAGGCAACCTCGATCACCCCCTCAAATTGGAGGGAGTGGATGAGGTGGGGCAGTTGCGCCGCGCGTTCGAGCAAATGCGCGCCAGCCTGCAGGCTCGCCTCGATGAACTGAACCGCCTGCTGGTTGTCAGCCAGGGTGTGGCCTCCAGTCTGGAGATGCGGGACGCGGTCAAGCCCGTGCTCGAGGCCGTGCTCGATACCGGGGCCAGCGCAGTGCGCGTTGTTCTGTCACCGGCCATCCTTCCAAAAACTTCCATTGAACTGCCCTCGCGTTTCGGGCTTGGTCCCGCGGGGGATAAATATGCCCATTTTGATGAACAGATTCTGCAACACGTGCAGGCACAGGACCGCCTCGTTCTTTCCAACCTGACCCGCCCGCGCACGCTCGATCTGGACCCGAACCTGCCGCAACCCGCTTCGCTCCTGGCGGTTGCCATGCGACACGAAAATCGCTACTACGGCGCGATGTGGGCTGCCTACGATCAGCCGCGCGCGTTCTCGGAATCGGATGCGCGCTTTGTGACGACGCTCGCCGGCCAGGCCGCGCTGGCGACATCCAACGCGCATCTCTTCCTGAGTGTGGAGGCCAGTCGCCGCCAACTGGAAGCCATCCTTAATTCCACGCCCGACCCGGTGCTGGTGATCGATCCGCAAAACAGACTTCTACTTGCCAACCCCGCCGCGGCCAAAGTAGTGGGCGTGGATATTGCCCAAAGCAGTGGACAGAATATCGAGGAACTGATCGAGCAAAAGACTTTGCTCGACTTGTTGCGGGCGGCCCCATCTGAGAAGCAATCCGCGGAGATTGTCTTCAACGGCGGGCGGACCTTCCTTGCCACGGCCTCCTCGGTGGTCGCAGAGGGTCGTCCCGTGGGCCGCGTCTGCATTCTGCGCGATGTGACCCATTTCAAGGAATTGGATTCGATGAAATCGGAGTTCGTCGCCACGGTAAGCCACGACCTGCGCTCGCCGCTGACGTTGATGCGCGGCTATGCCACCATGCTCGAAATGGTGGGCGAGTTGAATGACCAGCAACAGGGTTATGTGCGCAAGATCGTTTCGGGCGTGGAAAACATGTCTCGTCTGGTGAACAACCTGCTCGATCTGGGACGGATCGAAATCGGCGTCGGCCTGCAGGTGGAGACCGTCCCCATCCACGACATCGTCGAACGCGTGGTGGGCGCGTTGCAGTTACAGGCCAGCCAGAAGAATATCCAATTGTCTGTGGATGCGATGCGCGATGTACCTGCCACTGTGGAAGCCGACCAGGCATTGTTGCATCAGGGTGTTTATAACCTGGTGGAAAACGCCATCAAGTACACACCCAATGGGGGACTGGTGAACCTGCGTGTGCGCGCCACGCAGAAGGAACTGGTCTTTGAAGTGCAGGATAACGGCATCGGCATCTCGCCCTCCGACCTGCCGCGCCTGTTCGAAAAATTCTATCGCGGCAAACAGCGCGACGCGCGTTCCCAGCACGGATCGGGATTGGGGCTGGCCATCGTCCGCTCCATTGCGGAGCGTCATGGCGGCAAGGTTTGGGTGGAGAGTGAACTTGGCGAAGGCAGTACCTTCTTCCTGCAGGTCCCACTGGCGCAATCCTTCGGCGTTCCTTCCCTTTAAATTTAAATCTGAACTATAATCCCGTCCGCCCTGTTGGTTGAAGGGCTTAAATTTTTTGCCCATACATCGAAAAGAGAAATTATGAGTACGGTAGCCCCCGAACAAAATGACCCCAATCAGCTGATGCGACGTACAACAACACATAAGCCGCGTGGGACGCTGAGTCACTGGTTTATCGGACGTCCTTTGCAAACTGCGGACGCGCCGCATCAGACCATCGGCAAAGCTATCGGCCTAGCCGTTTTCGCATCCGACGCGTTATCGTCCACGGCCTATGCTTCGCAGGAAATTCTTATCATCCTGGCCGCGGCGGGAACAGCCGCCTTTGGTTATGTCTTTCCCATCTCACTCGCCATTGTTGCCTTGATGGCGGTTGTAACCATTTCCTACGAACAGACCATTCATGCCTACCCCGATGGCGGTGGGGCATACATCGTAGCGCGTGATAACCTGGGCGAAGTCCCAGCATTGATGGCCGCCGCGGCATTGTTGACCGATTACATCCTGACGGTTTCCGTTTCTGTCGCAGCGGGCGTAGCCCAGATCGTTTCAGCCTATCCAGACCTGTTTCCCTTCCGCGTGCATATATCGGTGGTATTCATCCTCTTTGTGATGCTGATCAATCTGCGCGGCGTGAAGGAATCGGGAACGGCCTTTGCTGTTCCAACGTATTTCTTTGTCCTGATGATGTTTGCGACAGTTGGCATCGGCCTCGGACGTTACTTTTTCGGGACGCTCGGCGTGGTGGTCAATCCTCCAGAATTGGAAATCTCGCAAGAACTGGCGGCCATTACACCGTTTCTCATTCTTCATGCGTTTTCCAGCGGAACAGCCGCGTTGACGGGCATTGAAGCCATCTCCAACGGTATTACCGCTTTCAAAGAACCGCGCAGTAAAAACGCGGGCATCACCCTGATTTGGATGGCATGTATCCTTGGTTCGCTGTTTTTGGGAATTTCATTTCTTGCCCGCGAAATTCACGCCATCCCCTCTGAAAGTGTGACGGTCATTTCACAACTTGCTGAAACCGTGTTCGCTGGCCGCGGCGTTTTGTATCTAATGGTGATTGGTGCCACCACCGTCATTCTCGTGATGGCCGCCAACACTGCTTTTGCAGATTTTCCCCGCCTGAGCGCGCTGGCCGCCAAAGATGGATTCCTGCCACGCCAGTTGACGTATCGCGGCAGCCGCCTTGTCTTCTCACGCGGCATTGTAGCCCTGGCGATCATCGCTTCCCTGCTCATTGTCATCTTTCAAGCCAGTGTGACACGCCTGATTCCGCTGTACGCCATCGGCGTGTTCCTCTCGTTTACACTGTCGCAAGGCGGAATGTCCCTGCGGTGGAGGAAGATCGGGCGACTCAAAGAAGGCGAGCAGATTGCGGAACGCGGCTCCATCCTGCGCTTTGAAAAAGGATGGCAATACAAAATGCTCGTCAATGGATTTGGCGCGGTCTGTACCTTTATCGTTATGATTGTCTTCTCCGTGACCAAGTTCAGTGACGGGGCCTGGGTCGTTCTCATCCTGACCCCCAGCCTGATGGCTGTTTTCTGGTTGATTCATAGCCATTACGCCAAAGTCGCGCGCCGCCTCAGCCTCGATCATTACACCGAACCCGCCCCGCATGTGATGCGTCACCGCGTCATCATGCCCGTCAGCGGGGTGCATCAGGGCACGCTGGAGGGACTTCGGTACGCGCGTATGCTGTCTCACGATGTGACCGCCGTCCACGTCTCGATTGACCCGGCGGAGACGGAGAAACTTCAACGGAAGTGGAACACCTGGGGCGACGGAGTCCGCTTGTTGATCCTGGATTCGCCCTATCGTTTGTTTGTGGAACCGTTGCTTCACTACATTGATGAAATCCTGGCTGTGCGCCAGTCGAATGAAGTCATCACCATCGTTGTGCCGCAATTCGTGGCAGGTTCTCCATTGGAAAGCACCCTGCACATGAACACAGCCGAAATGCTCCGCAGGGAATTGCTAAACACAGCGGGCATCGTCATCACAGACGTGCCGTATCAGGTTTCGGAAAGGAAGGAGAACGAATGAACTTTATTGTTGTCGGTTGTGGACGCGTGGGCGCGGAACTGGCCCTGCGCCTGTACAAGAGCGGCCACCAGGTGGTGGTCGTGGACCAGAACGAATCCTCGTTCCACCGCATAAACCCCGAGTTTCGCGGGCGCACCGTCCACGGCGAAACCCTGCGCGAGGACGTGCTGGAGCGCGCGGGAATCAAAAACGCGGATGGTCTGGCCGCGGTCACCAACTCGGATACGCTCAACGCGGTCGTCTCCCACGCGGCGCAGACGCTCTACAACACACCCATCGTGGTTTGCCGCAATTATGATCCGCGCCTGCGCGGCATGTTGGAGGCTTATGGCTTGCAGATTGTCAGTTCCACCGCATGGGGCGCCCAGCGGACGGAGGAATTGCTCACCAGCGTCACTTCCCGGGCGGTATTCTCGGCAGGCAACGGCGAGGTGGAAATTTACGAACTGGTCATTCCTGATTCGTGGGCGGGACGCACCTGGGATGAACTTTGTCTCGGCAACGCGGGGACACTGCCGGCTGCACTGACCCGCGCGGGCCGCGCCATTCTGCCCGCCCCCGATCTGAAATTTGAATCGGGTGACCTGCTCAATGTCAGCGCCACGTTTGACGGCATCAAATCCCTGCGTGCGCGTCTGGGATTCGGAGTGGAGGCATAAATGTTCGTATTAATTGCCGGCGGCGGACGCACCGGCGCCCAACTGGCCGCCTTGTTGCTTTCTGAAAACTACAAAGTGCGCATCGTGGAGAATCGTCCCGAGATCCTCGCGCATCTTCATCAGGAACTTCCCACCGAGTCCATCTACGAAGGCAACCCCAGCGATCCCGATGTGCTGGATGCGGCGGGCATCCGCCAAGCACACGCCGTGGCCGCCACCACCACCGATGACGCCACCAACCTGAGCCTGTGCTTCATTGCCCGCAAAATGTTTGGTGTGCCGCGCACCATTGCGCGCATCAACAATCCGCGCAACGCATGGCTGTTCAACGAAAAATTCCACGTGGATGTGGCGCTTAACCAGGCCAATGTCCTGGCACACCTGATCCAGGAGGAAATGTCCCTCGGCGATATGATGACCCTGCTCAAGATCCGCCGCGGGCGCTACTCACTGGTGGAGGAAAAAGTGGAAAAAGGCGCCAAAGCCATCGGCGTGGAACTGAGAAACCTCGGCCTGCCCGATGAGTGCATCATCGCCGCCATCATCCGCGATGGACAGGTCACCCTGCCGCGCGGCACCACCACCTTCCAGGAATGGGACGAAGTGCTTGCCATCACCACGCCCGAAAGCGCTCGCCAGCTGGCCGAATTGCTCTCCGCCGAAACCCATCCCGAACGGGACGAGGAAAAACGCTGAAAACCGTTTGACCGATTCCGAGTCGATACGGTATAATCCCGTGCCTGTCCGCTTCCACGCGGACTTTATCCTGTCAACAGCTTCCCCCGGGGAGTTGCACCACATTCAGTGAGGAACGTACATGCCTAAACGAACTTATCAACCCAAGAAACGCCGCCGCGTGCGTGTGCATGGCTTTCGCCAGCGCATGTCCACTGCCGATGGTCGCAACGTTCTCAAGCGCCGCCGCCTCAAGGGTCGCTACAAATTGACCGTCACCGCCAACGAGCACGTCAAACAGACGCGCTGGTAAACTCGGCCTCCATCCTTTGAGGGTAGCGCGGTTTGCAACGAAAATTCCGCCTCACCCGGTCAACCGATTTCAAGCGGGTGCGGCGTTTTGGCAAGTCTTATGCCCATCCGCTTGTTGTCTTGATTATCCAGCCCAGTGACCTGCCCCATCTGCGCGTGGGAGTGACGGCTGGAAAGACGGTTGGAAAGGCGGTACGACGCAACCGCGCCAAACGCCTGCTAAGGGCCGCCATGCAAAGCCTCGTGCCGGACCTCGCGCCGGGTTCCGATATCCTCCTCATCGCCCGCCATCCCCTGACCGTGTCCACCCTCCATCAGGCCCGCGCCGCCCTGCAAACTCTCCTGCGCCGCGCTGGCCTATTGATCTCTCCCGATGCAACCTGAGTTTTACCTGCCTCGCGAATATCCCAACGAGCCGCGCCTGCGCGACCTGCCTCGCAGTCCGCGCAATTGGCCGCGTCTCATCCTGCTTGCCCTTATCCGCTTCTACCAGATGACCATCTCACGCGCCATGCCTGCCGATACCTGCCGTTTCTACCCATCCTGCTCCCATTATGGCTATCAGGCTATTTACAAGCACGGCGCGTTCAAAGGATCGGGTATGGCGGTCTGGCGCGTCCTGCGCTGTAACCCGTTCAACCCTGGCGGTTACGATCCCGTTCCCTAGGAGTGAAATAAACCCCGATGAAGACCAATCGTTTGATAGTATTCCTCGCCCTCGCCCTGCTGGCCCTCGTCCTCAGCGCCTGTGGCGGGACGCCCGCCGCCGTCACCTGGCCCGGCCTCGCCGCAGACGGAAACGCGGCCTACCTTGCCAACGGCTCCATTGTGTATGCCATCCGCCTCAGCGATGGCGATGAACTCTGGAGTTTTCCTGAAAAGCCCAGCGCCAAACTGATCTTTTACTCCAATCCCGTTTTCACCTCCGATGGAAGCCTGATCGTCGGCTCCAGCGGCTCGGACCATACCATCTTCCGTCTCGATCCCGATAGCGGCAAAGAGACCTGGTCGTTCACCGAGGCCAAGGACCACTGGGTCGCCAGCCCGCTCGTGGAGGGAGACATGGTCTACGCGCCCAACTCGGATGGGACACTCTACGTCTTCGACATGTCCATGCAAGGCGAGGATAAACTTGCCTGGAAAGTGGAAATCGGCAGGAAATTCTGGTCCCAGCCGGTCAGCGATGGGAAAAACCTCTATCTCACCTCGCTCGATAAAAGCCTTCACATAGTTAACCTGCAAACGCACAAAGCGCGCGAAGCCGCTGTTCTCGGCGGCGCCATCCCCGGTACCCCCGCGATGGGCGAAGGAAAATTATT
Source organism: Anaerolineaceae bacterium (assembly GCA_003598975.1). GTDB lineage: Bacteria > Chloroflexota > Anaerolineae > Anaerolineales > Villigracilaceae > Denitrolinea. Next base: position 14,282 of record QZIJ01000133.1, on the reverse strand, counting down.
CATCGGCTCCTTCGATGCCGCCATGCTTGGCGTGGATTCCTCGAACGGCACTATCGAATGGACTACTCCCATCGAATCATGGATCTGGGGCGGCCCCGCGTTCGCAGACGGCATGCTTTACTTCGGCGACCTGGACGGTAATTTCTACACCCTCGATGCCGCCACTGGCGATATCATAGACTCCTTCAAGCCAGATGGCTCCATCCTTGCCGCCCCGCTCGCCTGGAATGGACAGATCGTCTTCGTCAGCGAGGATGGTACGGTCTATTCCATCACCCCCGGCGAAAACCCGAAGAGCATGGAAAAACTGGACGGCAAACTTTACACCGCACCGGTGGCCGCCGGCGATCTCCTCCTCGTCGCTCCCTTCCAGGGCGAATTCCTGCTCGTAGCGTTGGACGCAGACGGCAAAGAGGAATGGCACTACCCAATGGAACAAAAGTAGAGGCACCATGTCACCCTGGGATTTTTTCGTTTCGATTTTCGTCAACACCCTTTTGTGGATCTATGACATCGTCGGCCAGAACTTTGGCGTGGCCATCATCCTCTTCACGATCCTCATCAAAGTGCTCACCTGGCCGCTCAACGGCGCGCAATTGAAAAGTGCCAAAGCCATGCAGGACCTGCAGAACGACAAAGACTGGCAGGCCATCCAGAAGAAATACGCCAAGGACAAGGAAAAACTCGCACAGGAACAGATGCGCGTCTACAAAGAGAAAGGCATCAACCCCTTCTCCTCCTGCCTGCCCACGCTCATCCAACTCCCGGTCATCTTTGCCCTTTACCAGAGCATCACGCGTTCCCTGGCGACCACGCCCCTGGCGCTCCTGCAACTCACCCGCTCCATCGGCTCCTTCCTCGACGTGTCGGCGCTCATCCCGCTGAATAGCAAATTCCTGTGGATGGACCTCGGCCTCCCCGAAGGCATTCCCCTGCCGTTTGAAATCTCCTGGCTTCCGAATGGCTTCCCCTCTCTCGCCATCATCGTGGCCCTCACCACCTACGTGCAGACCAAGTTGACCACGCCGCCCACCACCAACCCCAACGACCAGTCTGCGGCCATGAGCGGCATGATGAGCATCTACATGCCCCTCCTGCTCGGCTGGTTCGCGCTCACCTTCCCCTCCGGGCTGGCAGTCTATTTCATCACCAGCAACCTGCTCGGTATCGCCCAATACGCCATGATGGGACGCGCCAACTGGCGCAACCTTCTGCCCGGCGGAAATAAACCCGCCGCGTCCAAATAACCACGAGGTCACCCATGGATGAACGCCCCACTCTCGAAATCATCGCCCCCACTGTGGAAGAAGCCATCGCGCAGGGTCTCGAACAATTGGGACTGACCGCCACCGATGTTTCCGTGGAAGTGCTCGACGCCGGCACCAAAGGGCTGTTTGGAATGGGCGGACGACAGGTGCGCGTGCGTTTGACGGTAAACGGCACGGAGGGCGCGCCGGCCTCCTCGTCTCCCGCGCCCGCCTTGAAAGGTCCGGACCGTGAAGCGGCTCCCATTTCGAAGAAGGTCGCCGCGCCTGACGAGGTCCACGATCCCATCCTCAACCTGTCCGAGTCGGTCATCTCCAAACTGCTTCACGACATGGGATTCGAGGCACAGGTCTCCGCGCATCTCGATGAGAGCGACCGCGCCGAACGCCGCTCGGTGCGCGTGGACGTGCGCGGCCGCGACCTGAGTGGTTTGATCGGACGCCATGCCGAAACGCTGAACGCCTTTCAATACATCGCCAGCCTGATCGTGGGCAAGGAGACGGGACAGTTCGTGCAACTGGTGGCGGATGTGGAGGGCTTCCGCGCCCGCCGCGAAAAACAACTGCGACAGATGGCCCAACGCATGGCCGATCAGTGTCTGAAAATGGGACGCCGCGTTTCGCTCGAGCCGATGAGCGCCGCCGAACGAAGGATCGTCCATATGGAATTGCAGGGACATCCCGCGGTATTCACCGAAAGCACTGGTGAGGAGCCGCGTCGCAAAGTGACCATCGTGCCGAAAGAATAATCTGATTGGATTTAGATTTTCCCAAACCTTTCCAGCAAAATTTTTTTGGCCGCCTGAACCGCCCGCGCCCGATGGCTCAGGCGGTTTTTTGTTTCCTCGGGGAGTTCTGCCATGGTTTGATCCGTGCCATCGAGCAGGAAGATCGGATCGTAGCCAAAGCCGCCCGTGCCGCGCTCTTCGGAGATGATCTGCCCGGGACAAGTCCCCTCGGCGATTTGTACGCTTCCCTCTGGACCAGCGACGGCCACCGTCGCCCGAAACCTCCCCGTCCACGGACGCGGCTTGCCGCGAAGATTGAGCAGGAGAAAATCCCTTCGATTCTTATCCGTCGCGCCCGGCTTGGACGAATACCGCGCCGAATACAGACCTGGCCCGCCATTCAACGCGTCCACTTCGAGGCCTGAGTCGTCGGCGAGACAGGTGAGTCCGCTGGCTTTTGCGAAGGCGAGGGCTTTCTTGACCGCGTTTTCTGCATAGGTGGAACCGTCTTCGTCCACGTCGAGTGTCAGGCCGAGATCGGCGGGGGTGACGAGTTCGAGAGGCAAGTCCGCGAGGATGAATTGCAGTTCGCGCAGTTTGCCTTTGTTGTTGGATGCAAGAAGCAATGTTTTCATTGTTGTATTTTACGCTTTATGTTTTAAGATTTGTTCCTTCGCCCATTTCGCATGTTCACGGACGAGAGACTCGGAATCGTTGATGACATTTTCCAATGCGGGGAGGGCGCGTTCATCTCCAAGATTGCCGAGAGCCACGGCCGCGTTGCGGAGGAGTCCGCGTCGCTTGGCGCGCTGGATGGGACTGCGCTTGAACTGTCGGTTGAAGAATTGGGGAGTGAGCGCGAGAGTGGCGATCAAGTCCGTGGCGGCCGCGCCCGCGTCGGGTTGGAAGGAGGCGTCTCCCGTCGGCGCGGAGAATTTGGTCCACGGGCAGACCGTCTGGCAGATGTCGCATCCGAAGATCCAATTCTGCATGAGTGAACGAAATTCTTCGGGGATGTCGCCTTTGTTTTCGATGGTGAGGTAAGAAATGCAGCGGTGGGCGTCGAGTGAGCGGTTCGGGAGGATGGCGTCGGTGGGGCAGGCTTCGATGCAGCGTGTGCAGGTGCCGCAGTGGTCGGTGGCGAAGGGCGCGTCGGGTTCGAGTTCGAGACCGAGCAGGATTTCGGCGAGGATGAAATAGGAACCTTTTTGCGGGTGGATGAGGCAGGTGTTTTTGCCGATCCAGCCGAGGCCAGCGCGCTGGGCGAGGTCGCGTTCGAGCAGGGGACCCGTGTCAGTGTAATAGCGATTGGGGACAGGATGCCCGGCCTGCGCTTCGATGAATTGAACGAGACTCGCGAGCCGCGGCGGGAGGACGAGGTGGTAGTCTTCGCCGAGGGCATAAGAGGCGATACCCCCCTCGGCGCTTCGCGCCACTCCCCCAAAATTCGGAGAATTTGGGGGGAGACGGAGGGGGGCATTGTACGGCACGCCTAGCACGAAAATGGATTTGCATTCAGGGAGGAGCAGGCGTGGGTCAGCGCGGCAGGCGCGAGCGCGGTCGGTGGCGAGGTAGGCCATGTCGGCGTGGTGGCCGCGCGCGAGCCAGTCTTCGAAGAATTTACCGTGAGGGGTGGGGTCGGGAGTCGTCACACCGGCCAGGACGAATCCCAGCCGGTGCGCTTCTTCCAAAATGGATTGTTTGAGGGCGTCGGTCACTAGCGGACGATAATTTTGACAAAGAGGAACTGCCCGAAGGCATAGCCACTTGGGTTGGCCATGCGCCAGGCGCTCAGATATTCGCCAGCCTGTGCGGGCGCCTTGAATTGGACGGAAACGTCCACTTCCTGGTTGGGGATGACGGTGGTGGCAAGCGCCGCAGGCACGCCGCTCATCCGGTCGTTGTAACCGCCAAAGATGATGGAATAACCCGCGCCCCAGGTGCAGTCACCGGTGTTGCGGACTTTCCATGTTTTGAGGAATTCTTGGCCGGGTGTCATCACGGAACCATCTTCGACTGTAACATCGTCAACAAAGACAGCATCATCGCACAATCCTGGCGTACCGAGAACCCCGGGAGTGGAGAAAACACCCACGGTCAGGGTGACAGTGGCAGTGGGCGTCTCCGCGGGCGGCTGGGTCGCTTCCGCAGTGGGACTGGCGAGCGGGGTCCGCGCGGCCTCCGCGCTTTGGGTGGCGAGGATGTCCGCCATCACGGTCTGGGCCGCGGCGGTCTGGATGGCGCCGATGTCGGGCGTGGGCATGGGTGTTTCACCAGTCCCGCAGGCGGCGAGTAACAGGGCCGGGAGTAAAAGCAAGGTGATGCGTTTGGCGCTCATGGTAAACCTCCGTGGTATGGGGCGCGGCTGGCGGCGTTATTTTTTGACTTCAACCGCAACAGTCATGCCAGTGCCAAAGGGGATGTCGCGATCGTTATACATCTGGTAACGGGCTTCGTACGTGCCGGGTTGTTTGGGGGCCACAAGGTTGAGAGAGACTTCCACAATCGTGCCCGGCAGAACCACCTGGCTGGGAAAGTGGATGATAAACGTGCCCCCGCCGAAATTCGTGTTCCCGCCCACCTGCACAAGGTGGTAGCCCACTTTCCAGGTGCAGGTGCCGGTATTCTGGATGAGCCAGCCCTTGGCGAATGCCTGGCCGGGTTTGAGAATGGTCCCATCGGGGGTGCCGACATCCCGGATGTAGGCAGAGTTGTCACATAGTTCCCCGGTGGGAGTTCCCTGGGCGGGCAGGATCGAGAACGTGGGTGTGGTATTCGCGAACGGCTGTCCCGTCGCACCCGCGGGAAGCGTGAAGAGGGGCAGGGTGGCGAAGGGTGTGGGCGAGGCGGCCTCGGTTGGCGTGGGCGCGGGAGTGTCCGTCTGAGTGGGGGCGGCGGCGGTGAGAGCGGCCGAAGTCTGGGTGAACTGTGCGGCGACCGTCTGCGCGGCCTCGGTGTAGATGAGGGCCGCGTCCACTGTGGGGGTGAGCGACTCGTCCGAAGGTCCGCAAGCGGCGAGGAGGAGAATGGTCACGGCGAGGAACGCCTGCCTGATGATGTGTTTGTTTCGCATGAGGAAAACCTCCGAATGTGACAACATTCATTATAACGCAGATGGCCTGCCGCTTCCGACAGGCCATCTGGCGATCCAATCTGGATTCAGGGGGTCGCGGTGGGCGTCGAAGTTGCGGTGGCTGTGGCGGTAGCCGTGACGGTTGGTGTAAATGTGGGCGTGGGGGTTGGCGGGGGCGCGCCGGGCCGCAGGATTTGCGGGCTGATCCAGATCGCAAAGTCCTTGAAGGCCGAGCCGTTGGCAAAGACCGTCAGGATGAATTTTACATTCTCGCCTTTCAGCGCGCTGAGATCAATATCCAGCGAATACCACTGGCCTTCGTAAGCCTCGTTCCATTCGCCGATTTTTTTCACCGCGCCGTTGCCGATCTGATAATCCAGCCGAAAGATGACGTTGCACCCGGCCGAGTTGTAACGGCAATTGATGATGGAACGGAAGCGGTCGCCATCTTGAATCTTGATCGGTGGATAGACGCCCTGAATGTACCCGTTGTTCGCGTCACGCGGGACCGTGATGAGGCCCGCGCTTCCAGACGGGTTTCCGTTCTCCAGTTTGGTCAAGCCCAGCCCGATCGCGTAGCCTTGCGAATCCCCTTCCAGGCCGGGACAGGGCAGGAGCGAGACCCCGTTGTTCCACTCCGCGTCGCAGTAATTCCCTGCGAAATCGTAGGCCGTGAAACTTTCGCCCGAGACTTTCACATCCACCCAGAAGGCGGTGGATGCTGTGTTCCCCACCCCAAACAGCACGCCGGCGGCGTTACGCAGTTTGAAGAAGCCCTTGTAGCGCCCGTCTTTGGAGGGAGAGATCAGGTTGACCGGAATATCAACGGTCTGGCCGGGGTTGACCGCGCCTGTCAGGGCGACAGCCACCGGCGCGCTCATCGCGTCTCCGCTCACAAAGACGAGGGCGTAACTGGTTGTCCACGAACAGGTGCCAATGTTTCTGATCCGCCAGACTTTGGTAAAAGGCTCATCGCGTCCGATGACGGAACCATCGGGATAGGTCACGTCTGCCACGAAATCCGCCCAGTCACAACGCGTGACGGGTGCGCTGGTGTAGTAGGGCAGAATAGGCGTGGGTGAATTGACACCCGGTACAGATGTGCTGGTGGGGAACGGGGTTGGAGACACGTAACCGGAGGGGGTGGAAGTCAGCGCGGCCTGCGTCGCCATGGCTTCCAGCGTCTGGGCAGACTTGGTGTACAGCGCGTTCAACGTAGCCGCGGGATCAGGCTGATCCGCGCTGGGAAAATTGCAGGCGGCCTGCACCATCACAACGATAAGAAATGCGATCAAAAAATAAGGTTTGTGGGTTTTCATGGTGTTTCTCCGAGATGGGGTAACTCACGTGTTCAGACGAACCTGCCCCATGGAAAGTTCCATCCACGAATCAACGAGCCGAGGGAAAACCTCGGCTCGTTGGGTTTACTTACATTCAAACGTGAAGTTCACCTTGTCGAATGCGATGTATGTGGGAAAGACCTGGGCCAGGCGGATCCACTTGGGGCCCTGGGCGTCGGCAATGTGAAACTTCCACTCATCCGTAAAATCCATGGTGGTGGCCTCTGTGATTTCCAATTTGATTTTTTTGGATTCGCCGCCGTCACTGTGCTCGAACCAGAGAATCACCTCGCTCATCGGGCCGCTGAAGGAAACGTGCGCGGTGACGGTGTACCAGTTGTTGGTGCTGCAACCGGTCAACGGATTGCGTTCGAGGTCATACGTGACGGAGGTGATGCCGTAGGTGGGGGTCTCATTTGCCCCCACCACCACGATCTCGGTCCAAAACGGGATCTGGGAAGGGCCCACTCCAAAATTTTGTCCGCTGGGCGTTTGTAGTTTCCACTCCCCCCTGTAGGTTCCAGCGGCATCAGGGGCGGCCAGAAGGATGCTCACATCCGCGCTCTCGCCGGGCGGCAAAAACTGTGGAAAATTGTAGGAGTAGGCGCCGCCCATCAAGTCACCGTTCCAGAATATGATCTTGTAGTCGGTTGTCCAGGTGCAGTCGCTGTTGTTTTGGATGCGCCAGGTTTTCAGGAAGGAATTGCCGGCAACGAAGACGGTTTTATCGGGTGGGTTTTCAGACACCAGCGCGGCGGCCATGCAGTTTGCGTAGGAAATGGAGGGGTTGACCGTGGGGGAGACGGCAAGCGCGGTGGAGGTCGGGGACGTTGCGGGGGCCCGGGGTGTGGCGGAGGGGAATACTTCGGAGGTGGGAGTTGCCTGCGCCTGCACAGTCAATGCTACGGCGGTGGCAATGGTAGATTCGTTGTCGGCTGTCCCGCAGGCGCCAAGCATGAGGCCAAGCATCAGCAGGAGGGAGAGCAGGGGGAAGGTTCGTTTCATTCTTTTCCTTTCGGCTTGTTCTTCCAGGAAACGCCTGCGTGATTATACTTCCCCGAAATGAGAATGCGTTAATGGAAACGCCCGGCAACGCCGGGCGTTTCCATTAATCTGTCCACGCGCTATGGCGTAGTATACGTAATGGTCAATATCACGGGTGCGATGATGAGTACATCGTCAATGGTGCCATCTCCGTCGGTGAGGGCATCTCTGAATTGCAGGCGGAATCGGAAGCGCGCCGTTCCCACTCTCGTTTGAATGGCGGCGACCAGGTTGTTATTGTTCACTGGACTGGTCAGGCTTGCGGCAGTGCACCAACTTCCGAATGCTCCGGTGGCGCCCGGCGGGACAAAATCGCCCGGGTCCACGGTTCCATAGTTGTGGAGGTAGGCACGCAGACAACCCAGACCCGCAAACGGGTTGCCACGCACGTTGCCTCCCCCGATCAGCCTCAGCGAGGCGGTTTGGATGGTGGCCCCGGCAGGAACGCCGCTCATGTCGAAACTGAGGAAGGCTTCCACGCCCTGGTTGCCTGTGCTGTCACCCGCGGCCACGGTGAGGGCGTTGATCCCGCCGCCGCTGGTGACCAGTCCGCTTTCGCCAGGCAGGTAGGTGAGGTCGAGCGTTACGGAGGTGCTAATGACCTTGATATCCACGTAGAAGGATTTGACCTGGTAGCCATTGATCACAGGGAGCAGGTAGCCGCCGGCGCTTCGGATGCGCCAGTAGCCGCGATAGTTGCCGGTGGCGGCAGGAGCGGTGAGATTGATCGAGATGTCAATCGTTCCGCCGGGAGGAGTGTTTGCAATGGCAGAGGAGGCCGCACCGCTCATGGAATTGCCCGAGTCGAAGACCAGCGAGTAGCCAGACCATGTGCAGGTGCCAATGTTCTTGATGCGCCAGGTCTTGGTGAAGGCCTCTCCGGGCGTCATGGTTGTGCCATCAGGGATTGTGATATCGGAGACGAACTGTGCCTTGTCACATTCGGTGGTGGGGGTGGGCTGGTTGGTGTTGGTGGGAGGCGGCGCGATGGTGGGCGGAACGACGGTATTGGTGGGGGGCGGTGGATTTCCAGCCTGCTGGGTGCTAGTGGGCGGCGACTGATTTCCCGCAGACTGCGTGAGTTGTGCGGCAACCGTCTGTGCGGCGGCGGTGAAAGCCGCGTTCGGCTCCTCGGTTGCGGGGGGCGTTGCCTGCGGCAGGTTGCAGGCCAGCGCGGCCAGCAAAAGAACGGACAGGGTAATGTTAAAGCGATTGATTCTCCTCATTTTTGCACTCTCCTCTTTAGTTTTGGGTATTGTACCTGAATGTGGCAATGGGCAAATCAACAATTTGTCCTATCTGACTTAAACCCCCGACAGGCTGTGATTGTTCCGCGCGCGGGCGGAGAAAAAAGAACGGGAGGCCGCGACCGGCCTCCCGTTCCAAAGCGAAACGAGATAAAGGTTATTGCTTTTCGTAGGCCACGCCGTCCGCCGCGGGTGGGATGGCGCGTCCGACCACACCGGTCAGCACGATCATGGTCACGATGTAGGGAGCCATCGCAAGGATCGAGGATGGAATCGGCACGGAGAGGATTTGCATCTTCACTTGCAGTGAATCGGCGAAGCCGAAGATGAGGGAGGATGTGAACGCGCCGATGGGATTCCAGTTGCCGAAGATCATGGCGGCGAGGCCGATGAAGCCTTTGCCTGCGGTCATCACTTCATCGAAGCGGCCGACCGAACCGAGGGTGAAGTAAACGCCGCCGAGGCCGGCGATCATGCCGCCGACGATGACGTTGACGTAACGCACAAAAAAGACGTTGATTCCGAGGGTATCCGCGGCCTTCGGGTGTTCGCCCACCGCGCGCGTCCGCAAGCCCCAGGGGGTGTAGAAGAGAACAATATGCATGACGATAACGATCAACATCATGAGATAGACAACCAGATTGTTCTCGAAAAAGATTGGGCCGAGAACGGGAATTTTTGAAAGCAGGGGGATTTGGATGATGGGGAATGTGCCAGAGTTGTTGAGCAGACTGCCCTGGTGTTGCAGGTATTTGGATGAGAGGAAGGATGTGGCCCCGGTGGCGAAGATGTTGATGGCCACGCCACTCACGATCTGGTCCACTTTGAAGCGGATGACAAGGAAGGCATGGAAGGCGGCCACCAACGCGCCCGCGAGAACACCGACGAAGAGTCCCAGCGCCATGCTTCCGCTCAGGGTGGCCGCGACCACGGATGCTTGCGCAGAGATGAGCATGATGCCTTCGATGCCGATGTTGACGACTGCGGCGCGTTCGCTGATCACGCCGCACAGCGCGGCCAGCGCAATAGGCGTGGCGCGCACGAGGGAACTTGTCAACATGCCGATGAGGCTGAGCGATTTTCCCTTGGTGGCCCAGATGAGGAAGGCGGCCACAAAGGCGAAAGCGACGATGCCAAACAGCGCGCCGGGCGAACGGATGCCGCGTGCCATCTGGAAAGCGCCGAGGAACACAACGATAAAGGACAGCACATACAGACTGGTCTGAACCGGCAGGATGATGTCGGGAATTTTTATAGCGGCAGAACTGGTCAGGTTCATGCCAAATTTGGCGGTCTGGCCAGCCTCTGTGCCGGGGGTGAAGAGCAGGAGCATCAACACGCCGAAAACGATCAGGATGGCGCCAACGGTCATGCGCTGACGGGGAGATGTGCCGTGAATGTAAGTTTTCTCAGCCATGGTACCTCTATTTGCCCCAGCCGCGCGTCAGCACGGTCTGATCCGATGTCTCGCCCGGGATGCGGAAGAGCCAGCGAATGATGATGGGCGCGGCGACAAAGATGACGACCAGTCCCTGAATGATGGAAATGATATCAATGGGGATGCCGGCCATGGATTGCATGCGGGTCGCGCCACTGCGGAGGATGCCGAACACGATGGCAGCCAGCACCACGCCCAAAGGATGGCTTTTTCCCAACAGAGCCAGCGCGATGGCGTCGAAACCGTAACCGGCTGAAAAGCCCTGGCCCACCCAGTGGTCCACGCCCAACACTTGCGCGGCACCGGCCAGACCGGCCAGTCCGCCGCTCAGAACCATCACCAGCACGAAGTTGCGGACGACGCTCATGCCTGCATATTTGGAACCGTCTGGGTTGGCTCCCACCGAGCGGATTTCAAAACCAAGCGTGGTCTTGAAAAGGAACCAATACACCAGATAGGCCATAACCAGCGCCAGTACGAAGCCCCAGTTGAAGCGCAGGGGTTCGGAAAAAAAACGCGGCAGTTCCGCGGCCTTTTGAATATTGGGCGTAACCGGGCGGAAGCCAGAGGACATCATCGGGCCGGTCAACAGCCAGTCGCTCAGGCGGAACGCGATCCAGTTCATCATGATGGTGTTTACCACTTCGTGCGCGCCAAATTTGGCTTTGAGATAGCCGGGGATCGCACCCCAGATTGCGCCAGCGACCCCTCCGCCCAAAATTGCCAGCGGCAGGTGGATGAACCACGGCAGGCCCTCGATGCTGTAACCCACATAGGCCGCGCCCAGCGCACCTATGAAGAACTGCCCCTCCGCGCCGATGTTGAAAAGTCCGCATCGGAAACCGATGGCCACGGCCAGCCCGGCGAAAATATAGGGAGTGGCTGTGACGAGACTTTCGGTGAAGGGATAAATGGCTTTCAGGAAAGCGGCGTTATCGCCGGTGGATTGATAAATGCGGATGCCCTCGATGATCTCACGCGGACTTCCAAGTGAGCCATAGAATAACGCCCCGTAGGCGGTCGCGACTGCGCTCCAGGCGGCTTTGAACACTCCACCCGGATCAGCGGAGAAATTTCCAAAAGCCGCCGCGACTCCTTTATCCGTGACTGCGATGACAATGCCACCGATCACCAGCCCTGTAAAGACAGCCAGGATGGGCACCAGCAGTGATTGAAAAGCAGATCCACCCAGCATCTTTGCCAGACTGGGGCGGGCTTTTGTTTTCTCGGGTTCTTTGTTGGCTGACACGTTATCTGCCTCCTAAAAGACGCGTTCCACTTCTTCACCGCTGGAAACGGGTGCCGCTTTGGCGGCTTCATCGGGATGGATGCCAGCCATCAGCAGGCCGATGTATTCCTTGCTGGCCTGCGCGGCCGGGACAATGTCTATGATCTGGCCTCGGTACATCACTGCGATGCGGTCGGAAAGCGCCAGGATCTCGTCCAGTTCGGAGGAGACCAGCAGGACGGCTGTCCCCTCGTCGCGTTTCTCGATGATGCGGCTGTGGATGTATTCGATCGAACCGACATCCAGGCCGCGGGTTGGTTGCGAGGCGATCAGCAATTTGATCGGGCGCGAGAACTCGCGCGCCACGATCACCTTCTGCTGGTTGCCACCCGAAAGGCTGGAGACCGGGATATAAATACTCGGCGTACGCACGTCAAACTGGTCGATCAATGTTTCAGCATTGCTGATAATCTTCTTTTGCTGAAGATTAATCCCACGCGCAAACGGAGGTTTGTAATATGTGCACAAAACGAGATTGTCGTGAATTGGGAAAGACAGGATCAGCCCATGACGCTGGCGGTCTTCCGGGATGTGCGCCACGCCGCGCTCAAGAATGTGGCGCGGGGTGGTGCGTTTTAGCGGTTCACCAAGTATACTAATCTTTCCCTGCGTGACGGGCAGGAGACCAGTCAGCGCGTAGACCAGTTCGGTCTGCCCGTTGCCCTGTACACCTGCGATGCCCAACACCTCACCTATTTTCACTTCAAATGAAACGCCGTTCACTGCCATCTGATTGCGTTCATCTTCAACGAAAAGTTCTTTCACTTCCAGCGCTGTATCTGTTGGTTTGGCGACCTTTTTCTGGACGACGAGATTAACATCGCGACCGACCATCATGGAAGCCAATTTTTCGGGATTGACATCGCCCGGTATGACAGTACCAACCGTCCGCCCATTTCGCAAAACGGTGATGCGGTCAGCCAGGTTCATTACTTCTTTCAATTTGTGGGTAATAAAGATTAAGGATTTGCCTTTTTCCACCAGCGAGCGCAACACCTTGAACAACCCCTCCACTTCCTGCGGAGTGAGCACGGCGGTCGGCTCATCCAGGATGAGGATATCTGCCTGGCGATAAAGGACTTTGATGATTTCCACACGTTGCTGTGTGCCTACGGGAAGATCCTTTATGTAGGCATCGGGATCCACTTCCAGTCCGTAAAGTTGCGAGATCTCGCGGATGCGTTTCGCCACTTTGGCGCGGTCCAGGAAAACACCGTTGCGTTTTTCCTCCACACCCAGCATCACGTTTTCCGTCACGGTCATCACCGGCACAAGCATGAAGTGCTGATGCACCATGCCGATGCCGCGCGCAATGGCATCGTTGGGACCATGGATGTCCGCTTTTTCACCACGTACAATAATTTCACCTGAGTCGGGCTTATACAGACCATAAAGAATATTCATCAATGTGGTCTTGCCCGCGCCGTTTTCCCCCAATAGACAATGTATTTCGCCTTCCTGCAAATCAACATTGACGTGGTCGTTGGCAAGCACGCCGGGGAAGGCTTTTGAAATTTCCCGCAGTTCCAAAACAGGAGGCATGGAAGTACTCCTCGATAATTCCACTTAAAGAGTGTCTGAAAACCTCAACACAAAGTCACCAAGGCACGAAGCCACGAAGTTTTTTCTTTTGAGTCTTGGTGACCTTGTGCCTTCGTGGTAAAGAACATTGCCTTTTCAGACACTTTCTTAGAGTCAAAAAAGAGGCCGGGGAATCCCCCGGCCTCTCAGCCAGACAGATATTACTCGGCGAGCACGCCGTCCACGGTCAGGGAGCCGTCAATCAAAGCCGCCTTGATGGCTTCGAGTTCAGCCTTCAGTTCCGCAGAGACAGCCGCGTCGAAATCATGGAAGGGGGCAATGTCCACGCCGCCATCGGCAATCGTGTAGGTGACGGTGCCGCCGGTGAACTTACCTTCCACCGCGTCCTTGATGGTGTTGTAAACAGCCACATCGATCAACTTCAGAACGGAGGTCAGAACAACTTCCTTGTACTCAGGAGCGGTTTCGACCCAGTCGGCATCCACGCCGATAACCATGCAGGAGCCGGTCTCTTTGCAGACCGCGGCGGAGCCGAGACCAACCTGACCAGCGACGGGCAGGATAATGTCGGCGCCTTCTTCCATGAAGGAAGTAGCCAACTGGCGGCCATCATCGGTGGACTCGAAGCCGTTGGCAAACACACCTTCGCTTGTGGCAGAGTTCCAACCCAGCACTTCCACAGCCGTGCCCTTCTGCTGGTTGTAGTACTTGACGCCCGCTTCGAAGCCCTTCATGAAGATCGTCACGGTCGGGATCGGGAGACCACCGTAGGTAGCGACTTTGCCGGTCTTGGTCATGCCCGCGGCCAGGTAGCCAGCCATGAAGGCGGCCTGGTCGGTCTGGAACATCAGACCACGCACATTCGCCAAATCCTGGTCGGTACCGCACTCAACGCCCACATTCGCGCCGGGCCAGCAGTCTGGGTAGGCATAGTCGACGATGGCGAACTTCTGATCGGGATTGGCGATGGCGAACTTGGCAGTGTCCACGCCGAGCAGGAAGCCGACGGTGACGATCAGATCAGTGCCCTCATCGAGGTACTGCTGGATATTCTTGGCGTAGTCCGACTGCTGCTGAGATTCGAGGTACTTGGCCTCGATGCCGAGATCAGCAATGGCATCCTCGGCGCCTTTCCAGGCGCTGGCGTTGAAGGATTTGTCGTCAATACCGCCGAGGTCGGTCACCTGGCCAACTTTGAAGGCGGGCGTGGGCGGCTCGGTCGCGCTGGTCGTGTTCCTGGGGATTCCCCTCGCGCCGCAACTCCTTCCCGGTTTGGCTCCGCTCATCGGGCAACTGCTCCCGCTGGTGCTGTTGTTC
>QZIJ01000105.1 GCA_003598975.1 Anaerolineaceae bacterium | reverse complement strand
AAGCAAATCAGACGCGATACAAAACTCCCTATAAGCCTCTTGTAAGAAAGAAAATAGTGCATCAAGGGATTTTACAAATCCAGAACCAATAAACATCCTAGCCAATCTACCTTCTCTCAAGTCATCAATCTCATTTACCAATTCTCTTAGATCATCAATTATCATATCAATTGATTCGTCAACTAGCTGCCTGGGGTCATCTCTAAGAACTGATCTAATGCTCTTTATAGTCGTTCGATAAACATAAATAGAACCTGCTGTTGGGTCTGCAGTAATATCAATATCATATTCTTTTGCTTTTGTAAGTACAAAAGAAGATGGGTACACTTATTTTTTTCTTTCTGGGTATGAGAAATACAACCGAGGCAAAATCATGCTATATCTCAATAACAATTAGAAACCGTAGAATTCATTTAAAGATTTGTCAAGTAATTGTAAACCGTGGAGGGTATTTTGATAGTCTTGGGTTAAAGTGCCCGAATTGTTTTCCAACTGCAATTTGTATCTAGAAATGAGACTGTAAACATCGTTAATTCTACTCTTAATATAAGCGCCTTGGCGTGTAACTTGATAGCGTTTATCAACTTGTTTTGTAATCAAATCATTGATATCTTTATCAACCTGGATTTTTATTCCTTCAATATAGCCTAGCAAAGTGTTGCACTGATCTTCCCACAATTGTTCTCCCGAATCAAAAACCCTATGAATTTTTTGTAACAGTATAAGTGATGAAGGGGCTTCTCTATTCTCCCAAGCCTCGTCCAATTGCTTCGGGCTTCCATCGCGGCCAAAAGTGATCGGATTGGTGGAGGGTAGTTTGTCTAGGGAGACTTTTTTACTGAAATCGGTTTTCCGTTCCCGTGGTAGAAGCGGCTTGAGTTTGCCGAGTTCTGGCTTCGGGGTCTCTGGTTGGTTTGTAATGTGACGATAAAGCTTATCATATTGAGACGGAAGAAAGTAGAAGGTTCCGCCTTTGATTGGCGTCGGAATATTTTCCGTTTTTCCGCCATCGAACATAATGGGAATAAAACGCGTGTTGAGCGAATCATCATCATAAAGACGCTGATAGGTTAACGTGCTTTCCCACTTTATGCCAAGTCCCTTGCCTGTTTCTTCCTTTCCGATTACTCGTCGATGATATTTCTCAGTACAAACAACGAGGACAAAGTCATCATCCGCAATGTGACGATCCATCCACTTCAGCCAGCCTTCGGCGGGCGAGGTTTCGTATTGGTCGAGCACCGCGTCGATTCCGTCCGCCCGCAGGCGATTGGCCAATTCCAACACGCTGTCTTTGTGTTCGTCCGAGTCTTGGCTGTAACTGATGAAGACGGTGGGAGTGGTCGGTTCGGTCATAGTATCCCTCGCAATAATCGGCGATTTATTACTTCAATTGTTATTCCAACTCTTGTGCTTCTTTATCCCGCCTGATAGCCCATGTCTTTTATCATTTTCTTTGCGATTTCCCAATTCTCGCGGGCTTTGCTGAAATTCTAACCTGTTCAGGCATTTTTGCAGAATTGAATTCAATATCAGCGATAAGATCATCTGCGCTTTTCTGATCGGCCATCAACCTCTTTCGTTCAAACTCCAATTTCTCCAAAAGGAAATTGTGCCTGAGTTCAAAATCTGTGAAAATTTCGCTCCAAGTCTTGACATAGATTTTGTAGTTATCGACGGAATACACTAAAGATTTTTCGCCATGTTGTCGTGCATTCTTGATTTCACGCTCAATATACCCTGTGCTATCAAAACTGTTTCCAACCAAGTAGAATTCCCAAAACATGTTATTTCCGTTGAATTCATCCTCAGAAAGAATGACGCTCAAATACTTCTTGACCTGAGAAAGCTGTTTATCTCCCAATTTGACATTTGGGTGTTTTAGCTCCACGACAACATTGTTCATGGTGTGCATACCGTCTTCACGCAGTTGTCGCACCATGAAGATATCCATTTCCTTCTTTTTATCTGGATGGTTCATAGATACATCTTCAATGTCTCCTCGAAGCAAATAGATAAATCTACGTAGAGCTTCTTCGAACTTGGGTTCTGCCGCAGTAACCAGATGATATTGCTCTCCGAAAATCCAATAATGGTTCTCTACAAACTTTTGCACATGTTTGGGCTCGTTAGCGTTAAGGTCTTTATTGAAAACCAGCTCTTTGAGATTTGCTATTGCAGAAAATCTGTCTTCGATCAGTTTGATTGTTTTGATTATATTGGTTAGTGAAGTTGTCTTTAGTAGTTGTGAAAGTTGTTCTCTTTCAGATGGGTCTAATTCAACGATTTGTCCAAGTATGTCCAACAGAGAATCTCGCTCACCCGAATCAATAATCAGGTTCAGTAAATACACAAACGTTTTTTTCTGCTCGGTATTTAATGTCGAGAATATCTTCGGCTCGATTTGGTATAACTCTCTTATGACTTGTTCAAGTTCTGTTTTACGAAATTGATCCCATTCATTCTTGCCGAATGACGGAAAAGCCTCGTTCTCCTCGAAGTCGGCGATTAATTTGTCTGTATAGTTTTTGAGGAAGGGCTTTCGTTTGTCTCTCAAATACTTATCAACCTGTTCGATCAATTCTTTAAACTCTTTCTCGTTTTTTACATGTCCAATAAGTGCAGGCTGGTACTCATTGCCCGATTCAAAATCTGTTGTGTCAAATTGATCGAAGAAGTCACTTTGAATGTATATGCTGTGATAAAACTGATCGCCTTTATAGTTAAGCGTCGTGGTTTCCTTGAATCTTTCGTTATTTGAACTGTCAATAAAGTAATATCTTGAATATTCCCTGTTCAAATTTTGATTCCATTGCACGTATCTCAAATCAAAACGCGAGCTATTTAACGAAATTCGAAAATCTTCTCTATCGCCAATTATTCGAGAATAGTTGAATTGCTTCCCATTGATTTTTATTTTATAAGATTTTTTGGAGTTAAGCTCCAAAAACCACCCGAACTCCCTCATCAAGAACTCGGATATTTCGCCTGTCAACGTTGCTTCAACAAGTGTATGAATTCCAGAAAAGGTTACAACCGTCCCTGTCGGTTTGTTGGTTTTTGAAGGTTCTGCCGCTGAGTATGTATTAAGTCCATCAGTTGAAACATTGATTTTGTAAGAAAATCTTCCACCATCACCGTTATAAACCGTTTGCCATTCTGCGCTATTGGCAAAAGTAAAGAATGTCAATCGTCCAACACCATTTTTTCCATGAATGGCAGATGTTGTTCTTCGAGCATTCGGATCTAATTCTTTTTCAGATTCAAAAAAAGGCGTAAATTTATCGCGCAATCTCCCATGCAAAATCCCACTACCATTATCGGAAATTTTGATTTCATCAATGCCGCCTATTGCGTTGGCCTTATAAATGATTTCAACACAATCTGCTTTAGCGTCAAAACCATTCCAAATATACTCAGCTATTGCTTGCGGAATCTCGTAGCGCTTTAGCGCCTTCTTGATCCCAGGAGTGGTTATTTGAATCTTTTCCATAGCGAAACCTTTTACTCAACACTTTTTGGCTGATTATGTAATTATAAACTCAAAATCCCATCTAAAATGTCATCCTCAACAATTCAGCCAACCACTCGCCCTTGTTCCACGGAGAACCTGCGGTCGGGTCGGGGGCGCCGAACCAAGTCATCGCCGCGGCGTTGACTTGGTTCGGCGGAGACGCTGTGTCTCTTGCTGAGGTGGGTGGTTGGCGATTGAATTCAGTATACAGAAAAATGATGGTTAGGGCAAGTAAGTCCGCATGGACTTTGTATGTGAGCACGGGGATTCCATCCCCGTGCGATCTTTGCAAGATGTTTTTGTTTCTCAGGCTGGACAACCCATATCCAAAGACGCGCTTCGTCACGTTGTCATCGCACGTCCATTTTTTAAGCCTCCCGTCCATCCTTCAACTGAACACGCGTGCTATAATCGCGGCGTAGTCAGATAGTCCTCTAGTCTCTGGTCTTGTAGTCGCGTGTGACCAGCAGGCTAACCGACTAGCGACTAGTAGACTAAAATGTCCTTCGCCCACCTCCACGTCCACACCGATTACTCGCTGCTCGACGGCTTCTCGAACATCAAGAAGTTGACCCAACGCGTCAAGGAGATGAACATGCCCGCGGTTGCCATCACAGACCACGGGACGATGTTCGGCGTGATCGAGTTCTTCAACGCGGCCAAGGCCGCGGGCGTGAAACCCATCATCGGTCTCGAAGCCTACATGGCCGCGCGCACGATGAAAGACCGCGATTCAAAACTGGATCGCAGTTCATCGCACCTGCTCCTGCTCGCGGAAAATGAGACGGGTTATCGCAACCTGCTGAAGATCGCATCCGCCGCGCAACTGGAGGGAATGTACTACTATCCGCGCATTGACCACGACTTCCTCGCCGCGCATTCCGAGGGACTGATCGCCACTTCGGGGTGCATGGCCGCTGAAATTCCAGATGCCATTCTGCATGAAAATCCTGAAGAGGCCGTGAAGCGCATCAACTGGTATTACGATGTCTTCGGCCCCGACCGCTTCTTCCTTGAACTGCAACAACACGACATCCCCGAAATTCTCGAACTGAATCGCAAACTCGTCGAACTCGGCGCGCGTTATAGCGCGAAATACGTCGCTACCAACGACGTCCATTACATTGAGCCTGACGATTTCAAATATCAGGACATCCTGCTTGCCATCCAGACCAACACGCGTCTCGACGATAAAGAACGCATGAGGATGACCGACTCGTCCTACTATCTCCGCACGCCCGAGGAGATGAGTCGTATCTTCGCCGAAGTGCCTGAGTCCCTCAGCAACACGTTGCTCATTGCCGAGCGCTGTAATGTGGACTTGGGATTCAAGGAATACCACCTGCCCGAGTTCCCCGTCCCCGCGGGACACTCCGCGCAGACCTACCTCCGCTCACTCTGTGACGAGGGACTGAGTCGCCGCTACGGAGATCGGGCAACCAGTTCACAGGTCCGCGAGAGACTCGAGTACGAGTTGGGCATCATCCACGAGATGGGATTCGACGCGTACTTCCTCATCGTCTGGGACTTGTGCCGTCATGCGCGCGAGACAGGCATCTGGTACAACGCGCGCGGCTCCGCGGCTGGATCCATCGTCGCCTACGCGTTGGACATCACGCTGGTTGATCCTATTCAACATGAACTGCTCTTTGAGCGTTTCCTCAACCCTGGCCGCAAGGAAATGCCAGATATTGATCTCGACTTCCGCGATGACCGCCGCGCCGAGATGCTCGAATATTGCGCACACAAATATGGCGATGACAAGGTCGCGCAGATCATCACTTTTGGCACGATGGGGACGAAGGCCGCCTTGCGCGATGTGGCGCGCGTGAAGGGGATTGAGTTAAGCCTCGTGGACCGCGTCGCCAAACTCGTCCCGTTCGTTTCGGGACGCAACACCACCATGGCCGATGCGATGGCCGTCCCCGATTTCAAGAAAATTTACGACACCGACCCGCAGATGCGCGAGTTGATTGACATCGCCGCGAAGATGGAAGGCACCGTCCGCAACGCGGGGACTCACGCCGCGGGCGTGGTCATCAGCGACAAACCGCTGACGGAATACCTGCCCCTGCATCGTCCCACCTCCAATGCCGAAGAGACTCCCATCAAGACCGTCACACAATTCGAAATGGGCATCCTTTCCTCGCTCGGCATGTTGAAGGTGGACTTCCTCGGCCTGATCACGCTCACCGTCATGGCGAAGGCCTGCGACCTGATCAACGCGCGTCACGGAAAAGAATTTAACCTGAGCAATATTCCGCTCGACGACCCGAAAGCCTTCGAGTTGATGGGCGCGGGCAACACCGCAGGTCTCTTCCAGGTGGAAGGCGGCGGGATGACGCGCTACATGGTGCAGATGAAACCGCAGACGGTGGAGCACGTCATCGCCATGGTGGCGCTCTATCGCCCTGGCCCGATGGCCTTCATCCCCGATTACATCGCGCGCATGCACGGCGAAGCCGAAGTGGAATATCGCCACGACGCGTTGCGCCCGATCTACGAATCCACCTACGGCATTCCCGTCTATCAGGAACAACTAATGCGCGCCGCTGTCGAATTGGGCGGCTACACTCCCTCCGAATCAGACGAACTGCGCTCGGCCATCTCGAAGAAAAAGGCCAAAGAGATCGAAAAGCATCGCGCCAAGTTCATCGCGGGCGCGACCGAACGCGGCATGGAAAAATCCATCGCCGAGGCAATTTACGGAGACTGGGAGGAGTTTGCGCGTTACGGCTTCAACCGCAGCCACGCCGCGGACTATGGCGTGATCGCGGTCGAGACTGCGTACCTTAAAGCACACTATCCCGCCGAATACATGACCGCGCTTCTCTCCGCGTCCAAGAACCAGACCGAGAAAGTTGCCTATTACGTGGCAGACGCGCGCTCGATGGGCATCCCCGTTCTCGCGCCTGACATCAACGCTTCAGGCTGGGACTTTGAAATTGAAGACCGCGAAACTGGCCCCGCCATCCGCTTCGGCCTCGGCGCGGTGAAAAATGTTGGCGAGGCCGCGGTGAATTTGATTGCCGTCGCGCGCAAAGAAGGCGGCAAATTCAAAGACCTGAATGATCTCGCCGCGCGCGTCGACTTACGCGCCGTTGGCAAGCGCGCCCTCGAGTTCCTCGTTAAGGTTGGCGCGATGGATTCGTTTGGAAACCGCGCCGCTCTCCTCGCTGGCATGGAACGCGTCGTAGCCATCAGCACTGCACACTTCCGCGCCGCCGACGCGGGACAGATGAGTCTGTTTGGCGCGGGCACGGGCGTGGTCGAATCCGTCAACCTGCCCGACGTCAAAGATGTGGACCGCCGCGAAGCCCTCAACTGGGAACGCGAACTCGTTGGCATGTACCTCTCCGACCACCCGCTCACCCCCTATCAAAAAACGCTGGCGCAACTTGTCAGTTATTTTTCCGCGCAACTCGGCGAAGCCAGCCACGAAGAAAGAGTGCGCGTGGCGGGGAGTATTGAAGCCATTCGCCCCTACACAACCAAGCAGGGCAAACCCATGGGCTTCGTCACCATCGAAGACATGCAGGGCGTGATCGAACTCGTGCTCTTCCCCAAGACGTGGGAAAGATTCCAGCCCATCCTCGAGCAGGGAAAGATCGTCCTCGTCGAAGGCAAGGTGGACACAAGCAATACCCCGCCGAAAATTTTAGTGGACAACATCCGCACCGAATTTTCGATGACGGTCGCCGCGGACGATTCGGCTTCCGCGACTCTCAAGCCGCGTGACGCGTCCGACTCACCCCGACGCATCGAATCATTCTCCACGAAAAAAGCGGCCTCCGTCCAAAAAGCGACTCAGCCGCCCAGACCGACTCCTCCGACACCTGCGCCCGTAAGTCAGATGTCCAACCTGCAGGGGACCTACGCCATCGCCGAGAGCGGAGCCGATTACGCGGCGGACAGCGACGCTCCTCCCCCACCCGAAAACTTCCCCGCGGGCTGGGAGGACGAATGGCAGCCCTCGTTCGACGAGGCGGTCATCGCCGCGCGTCCGCAGCCGAAACCATCCAAAGCGGACAAGCCCGTCACGCCGCCGCAAACGCTGGAGCCAGTCGCTGAAGTGGAGATTCCGCCCGAGGAAACGGAACCCGCCCCAAGGTCAGAAAATGATGCGACGGCTGTACAGCAAATTTCCAATTTGCGAAGTGAGTCATCCATCCCGCATCCTGTTCTCCCCTCCCTCTACGTCCCCCTCGCAGAGATGGAGGACCGCGAGCATCCGCCGCAACAGATTACCGTCATCCTGCGCCCCAGCCACGATAACACCGTGGACAAACGCCGCATCAAGACAATTTACGGCACGCTGATCTCGTATCACGGGCGGGATAAATTCACCTTCCAGATTTTCGAGAACGGCAAGGGACACCTGATTGACTTCCCCAACGACACCACGCGCATCTGCCCCGAATTGCTGGCGCGTTTGCGGAAGGTGGTGGGCGAAGAGAGTTGGCGCATCGAGCCGATTTTGTTGCAGTAGGGGCGGACGTACCTGTCCGCCCTTTTGATTCGAGTACTGTCCGCCTTTTCTTTTACCACAGATGAACGCGGATGAACTGGATTTCAAAATGATGCAGAGGAATTATGAATCTCGAAACCATCTCCCGCGCTCCCAAAACCCAACCCCACGCGACCCCACTCCTCTTCGTCCACGGCATGTGGCACGGAGCCTGGTGCTGGGACGAATTCTTCCTGCCCTTTTTTGCGGAGGCGGGTTACCACGTCACCGCGCTCAGCCTGCGCGGGCACGCGGGGAGTGAGGGACGAATCCGCGGCAGTACGATTGCTGATTATGTTTCCGATGTGGAACAAGTGGCGCGGACGTTCGAGGCACATCCCGTCCTCATCGGCCACTCGATGGGCGGATTCACCGTCCAGAAATATCTCGAAGCGCATGACGCGCCCGCAGGCGTTCTGCTGGCGTCCAATCCGCATAATGGACTCTGGCGCGCGTTTGGACGCGTCCTCATCCACGACCCGCGCATTGTCATCAAGGCGTTCCTCACGTGGAACATGCGTCCCGTGGTGGAGTCTCCCGCAGGAACGCGCTGGGCGTTCTTCTCGGAAGATTTCCCTGAAGAGAAATTGCTGAAATACCACGCGAAAATGGATGAAGAATCCTTCCGCATGTTCCTCGACCTGCTCGGACTCAACCTCGCGCATCCGAAGAAAGTGAAAACGCCATTGTTGGTTCTCGGCGCGGAGAATGACACGGTCATCGCGCCGCGCGATGTCCACGACACGGCGCGGGCGTATGGCATGAAAGCGGAAATCTTCCCGAACATGGCACACGATATGATGCTCGAAGCGGGATGGAAATCGGTGGCAGAGCGAATTTTGAATTGGTTGCAGGAACGCGGAATTTGAGCGAAAGGCATTGTGCGATATACTTGCGCAATGCAATCCCACTTTATCGCCACCAACGGAATCAAACTGCACGTCCAGACCGACGGCCCCGAAAATGGAACGTCGGTCGTTTTATTGCACGGCTTTCCCGAATTTTGGTACGGCTGGCGCAGGCAGATCCCCGCACTCGTCGAAGCAGGTTTCCGCGTCATCGTTCCAGACCAGCGCGGTTACAACCTGTCCGATAAACCGAGAAGCGTGGCGGCCTACGATGTGGACGTCCTCGCCCGCGACGTGATCGGCCTGCTCGACCATTTCGGGATTCAAAAAGCGCGTCTGGTCGGACATGACTGGGGCGCGGTCGTCGCGTGGACGGTGGCGCTTCAGCATCCTGACCGACTGGAGAAACTCGCCATCCTCAACGTCCCCCACCCCGACGTGATGACGCGCTTCGTACTGGGAAACTCTGCCCAGCAAAAAAAGTCCTGGTACGTCTTTCTCTTCCAACTCCCGTTCGTGGAATGGGTTCTGTCCCGAAACAATTTTTGCAATCTCGAACGCGTCATCGCGGGACGAAAGGGATCGTTCACGCCCGAGGACATCCTCGAATACAAGAAAGCCTGGAGTCAACCCCGCGCACTGACGAGTATGCTGAACTGGTACCGCGCCATCGTCCGCCGCGCGTTGCGCGGGAGTTGGAACCCGAACAAGGTCACGCCGCGCCGCGTCCACGTCCCGACGCTGATGCTGTGGGGCAAACGGGACGTGGCCCTCAGCCACGAGATGGCGCAACCGTCCATCGAGTTGTGCGAGCGCGGGGAACTCGTCACGTTCGAGCGCGCCACCCACTGGGTCCAGCACGACGCGGCCGACGAAGTCAACCAGAAACTCATCGCCTTCCTGGGATAATCCATGCCCACCCTTGCCATCATCCTCCTGCTGACGTCCGCATTCATGCACGCCCTGTGGAATCTGATTCTTAAAAAATCCGAGATCAAATACGTTGCCATGAACTGGCAGGTGCTTCTCGGCGGTGTGGCGGCGGTTGTCGCCATGTTCTTTCTGGGACTGCCGCCGCGCTCGCTATGGCTGTTCGTCATCGTCAGCGGCATTCTCGAAACCCTGTATTTTTTCCTGCTGATGTACGCCTACACCGACCACGATTTTTCGCTGATCTATCCCGTGGCGCGCGGCGCAGCGCCCGCGCTGGTGGTGGTCTGGGCGGCGATCATTTTGAGCGAGATCCCCACGCTCGGCGGATCGCTCGGCATTCTCCTCATCATCGTGGGACTGGTCATCATCGGCGCGACGAGTCTGTTCCAGAACCACGAGAACAAGCCGCACGTGAGGGGAATCATGCTCGCGCTGGGCGTGGCGTTCATCATTTCGGTGTACACGATTGTGGATGGGACGGCCGTGAAACAGCAACCCGACGCGTCACTGTCCTACGCGCTTGCAATGTTCGCCATCGTCCCGCTTCTGACGACCCCTGTGGTGGTCCGCCGCTACGGATGGGAAGTCTACGCTGAGGCCTGGCGCGAGCAACGCTGGAGGCTGATCCTCGGCGGCGTGCTGGGAGTCGTCGCGTACACCACCGCGCTCTTTGCCTACTCCTTTGCCCCGTTGAATTATTCGGAAGCCATCCGTGAAGTGAGTGTGGTGATTGGCGCGTTCTTCGGCTGGCGCTTCCTCGGCGAAAAAATGGGAGGCTATCGCCTGCTTGGGGCGCTGGTCATCTTCGCTGGTATTTTGCTGATCGCGATATTTGGATAGGTGACGTATGCCCGATCAAATTTTCCCCGAACCGACTGTCGGTGCGTTCATTTTCAACCAGAAAGGCGAAATCCTTCTTCTGCAAAGCCACAAATGGCCTGGACGGTACGTCGTCCCCGGCGGGCATGTGGAGTTGGGGGAACGGCTGGAGGAGGCCGTGGCCCGCGAGGCGAAGGAGGAAACGGGGCTGGACGTCTACGATGTAGAGTTCATCAACTTCCAGCAATTCATCTATGACCCCGCCTTCTGGAAGAAACGTCACTTCATCTTTTTCGATTTCGCCTGCAAAACGGACAGCCTTGATGTGCAACTTAATGATGAAGCCGAAGGTTACATCTGGGTGGAGCCGCGGCAGGCGCTGGCGATGGAACTGGATACGTACACGCGTCGGTCTGTGGAAGAGTTTTTGAAGAGCCACACATAGAGAAGAGTGTCTCGGCTATCTTTGTCCCGCCTTTGACAAATCCTCTCTCAATGCATCCAGCAATCCATCGGGGTATAAAGGCGCGTTCGGGCCAAATGCATCCAACCGCATCCATACTGCTTTGAAAGACAATTGCCGATTTTCCACAGTCTCTGTTCCTGCGATGGAATCTTGCGTGTACAAGTCTTCATCCAAAAAACGCGCGTCGAAGATCATCACGATCTCATGACCCTCTTCTCCATTGAACGTGAAGATATTTTCTAGCGTGAACAGGTAGACTGGCGACTCGATCTCCGCCCCGATCTCTTCGCGGACCTCGCGGCGGAGCGCCTCCTCGGCGCGTTCGCCAAACTCGATCCCGCCTCCGAGCGGACGGTAGAACGTCTCGCGCTTTACTGGGTCGTATCCCTCGCCGACGAGGATTCGGTCTCCATCGCGAAAGATGCAGATGGCAAGCGGGCGGATTTGGTTGGACATTGTCGACCCTTTCTTTTTTGTACACGGATTTCACGGACAAGATAGATTTTCACGGATTTTCTTTTTGGCGATCCAGGCAATCTGCTGAAGACCCCGCGTAATCCGTGTATGATTTCCCCTCACAATTAAAGAGAGAGCAATTCTGGCTGGCGCTCGAGCGTCGCCTGCATGGACCACGGTCCCGCCCATGTCACTTTGGCGGATTCGATTCGTCCGCGCAAATCTTCGTCCGACTCAACGAAGACGAGTTTGTTGGTGGGAGTGCGGCCGCGCCAGCGTCCCTTCACTTTTTCCTCGAACAGGACTTCCACTTTTTCGCCGAGATATTTCTGGTTGATCTCACCGACGATTTTTTCCTGCAACTCCTCCAGCAGACGGAAGCGGTGCATCTTCTCCTCGTCGCTCACGTTGTCGTCCATGTTGCGGGTGGCGACGGTCCCCTCGCGGGAGGAGTAACGCGCCAGGTGGGCCACGTCCAGCCGAAGGTCGGAGAGGACGCGGTGAGTCTCCATGAACTGGGCATCCGTCTCGCCGGGGAATCCGACGATGATGTCGGTGGCGATGGAGCAGTCGGGAATCTTCGCGCGGATTTTTGCAACGAGGTCGCGATAATCCTGCTGGGTGTAGCCGCGGCGCATGTTTTTCAACACGTCGTCGTCGCCTGCTTGAATCGGGACTTCGATGTGTGGCATCACTTTGGGGAGAGCGGCGACAGCGTCCATCAAATCTTCGGTGAAGTAGTTGGGGTGCGAGGTGAGGAAGCGGATGCGCTCGATACCGTCCACTTCATGGGCGAGGCGCAGGAGCGCGGCGAGATTGGGGCCATCGGGAACGTCTTTGCCGTAGCGATCCACGATCTGGCCGAGGAGAGTCACCTCTTTCACGCCTTGTTTGGCAAGCGAACGAATCTCGCCGATGATGTCGCCAACGGGACGGCTGCGCTCGACGCCGCGCTTGTAGGGGATGATGCAAAACGCGCAGGCGTGTGAGCATCCGTAAACGATTGGCACATGCACGCTGATGGTTTTGCCGCGTTCGTGGTCGGGCAAAACCAACTCGCCGTCCATGAGGCCGAAGCGGCGCGCGGTCTCGTCGGCTTCGATGGCGCGGACTTCGCCCTCCCGAAGGACATCGGGACGATGTGAGCTGAGGAACGAGATCAACGGCCCAGGGTCGGAGGGAGGCGAGAAGACGTCCACATAGGGAAGTTTGGCGCGCAGTTTCTCCGCGCCGCGCACACCCACGAGACATCCCATCAGGTTGATGACCAGGTTGGGATTCTTTTCCTTGAGCGGCTTGAAGGAACTTAAACGTCCCAGCGCTTTGTCCTCGGCGGATTGGCGCACCACGCAGGTGTTCATCACGATCACGTCGGCTTCTTCGGCTTTATCGGTAAAGGCATAACCGAGATGCTCCAGCGACGAGCCGACGCGTTGCGAGTCGGCCACGTTCATTTGACAGCCTTCGGTCCAGAGGTGATATTTTTTTTCCATAGGGCGCGAATTATACCAAGTCTGTCTGGATTGGAAATGAGGAGATATAATACTTTGGAAATCCCAACGCGATAGATTTCGGCAGGAAGAAAAATGAAAATAAAATTCCTTACATTTCTGATGGCGGTCTTTCTCCTCAGTGCCTGTGCTGAAGGACCGACTCCATATCCCACACTGGAACCTCAACCAACTCTGACCATTGATTACCAGATCGTGGGAAGCACGAAGAATACTTACATGGTTGTTATCAACCCAAAGGATAACGCTGATAGGGTGAGGTTACAAGAAATCGGCTTCCGTCTGTGCCAAAATTCCATAAAATGCATGGTATGGTTCTGGGATGACGTAAATAAAGCGGACACCAGTTATCCCGTTGATCCCGACAAGGAACAGACACTGATCGCGGAATATACTTCCGATCTATATACTGCAACGAGCGAACTCAAGGTTTTTACGTTGGGAGACCCGCGGTAGGAATTGAAATGGGTTGGGATCAAGCGAATCGGTCCGTACGATTCAACGGTTGTGTTTATGGTAAAATCTCGTCCGCCCGGAGGGATGGCCGAGCGGCCTAAGGCGCATGTCTTGAAAACATGTTGGGCGCAAGTCCACGTGGGTTCGAATCCCACTCCCTCCGCTCGTCATTCTTCGAGTAAAATAGAAACTGTGCACCCGGGGAGGTGCCAGAGTGGCCGATTGGGCTCGCCTGCTAAGTGAGTGCTGGGGTTAAACTCAGCCGAGGGTTCGAATCCCTCCCTCCCCGCCAGTAACTAGAACCCCGATTTCTTGGAGAAATCGGGGTTCTGTGTTAAGCCTGATATTCAGGGTGTCGTTGCAGATAACGCGTCACAAAGGAGCAGATGGACTGGATCTTAAACCTGTTTTCTCGCGCATATTCCAACCCTGCCTTCACAAGTTTGGTCCCGACGCCCTGTCCCTCCAGCGCGGGCGGGACGCCCGTGTGCGTGAACAGGATGATCGAACCAATCAGCGAATAGGTCAACTCGGCGGTATATCCATCCACGCGGATCTCGAAGCGATTCTCCTCCGCGAGGTGGATGACTTCCAATTGATCGACATCCATGTCACTTCCTGCCTCGCGCCACAATGGCGATGAATTCCATGATGATCTTGAGCGCGGCGAAGACGGTCGCTTCGGACGGGTCGAGCGGCGGCGCGACCTCGACGATATCGAGGCCGACGAGCGGGAGTCCCTGTAACGCGTGCAGCAACGTCAGGACCTCGCGGCTGGTGAGGCCGCCAAATTCGGGGATGCCCGTCCCCGGCGCGGTGGACGGGTCGAGGCAGTCAATGTCCAGCGAGATGTGGACGGCGTCACAGCGCGAGAGTATCCTCCGCACGTCCGCCGCGACGGACGTCATGCCGAGTTCCGAAACGTCGCGGGCGGTGAATACGTGCATGTGACCGTTCTCGATCAGGTCAATTTCCTGTTCTTCCCACGAGCGCAGACCGACGAGGCAGACATCCTGTTGATCGATCCCAAATTCCAGGCCGCGGCGGAGGACGCAGGCATGAGAGAGACGAGAGCCGTCGAATTCATTGCACAGGTCGGGATGCGCGTCCACCCAGAGCAGGCCGAGACGTTGCCCCGCGAAGCGCTGGCGTTGTCCCTGAAAGATGGGGATGGTGACGGAGTGGTCGCCGCCGAGCAGGATGGGGATGCCCGAGGGGAGATTCGCCAGATAGTGGGCCACCTGCTCAAAGTCAGGGACGGGGCGAGTAATGGGGAGGTCACCCGCGTCGCAGATGGTGAGTCCTGCGAGCCGCGTCCTGTCTTCGCTGAAAGGGGTCACATGGCGTGACCAGAAGCGGATGCGCTCCGGGGCGAGGGCCGCGCCTTTGCGCGCGCTGGCGAGGCCGTCGAAGGGAATCCCCAAAACGGTGAAATCGGTTTGCTCGGGCGTTGCGCCTGGGACGTGCAGGTCGCCCCAAAGTCCGTGAGTGCCTTCGAGTGTCATGCCTGGCGTCTCCTTTGAAACCTAGCCCTATTGTACTCTGCTCCAATGTTCTGCTACGCGCTAGAATAGCGACATTGACCCGCTTTCGGTTTGCTTTTACAATGCTTGCATGATTAGCCAATTTGCTGGCTTTTTCCGCCCCGATCATGACCCCCCTTATCGACCCCCCCACTTTATTTGTTTTTAAGATTTAATCAAACGGAGAAAACCATGCCCACCCCATTTGTTTCCAAGCGTGCCCCCATTTATGCCGACGTTCCCGATGAAAAATGGAACGACTGGCGCTGGCAACTCAGCCACCGCCTGAATAACGCGGAAGAAATCGAAAAAGTCATCCCGCTGACCGAGTCGGAGCGCAAGGCGCTCCAGACGCAGGGCCTTTTCCGCGTGGATGTGACGCCCTACTTTATTTCGCTGATCGACCCGAACGACCCCGACGACCCGGTTCGACGACAGATCATCCCGCGCGCGGAGGAGATGAATGCTTTCACCGCCATGATGGAGGACTCTCTCGCCGAGGATCGCCACTCCCCCGTACCCGGGCTGGTCCACCGGTATCCTGACAGGGTTCTCATGCTCGTGACGACGCAGTGCGCGTCGTACTGCCGTTATTGCACGCGCTCGCGCATCGTCGGCGACCCCGGCCAGACCTTTTCGCAGGCCGAGTTCGACATGCAGATCGAGTACCTGAAGCGTACGCCGCAAGTTCGCGACGTACTGCTTTCGGGTGGTGATCCGCTCGTGCTGGCGCCGAAGATCCTCGAGCAGATTCTCACCCGCCTGCGCGAAATCCCGCACATCGAGATCGTCCGCATCGGGAGCCGCGTGCCCGTCTTCATGCCGATGCGCGTCACACAGGAACTGTGTGATATGCTGGCCAAGTATCATCCGCTGTGGATGAACATCCACGTGAACCACCCGAACGAGATTTCGTTGGAACTCGAACAGGCCTGTGACCGTTTAACGAAGGCAGGCATTCCGCTTGGCAACCAGTCCGTTTTGCTGGCGGGCGTGAATGACAACGTCCACATCCAGCGCAAACTAGTGCATGACCTTGTCCGCATCCGCGTGCGCCCGTACTATCTGTATCAGTGCGACCTCGTCGAAGGCGCGGGACACTTCCGCACCCCCGTCGCGAAGGGCATCGAGATCATGGAGGGCCTGCGCGGCCACACCTCTGGTTACGCGGTGCCGCAGTACATCATCGACGCGCCCGGTGGCGGCGGCAAGATTCCCGTGATGCCGAACTACCTGCTGAGCATGTCCGACCACAAGGTCATCCTCCGCAACTACGAAGGCTACGTCACCACCTACGAGGAGCCGACTGATTACGTCCCGGGCGACGCGGCCAAGTTCAAGGGACTGAAGCGTCCCGAACCCGGTCAGGCTGGAATCCACGGGATGCTCGAGGGCGATGTCATGTTCATCAAGCCCGAAGGCTTCGATCAGACTCACGATCGCGACGGAATCCAGCATCGCCTGAAAGATGAAAAGAAATGGGTCCCGCTTGGAATTGGCGATGGCGGGGATGCAAGCAAAGAGAAATAGAAACAAAGGAGACAGACGAATGAAACAAACCAGGTTTTTGTATTTTCTGCTCGCGTTGATGTTCCTGTTCGCCGCGTGCGCGCCCAGCGCGGCACAGACCCAGGACGGGGCAGACGTTGCCGCGCAGATCGAGACCTCGGTCGCGTTGACCCTGTCCGCGGGGGAGACTCTCACCGCGGCTGTCCCGGCCAACACCGAAACGCCTCTTCCCCCGCCCTCCGCGACGTCCTTCCCCACACTGACGCCTTTTCCCACCCTCACCCCGTATGTGCCCACCATCCAAAATGGCGGTGGTACTTCCACCGGTGGCGGCGGTGGCGGCGGACCGACCAAGGATACCCGTTACATGTGCCAGCTTCTCGACCAGGTCCCGTATGATGGCTCACCGGCCACCATCCTGAAACTGGGCGATAAATTGGACGTGAAATGGACGCTCAAAAATATCGGCACCAAGAAATGGGAATCGGCCACGTATGGCTGGGTTCCCATCGAAGAGAAAGTCCGCTCAGATATTCCCGCCAACTTGTTGCTGACCACCAATCCCGCCCCGCTGACGGTCGGCATTGGCGTAGATGTCAAACCCGGTGAGTTCATTACCCTCGGCGTCGAACTGACCGCGCCGGCCAACTTCGACGGCAACAAACCCATCTGGATCACTGTCCAAATGACAGTGGTGGGTGATGGGTACAAGTTCTGCACGCCATACATCCAGGTCGAGATCATCAAACCGGGCATGACGCCGTAAGTTAATAGTGCAGAAACCTGGTTTCTGAGACGTAACTGGAGAACCGCTATGGACCGGAACAAACGCATCCTTTCCCTTCTGGCGACGCTGGTGATCACGCTGGCCTGCGTCCCCGCGCTCCCGGCCGTGGCCCCGCTTCCCACCCAACCTGTCGGCGCGGTGGACACGATGATCGCGGGCACCTATGCCGCCGCGTCCACTGGCACCGCGCTAAACATCACATCTACGCCGACCCCGCGCGATACATTGACCCCGTCCCGCACACCGACCATCACGCCCACGGCCACGGCTACCATCATCTTCAAAACACCGACACTGTTCTCTATCGGTGGCGGGGGAAGTAGTGGCGGAAGCAGTGGAGGTGGCAGCAGCAGTGGCGGCGGCAGTACAAACCCAAACTATTCCTGCAAACTGATCAAAACCACCCCTGCTTATGGTTCGCGACTGGCGCGCAATAAGAACTTCAAAACAATCTGGAGAGTGGTCAATACAGGCGATATTGTCTGGGATCGTAACAGCGTGGATTATCTGTATGTCAGCGGCACACCCATGCACACACAGTCGCTTTACGATCTGTCCATCAGTGTCGCGCCCAATCGTCAGGTGGATCTGGCAGTGAGTATGCAGGTTCCAAGTAAAAAAGGTACTTACGTAACAACCTGGACCATGAGAGTTGGCAATGAGACTTTCTGCACGCTCGAACAAAAGATCATCGCTGACTAGCGCAGATGTTTATCAAAAAAAACGGCGACCAAGTGGTCGCCGTTTTTACATCAGGAAGCCGGGGGGATGGGTTCGTTATCCACAATCGGTGCGCGCTTCTTGCGCAGGGTTACAAACCCGACAACCACTGGCACGGCCACGAACAACACGCTCAGGCACAACAATACATACCCGACAGTGGGAGACATGGTATCCACGTACTGATCCCCGCCGCTGGTGATGTTGATTGGTGTGCCTGTCACCCCGATCACGCCCCAGGCGCAGGAAATGATGGCCGCGCATCCGCAGGCCAGCGCACTCAAAACAGTGGCGATGATACCAACAGTTTTCTTGTCCATTTCAATTCTCCTTGTTAAAGTTTTTTCCAAGTATACAGCAAATCAGATCAACTCCTCAACTTTGCTTTGACTTCCTGCTCCAGCCTCTTCACGATCTTGTTGCGGATGGCGGCGGCTTCGGCGTCGGTCAGGGTTTTGTCGGGGGACTGGTAGGTCAGCGAGTAGGCCAGGGACTTTTTGCCCGCGCCGATCTTTTCGTCGCGGTACACGTCGAACAGGCGCACGTCGGTGACGGTCTTGCCGCCCGTTTGGCGGATGAGTCCCTCCACGCGCGCGGCGGGGACGGTCTCGTCCACGATGACGGCGATGTCTTCGTAGACGGGCGGGAACTCGGCCACGGGCGTGAGGGAGAATCCGCTTTGGGCGGACATCAGCGCGGCGAGATCGAATTCCGCCGCGAGGACGGGCGACGCGCCCAACTCGTAGCGTTCCTTGACGAGCGGATGGATCTCGCCGAACTGACCGACCACTTTGTCACCGACTTTGATCTCGGCACATTTTCCAGGATGATACACCTGCCCTTCGACTGCGCTCACATCGTCCCGATGCTTTTTCGGGAGGGCAGCGGGCGGGGCGTAGGAAACGTTCGAGAGTTGCAAGCCAGCCAGCAGGAGTTCGATGCGTCCCTTCATGTCGTAGAAATCGTAGGCGGGCGAGTCTTTTACATCCCAGGCGGAGGCGATGCGGCGTCCCGTCATCACGAGGGCGAGTTTGCGCGGCTCGTCGGGCAATTCATTTTTGTGCGGCAGGAAGATGGCGCCGATCTCGAACAACGCCAGCGACTCGGCGCGGACATTTTTCTCGGCGGCTTCGAGCACGCAGGCCAGCAGACTGCGGCGTAGAACGTTGCGCTCGGGCGTGATGGGGTTGGCGATGCGGACGTATTCGATTTGCTGGTGGGTCTCAGACCCACCAGAGAGCAAGCGCGACTCTTTTTCGGCGGAGGTCATGCGATACGAAACGACCTCGGTGAGACCGACGCTGATGAGCAGGTCGCGCAGACGCTCCTCCCACTCGTGGACGGGGTTGCCGACTTGCGGCGGGAGCGCGTCGGCCATGTTGGTGGTGGGGATGTTCTCGATGCCATAAAGGCGCGCGACTTCCTCGAGCACGTCCGCGAGACCGACGACCCCTTCACCGATGTCCATTCGATAGGGCGGGGTGGTGACCGTGACGGTCTCGCCTTTAACATTGCATTCGAACTCGACGCGGCTGAGGAGTTCCGCGATCTGCTGCGCGGACAACTCGATGCCAAGGATGCGCTTGACATCGCGCGTGGTGACGTCGACGGTCGGATCCTTCGGGGGCAGCGGGTAACTGTCCACCAGGCCTGGCGCGACGGTTCCGCCGCTCCACTCGGCCATCAGTTTGAGTCCGAGACTCACGCCTTTGTCCGCGATCGCGGGGTGGACGCCGCGCGAGAATCGGAAGGAGGCTTCGGATGGCAGGTTGTGTTGCCGCGCCGTGCGGCGGATGTTGATGAAGTTCCACGCCGCGCCTTCAAGCAAAACGTTGACGGTGCTCTTGCCGCGCACACTGGCCTTGCCTATTGTCGGTTGACCTTCTTTGGTCTCAATGCCTTTCGCGTCAAGTACTTCCTTCGACGCGTCGTAGACTTCACTTTCCGCTCCACCCATCACACCCGCGAGGGAGAGCGCGCCCTTTTCGTCGCAGACGAGCACGTTCATCGAAGTGAGTGTGCGCTCCACACCGTCGAGGGTTGTGAGTTTTTCGCCATCCTTCGCGACGCGGGTGAGAATCTTGACAGGCTTCTTGCCCGCGCGTTCTTTGAGCACGTCATAGTCAAAGGCGTGCAGAGGCTCGCCGAGTTCGAACATGGCGTAGTTGGTGGCGTCCACGATGTTGTTGATTGGACGCACGCCGACCATTTTGAGTCGACGCTGAACGTGATACGGACTCGGTTTGATTACAACGTCGCGTACAAGGCCGAGAACGAAACGCGGATTGAGCGTTGGGTCGGTGATCTCGATCGTCGCGAAGTCGCCTTTGGCTTTCAGACCTCCGAAGTCTCCGAGACTTCGGAGGTCTCTCTTAAGCAACGCCGCCAACTCCCGCGCGATTCCCAGCACACTCGCGCAGCGGGCCATGTTGGGATTGATCTTCACATCCAGCACCACGTCGCCCATGTAATCGGCGAGAGGCATCCCAACGGGCGCGTCATCGTCGAGGAAGATGATGCCTTCGTGCTCCTCGCTGATGCCGAGTTCCTTTTCGGAACAGACCATCGAGTACGACTCGACGCCGCGAATCTTAGCGCGCTTGAGCATGGTCAGCACCAGGCCTTCTGCGTGACCATCGTAAATCGTCGCGCCTTCCTTGGCGTAGGCGACCTTAAGCGGCTTGGGCAGTTTGCCCTTGCCCTTGTAGTCGAACAGGTTCGGCGCACCCGTCAGGACGGTGTGCTGTTGCGTGCCGTCGTACAGATCGCACAGGGTCAACCTGTCCGCGTTGGGATGCGGCATGACCTCGCGAATCTCCGCGACGACGATTTTCTCGCGATCCCATGCAATGCCTTCAGTTTTGAACTCGTGCCGTTGGCTGGAGTGCATATCCTTTGCGCCACTCGCGGACATCGGCCAGCCCGCGTAGCGAATTTCCTCCACTTCGAGTCCGCCGAACGTCAATGTGCGAGCGATGTCCTCGACGGATAAACCGTCAATGTCCATGTAATCTTTAAGCCATGAAAGAGGTAACTTCATAATTCACTTCCTTTATTGAACCGCTAAGCTTGCTAAGTGCGCCAAGATTCTTTCATCTTTCTTCTTTGCGCTCTTTGCGTTCTTCGCGGTAATAAATCTAGAACTGCCCAAGGAATCGGACATCGTTACCCCAGAAGTAACGGATGTCTTCGATGCGGTAACGCAGCATGGCCTGGCGTTCGGGTCCCATGCCGAAGGCGAAGCCTGTGTAACGCTTCGGGTCATAGCCGCCGTTCATCAGCACGTTGGGATGCACCATGCCGCAACCGAGAATCTCCAGCCAGCCCGAACGCCTGCAGACCGAGCAACCCTTGCCGCCGCAAACGAAACACTCCACGTCCATTTCGGCGGAGGGTTCGGTGAACGGGAAGTGGTCGGCGCGGAAGCGGACGCGGGCATGCTGTCCGAACATGCGGCGGGCGAAGTCGGTCAGCGTGCCTTTCAGGTCGGCGAAGGTGATGTTCTCGCCGACGGCGAGTCCCTCCACCTGGTTGAATTGGATCTCCGAGCGCGCCGTGATCTGCTCGTAGCGATAGCACATGCCTGGCGATGCAATGCGGATCGGCGGCGGATTCTGCGGATTCGTGGCCGCGTATTCGCGCATGGCACGCAGTTGTCCCGGCGATGTTTGTGTACGTAGCAATATTGGATTATCGCCGCGGCCCTCGGCCTCGATGTAAAACGAGTCCTGCATTTCGCGCGCGGGATGATGCAGCGGGAAGTTCAATAATTGGAAGTTGTACTCATCCGTCTCCACTTCACGCGAGGTGTA
Source organism: Anaerolineaceae bacterium (assembly GCA_003598975.1). Classification (GTDB taxonomy): domain Bacteria; phylum Chloroflexota; class Anaerolineae; order Anaerolineales; family Villigracilaceae; genus Denitrolinea. The sequence continues at coordinate 21,451 of QZIJ01000105.1, read as the reverse complement.
GACCTGAAAGCCCATCTCCGCCAGAATGTCGAGCACGCGGCGCAACTGGACGGTGGAGGGATGCAACCGCCCGCGCGGCGCGGGACGTCCAGGCAGAGTCACATCCAGTTGTTCCTCTTCCAGCGACTTGGCCAACGCCGCGTCCTTGACGGCCTTTGTCCGCTCTTCGAACGCGGCCTCCAGCGCCACCTTGACCCGGTTCGCAGCCTGACCCACAACGGGCTTCTCCTCTTTGGAAAGTTTGCCCAACCCCGCAAAGACCAGCATGAGCGGTGAACTGCGCCCGATGTAAGCGGTCTTCCACGCCTGCAACGCGTCCTCGGATGTGACCGCGTCCAGCGCGTCCAGCGCGGCTTTCTCGATGTCGTTCAATTGATCTGACATACGTGCCTCCAGAATTATTTCATGCCCAGATACGTTAATCCAAGCAATATGATCGATACAACCAGCCTTGCCAAATGATGAGACGGATTGATTCTGCCGAACATCCTATATCCGTTGTTTATCGCAATGGCATGGATTCCAACCAACCCGATCAACAACACCCAAAGTGCGAAATCAATGTTGAACAGAATTAGCACCGCAGATGTTATCACCATCAAGCCACAAAATACCATTCCCCACGCTGCCCAGGCTTGGATTTTTTTGGCTCTAACTTGTCCCAATCCCGCAAAAGCGGTCAAGGCTCCGTACAGCGCGCACAGAATCACGGCAATCCACAAAAAAATCTGGTTCATGGTGTCTCCTGAAAACAAAACTCCCGTCCACAAATGGGACGGGAGACGGTTCCCGCGGTACCACCCAAGTTGATTGCAATCGCCATTTAAGGCTCTCAATCCACTTATCGCCGACAATCATCGGCTCTCCTTCTAACGTCGGAGTCACGGTTCGGACTACACAACGTGGCACGTGGAACTTGAAACGTGACACGCCTTCCCCCGAACGGCTCGAGAGGGAACTTCGACTGGGTTCGACCGAGCGCAAGTTTCAGCTTGTCTTGCGCCTCTCTGGCGGAGTCCGCCAGCCTACTTTCCTCTGTCATTGCCTTTGATTGGCTCGCCTGTTGGCTTGAATTATCTGCAAAAACGGCGGGATGTCAAGGATGATGTTTATCGTCATTGTGAGGGCGTTCTTTTCGAAGCAATCTACTCGTCGGTGCAGGGATTGCTTCGTCGCTCACGGAGCCTGTGCTGAGCGAAGTCGAAGCATTCGCTCCTCGCAAGGACGGATGCGAGATTACGGATTCAACACTTCAATATTCGGCTCTAACGGAATCTGCTCGATCAGATCGAGGAAGTCTTTGTCGGTGACTTCGGATTGCGGCTTGTCCATCAGCGCGAGGAGCGTGGCTTCCATCACGTTGGTGCCGAAACTGTGTCCTTCCAGCCGCGGCGTGGTGGTGACGAGGATGTGCAGATTGCGTTTCTTCAACTCATCCACGTTCTTCGATGTAGTCGTATTGGTGACAATGATCTTGCCCGCCAGGTCATTGGGCATGTACTGTCGAATCTGGATGAAGTCGCCGCCGAGGACAGTGGCCTGTTTGTAGTATTTGTCCCACTTGGGTTGCGGAGGCTTGTCCTGCTCGGAGCCGAGCGCATAGAACCACGAGAAAGGCATCTGCGTGATGATGGGCAGGAGCAAATGTCCAAGCAGGCGCACGGTGGATACCTTCCGCACGGCGATTGGCAGGCCGAGTGCGAACATGAAATCGCCGAAGGTCAGGTCGAGACCCGCGTCCATCATCGCTTCGGCCATGCCGAAACGTTCCACGGCGGTGGTGATGAGGGCGGGCATGCCCTGGAGGGTCTTGTTCTCTTTTTCGTTGAGATGTTTTTCGAGGGCCTGAAAAGCGCGGCGTTCCAAAATCCCTTTCACCCCGTTGCCGTCGCCGATCTTGCTGACCATCACCACGCGGCGGATGCGAGCCACATCGCGGAAATACCAGCGTTTCTGGTCAATGCGGAGGTAAAACTCCAGCCCGCCGACACCGAACGCGTCCACTTTGCCGTCGAGGTCGGCGTAACGCTGGATGGCTTTTTCGAAGTCGCCGTCTGTGCCTTGACGGGAAATTTCGCACTCCTCGCTAAGGAAGGTGTGCCGCGCGGTGTGGTCACGCGAGGATGAACCCACACTGATCGAGAGAATCTTTTTCACCCGCGCCTCCTCAATTTTTTAAAGCGGACACGCAGGTCCGCCCCTACGAGTTATCGGATGCCGCTGTCAAAATGGATTTCAATCTCTGTGAATTCGTCAGCAACGACGGTGAATTCCGTATCGTCGGCATAGGGAAGCGCCTGGCCTTCGGGATTTTCGGCATGCAGGATGTAATCGCCTGCGGGAAGTTTGATCTCGAAATTGCCTTCCGCGTCGGACGCGGCCCGCGTCATCACCTGACCGTCGAGGCTGAGCACTGTCAATTTGGCCTGATACGGCTCGTCGGGGCAGGGATTGTCGATCCGCATCACGGGGCAGGTCGGACCGAGGAGCACCTGTCCGCGCACGCCGCTGGTGATGGATGGGTCGATGCGCGGCGCACAGGCGGCAAAGAGGAAGCAAATGGCGGAAAGCAGAAGAGGTTTTTTCATACGTGTCTCCTTTAGGCTATGACTCTCTTCCGCTGTGACAAGTTCCTCATGGCAACCAGAAAACGGGTTGGAGCAACAAGTACGACTCGCTCACCCAGTCAAACCCCAGCGCGGGGACTTGGGTTTGCGTGGACACATTGATCACGGAAAAACGGATGCGATATTGCACGTCCGCGATTTGACGTGTAACCAGAAGCAGGGATTTCCCGTCAGGCGACCAGGTGATTTGCTCGACGCTCTGGTCGGTGATGGCCAGCACCTCGTCCAGGCTGGCAGGCCAGGTGACGAAGTACAACTTCGAGGCGAGTATCAGTCCCGAGTAGTCGCTGACGTTGGCAACGCTGACGGCCAGCGTGGAGCCATCGGGTGACCATTCCATGTCCACGAGGCGGTTGCCGAAGAGGGGAAGTGTCTGCGTCTCGGTGCCGTTGACGAGGGTGAGTTGATTCTGTCCCGTGGCGTCGCGGTCCAAGAAAGCCATTTTGCCGTCTGCGGCGAAGGCAGGATGACTTGTGTATGGCAGTGCGGTCGAAGCGAAATTGGACAGTGCGGTGGCAAAGGTTTGATCGCCCGCGCCCCAGTAGAGATGATTAGGGTCGCGGCTGGGATAGAGAGTTTGCGGAGTCTTTTCCACAGAGATGATCTGCGGCGCGCCATCGGCAAAGATGACAAGTTGATTCCCAGTTTCGGTCTTTAAGATTGCCACTATGCTCCCATCCGCGAGGAAGTTGGCAGGCTGGCCTGTGTCAGAGAGAAGTTTATCGGTGAGAAGTGTGCGTTGCGAGTCTTTTATCAAGTAGAGATTCTGTCCCTGCGCGGCGAGGAGGCTAGAGGCGGAATGATCGAGGATGGCGAAACCCGATTCGGCGAGGGCGAGCCAATTCTGTCCATTAAGGTTGCCTTGGAAGATTCCTGCGGAGGTAAGTTCACTTCCCGCGCGGGTGGAGAATCCGAACAGGAGGGAGGCGGGAGCAGAATCCGCGGAGGCGGGAGTCATGCTCGAGAAGGGCAAGCCCGCCACAGGTCCAGGCGTGAACGAGGCGGATGGGGAAATCGTCGAGGAGGTGGGCGTCGCGAGCGCGGTCCCGTTGGCGGTCAAATTGGAGGTCGCGCGTCGCACCGCGTCCAACACCTGCAATGCGGAGAACGAGCGCATGTTCCAGCCGTCCACGTTGAGGTGGAAGCCTGTCGGGTCGGTGGGATCGAGGCCGTGGTTGGGCAGGGGCTGAACGGCGCGCCAGTAGTTCCAGAGCGGCAGGTCGTATTCGTAGGCGAGTTGGGCGATGGCGCGGTTGATGCTGTGGTCGCCCTCGACGTTGTCGGCTTTGGTGGCGAGGATGGGGAGCGTGCCCTGCTCGATGTTGAACTCGATGATCTGGCGCAGGTATTTTTCGTACACGTCGGCGGTGCGGCCTTCGAACCAGACCTCAAGGCTGATGATGACGACGCTCGGATTGTGGATGCGATTTTCGCAAGCCATGGGGCTTTCGCCGGGCTGGCAGACTTCGGCGTTGGCCCAAAACGGCAACAGCACCGACGAGGTGTTGAACCCGCCGCGCACCGATTCGCCCTCACGCGCAAACGAGCCCTGGTAGAAATCCACCGTCTCCTGCAAGTATTGGTATTCGGATGCGAAAGAGTAGCGGTCAGTCTCGTAGATGCCGAAGAACGAAGCGGGGACGCTCTGGCAATCGCCGATCTTGGAGAAGTGACGCGGGTCGTTGCCGAGGGCGAGGCCGCGTTGATAGATTTCAAGGGCGCGGCCGCTGATCTGCGGGACGACAGGCCACTCCTGCCATTTGGCGGGATCGAGACGAAGATCAGGCGTCGGACTCACATTTGGGCGGGGAGCGGCGACTGTGGCGGTCGCGTCGCTGATGGGCGTCGCGGTGTCAAGTGGTTGAGTGTCAGGTGTTCCAGTGTCAGGTGTCGGGTTGGGAGGGGTGGGCGCGGAGGAACAGGCCGTGATGATGACGGAGAGGGTGAGGAGGATGAATGTTAAAGATTTCATGAAGTGGAAAATGGAGGATGGAGAATGGTGGTTAGGGCGCTGAAGATTCCAGCGCAACGCGGAGGGCATCGAGGACTTGCAACGCAGTCAAGTTGCGCCAGGGCCAGGCTTTTTCCATGCGGAAGGGATCGTCGAAGATGTTGCCGCCAAAGGTGAGGTGGACTCCGTCCGTTTGCAGGCCGTGGTTGGGAAGCGGCTGGACGACCAGCCAGAAATTCCAGAGGGGAATGTCGTATTCGTAGGCGAGACGGCCAAGGATGGCGTTGATGCGGTGATCGCCCTCGATGTTGTCCGCTTTGGTGCTGAGCACGGGAACGATTCCCTGCGAGATGGTGTATTCGATGATGGCGCGCATCTGCGCTTCAAAGTCGTCCACGCCGAAGGCATCGTTGGAGCCGACGGCGATCAGCGCGAGGGATGGATTGTGCAGACGATATTCACAGGCCAGCATCGATTCGCCTGCTTCGCATTGCGTCGGATCGGCCCAGAGACTCGTCAGCAGGGAGGATGTGTTGGCGCCGCGGCGCACGGCCACGCTCTCGCGCAGGAAAGAACCCGCGTAGTAGTCTATGGTGGTTTGGAGATAATCGTATTGTTCGCCGAGACGGTAGGTGATTGGTTTGCGGTCGAACTCGGCAAGGTACCAGCCTGTGGTGCTTTCGCAATCGCCCGCCTTGGAAAAGCGATGCGGGTCACGTCCCATTTCCAATCCGCGCGTGTAGATGGCCCGCACCGTGTCACTGACGGAGGGGATGGCGGGCATCTGCATCCACGCGTCGGGGGCGAGGGTGGCGGTGGGATGAGGTGTTTCGGTGTCAGGGATGGCCGTGTCAGGTACGGGAGTGTCGGTGGTGGAGGGAGAAGATGTCGGGGAGGGGAGAGTCGAGGTGGAGGAAACAGGCGCGGGGGAGGGAGATGCGAGAGGCGCGGAGGTGCATCCTGCGAGAGTCAATGTCAGAATGAAGACCAATAAGGTAAATCGTTTCATGTCTTAAGGTGTGGTGGACTCGATGCCGACGCGCACGGCATGGAGGGTTTGCAAGGCGGTGAGATTGCGCCAAGGCCAGGCACTTTGCATGCGGAGGGGATCGTCGAAGAAATTGCGGGCGAAGGTGAGATGGAATCCGTCGGGGCTGAGGCCGTGGGAGGGGAGAGGCTGAATGGCGAGCCAGAAATTCCAGAGCGGGATGTCATTCTCGTACGCGACCTGCGCGATGGCGGCGTTGAGCGCCAGCACTTTCGGCGTGTTGCCTGCGCGCGTGGCAAGAATGGGTAGCACGCCTTTCGAGATGGCGTCATCCACGGCGAGGCGCATGTAATTGGCGTAATCTTCGGCGGGACGATCCTCCCACCACTCCTCCAGGCTGACGAGGGCAATGCTGGGATTCCATGCGTTCAGTTCACAGTCCAATGGCGATTCGTTCTTCTGGCATTTCTCAGGGTCTGCGCGCAGGGGCGAGAGAATGGCGGCCACGTTGAACCCACCTTTGACGGCCAGCGAGTCGCGGGAGAATGAGCCCTGGTAGTACTCGATGGTCTCGCTCAGGTAGGCATTTGCTTCGCCGAGGGAATATTCTTCGGGCGTTTCAAAGACCGCCAGAAAATATGATTCGACATTCTGGCAATCGCCGACCTTGGAGAACTTGTGCGGGTCGCGTCCCATTTCGAGGCCGCGCTGGTAAATGAAGCGGGCGCGGTCACTGACGGCCGTCGGCACGACGGGTATCTGCATCCACGCGTCGGGGGCGAGTGTGGCGGAGGCCGTTGGCGGGAGCACGGCCTCGGTGGAGGTGGGAGGCGGGGTATCCGTTGGTGCGACGGGCGTGAGGGAGGGGGAGACTTCCGAAGTCTCTGAGATTTCGGAAGTCTGGGTTGGGAGAGGCGTCGCGGTCGGCGCGCAACCCGTCAATACCATCAGGGTCAGGATTATAAGGAAACGTTTCATGGACAACTCGGTTGGAGCGCGGCGAGGATGGTTTGCGCGAGCAGGTTCTCGCCCGCGGGAGTCAGGTGGATGGCGCTGTTGGTGAACTCGCTGGGCGGGATGATGTTCCACGCGTCGAGGTAGTTCCAGCCTTCCGCCTCCGCGCGGACCTTGAGCCGGTCGCGGAACGAATCGTAGGCCCAACGCGGATAGAAGAAATTATAGCGGATGTGGCTGTTGACGCCGTCACTTATCAGGATAGGCTCATTTACCAGCAGGATGGGCGCGGGACTGTGATTCATCCCTGCGGCGAGGATTTCAAACGCGAGTGCGGACGGGTCAAGTGGCGGACGCAGGTTGTGGAATTTGTCGTCGCCGTCGGCAAAGTCAGTTTGTGGCGCGGGGTAGGGCGGGTAAATTTGGTCAATGCCCGTGGCAGACCACTGCACGCCATAGAGTTGCAGACGGAGGAGGTCGGCGAGATTGCGGCGCTGACCGATGAGAGTCCTGTCCCAAAAATCGGGGCGGATGAGGGACGCATCATTTGGGTCGAGAGGCAGGTCATATTTTTCGATAAGCGCGTCAATCGTCTCAGCGTTGTTGGCGACGAGGGGCGTATCGAGTTGTTTGTCGAGGGGAAACGCCTCCAACGAAGTGAGCCAGATGATCTGGTCAGGCTGGTAACGCGCGGCGTAGTCAATCATCATCACATCTTTGGTGACGGTGATGGTGGGATAACCGAGGTTGTAGAAGCGCGCTTGCTTCCCGCAATAGGTCGGTGCGGACGCGTTGAGTTGTCCGCTGAGAGTCTCTTCGGGGCGGAGGAGAGTCCCCCACACGGACGAGTCGCCGATAACGAGGACGCGGAATTCGTCTGCGGGTTTGGGCCCAGCCGCGATCTCGTGCGAGGCGAACATGGCGTCGAGATTGTAGAGGCTGAAGTTGTAAGCTTCGGCGGGATTCTCGCCGAACGGCAGGCGCGGGCGGCCGGGGAAGAGGCTGTTGTACGCGGAGAGTCCGCCCAGGTTGGGAAGCGGCAAGGTGAACAAAAGGACAATCAGGAGATAAATCGCCAATCCTTTGAGAAGCGCGCGGAAGAGATTGAAAGATTCGTTCATGACAAGGATTTTTTAACGCGAATGACGCGAATTTTGCAAATGAAAAACAATGATATTCGCGTCATTCGCCCATTCGCGGAATTCGCGTTGAGATTTGGATGGGGGAAAATTTTTCATGATCACATTCCAATCAACCGCGCGAAAAATTGAACCGCCAACGCAGGCGCGGGCAGGACGAACCAGACCCAACTTAGCGCGACAAAATGGAAGGTAAGAAGAATGCCGAGCACATTCAACATGTTCTGACGAAGCGTCGTGGATGCCCATTCGCCCACACGGGCGCGGGTCGCGTCGGACCAGCGGTTATGGATGAAGAGTCCGAGTCCCTGCCAGATGCCCCAGATAACGAAGTTGACCGTTACACCATGCCAGAGGCCGATGAGAATCATCGTGGCGAGTTGGGTGATGAAGATCACGCTCCAGATGGGAAATTTGCGCGTCCGCAGGGAGCGCGTCAACGGGTTGAAGAAATAGGCACGGAACCACTGCGTCAACGTCATGTGCCAGTTGTTCCAGAATTGTGTGATGTTCGCGCGCAGATAAGGTGAATTGAAATTTTCGGGCAAACGGATTCCCACCATGCGCGCCATGCCAATGGCGATATCCGTGTAACCACTGAAATCGAGAAAAATTTGCAAGGCGTAGGCGTAGAGCAGAATCCACGCCCAGCCAGTGGACTGCACTTTGTCGGCGTTTTGCGCGTTCAAGGCCATCAGCGCGAGCGAGTCGGCGAGGACAAATTTTTTGAAGAGGCCGAGGCCGATGCGCTGGACGACGACTGTCCAATCGTCCTGCGTGGGTTTGAAGGAAGTGCGCAAGTCCTTGACGAATCGCTCGAGACGGTCGATCGGGCCAGCGGTGAGTGCGGGGTAGAAGAAAATGTACGTTACATATTCGCGCAGGGAAACTTCGGGAAGCGTTCCCATCTGACGTTCGCGCAATGTGTGGATGAAACGAAAGGTGATGTAGGAAATTCCCAGCCAGCGGATGTCGAAACTGGAGGCTGTCTCTGCGCTTTGACCGTTCGCCAGCCTGAGCATTTTCGCCATCCACAGCGACGCTTCTGGCGACTTTAGAACGGCCAGCAGGACGATGAGCGCTACCAACCCGACCGCGTGGACCCACCCGAAGCGGACGCGTCCCGTCAACGCGGCGAGGGTAGTGACCACTAAAAGCGCCGCGAAAACCAGCTCGAGGCGCGGCGGCGTCGAGGGAGTCAGAAGCGAATTCAACGAGGGCAGGAAACGCGTGAGGGCAAGAGTCAGGATGAGGAGTCCCATCCACGCGGCGGACAGGAGGTTGTCACGTTGTAGGGCGGATTGCCAATCCGCCCCACGAAGGGAAATCCAAAAGACGGTCGCGAGTCCGAGCGCGGCAGTCGGAAGCCAGAAGTCGAGATAACGAATCGGCAGCGCGGGCTGCAGCGCGTAAACGGCGAGGATGCTGAGTGTAAACAGAAAAAGACCGCGGATGCGGTCTGAGAGGAAAGCGGCGAGCAGGGTCAGCGCGCCGAAGATGGCGATGAGAGGCAGGGTCATTTAGAAGCCCTGATAGATCCAGAGCGGCGCGGCGCTGGCGGTGAGGATGGTGAGCAGGACGAGCAGCGCGGCGATGGCGAGCGCCCAGCGGTTCTCACGCGAGAGGAGGCGTTCTATTGCGTGCCGCACACGAGCCACTCCCCGGTGGAATTTTCAGCGATGTAGGTGCGGGCAGAGAGGTCGAATTCCTGCAACTCGCCATTGTAACTGGCGACGATCTTGCCCTGGCAGGTGACGAGGGCATTGGCGCCGTCAGTTCCCGTCTGCGCGCAGGAGAGGCCTTCGAGCGTGGTGCTGACCGCTTGGAAGGAATCGAGTTCCATCAGGGCAGTGGCTTCCCAATCCGCGCAGGAGAGGGTGGAGAGGCGCGTGGCGTCTTTTTCGTTAAGAGCGGTGAGGTAGGCTTCGACGGCTTTTTCTGGTCCCGCTGCAGAGGAGGTACCACATGCGGCGAGGAGGAGAGATGCGAAGATGGTAAAGAGGATGATGCGTTTCATTGGGTTGTCTCCGAGTTAGTGGGGGGTATTATAGTCGGAATTCAGATTCTTTTTTGCCACGGATGACACAGATTTTCACAGATTTGAATTTAATTTCCGTGTAATCCGTGACATCGTACCCGAAGGGTAAATCTGTGGCTAAAGAATTGACCCGATATTTCTGAAATTCAGGGGATTAGCAATTCATTTCCCAAATGATCCGCAGGCCGTCGAGCGTCAACCACGGGGCGATGATTTGAATGATGTCGGTCTCTTTGGCGACGATCTCGGCCAAGCCGCCCGTGGCGACGACTTTCATATCCTTGCCGAGTTCGGCGCGGAAGCGGGCAACCATGCCTTCGACCATACTGACGTAACCAAAGAGCAGACCCGATTGCATGGCGTGGACGGTGTTGCGGCCGATGACCGATGGCGGGCGCTGGATGTCGACGCGGGCAAGTTTGGCGGTGTGCGTGAAGAGCGCGTCGGCCGCGAGGTTGATGCCCGCGGTGATCGCCCCGCCGAGATATTGACCGTCGGCGGTGACGGCGTTGAAAGTGGTTGCGGTGCCGAAATCTATCACGCAGGCGGGACCGCCGTAGAGCGTGTGGACAGCGACCGCGTCCGCTACACGGTCCGCGCCGACAGCGCGCGGGTCTTCGTAGCGGATTTTGATGCCCGTCTTGACGCCCGCGTCCACGATCAGGAGGGGCGGGGGGCCCCCGCCCTTACCAAGATATTCCGTACACGCCTGCGCCACGCGCGTGGTCAACGGCGGGACGACTGAGGCGAGACAGATTCCCGTCAGGTCGGCGGGAGTCTTGCCCACGTGAGTCAGCAGGCCGAGGAGTTGCAGTCCGTATTCGTCGGGCATGCGCGCGTCTTCGGTGGCGAGCCGCCAGTGATGGACGAGCGTCTCGCCTTCGTAGAGGCCGATGGTCAGGTTGGTATTGCCGAGGTCAATGGTGAGGAGCATGGTTTAAGTATACACGGAAACAAGCGGGAGCCACACAAGTACCGGCAACGCCTGCGCTGGGTATATAATTCGGTATCCCGAATGAGGAGATTTATAAATGGCGAGCAAATTCAACTGTCCCAACTGCGGCGGCGTGAACGAGTACGCGGGCGAAGGCGACACCGTTCCCTGTCAGTTTTGCGGGAGCGACGTGCATCCGCCCGAGGAGATGGTCAACCAGGCCAGGGTGGCGCGCGTCAGTTCGAAAGCCAAAGTCTGGATTATCCTCTTCATCGTTGTCGTGTTCGTGCTCCCCACCTGCATCGGGTTGTGGGGGACGCTGGTCGGCATTGCTGCGTCGGTGATCGGAATTATCCTCGGTGTCCTGGCCCCCTTATTTGGCGGATAGCCTTTTCTCCAATTCATTCAGCGATACCTCTGCCAGTGACTTCACCATCCAATCGGCGCCGTTCACGCCGAGGCGGATCGTCAGCGGGTTGGGGACTGCCACCACGAAGATGCCTGCGGACTTCGCGGCGCGGACTCCATTGGGTGAATCTTCGAAGACGACCGCCGCCTCTTTCTGGACCTCGAGACGCTCCAGCGCCAACAGGAACAGGTCTGGGTTTGGCTTGGTCCTGCCAGGCGCGACATCCTCCGAGCAGAGGACGCGGTCGAAACGGTCCGCGAGCCCAAGTCGGGAAAGATGCGAGTCCACCCAGGAGTGCGGCGAACTCGAAGCGACGGCGAGTCGCATTCCGCGCGATTTCCCCTCCGTCAATAGATCCATCACCCCAGGCAGAATGGGGCTGGCGTGGATAAGAACGTCTGATTCGCGGCGATAGCGTGCGCGCAGGGACGCGGCGTCCCGCCCCGTCAGTCCCGCGAGATGCGCCGCGGCGTCGTAGGTGGAAATGCCGTATCCGCCGATGGTCTTCGCCCACTCGTCCACGGGCAGTTCGTGTCCGTGCTCGCGGAAGATGGCTTGCCAAACATCCACTTCGGGGGTTTCGGTATCGAGGATGAGTCCGTCAAAGTCAAAGATGAGGGCTTTCAGCATTTGGTTCTCTCAAAATGGGATGGCGCAAGTATATCAAAATGGCTGTCACGTTACTGGCTTGTCGGGGTTACAATAGGCAGACTTTTGGAACAAGAGGCGAGATGCGAAATAAATTCCTGTATCGGTTGGCGAGAACGGCCATCCATGCTTATGCCCAATTGCTTTTTAAAATGCGTGTTCATTGGCGCGCTCCCCTGCCTGCGGGGCGAAAATTGGTCGCGGCAAACCATCCTTCCTGCACAGACCCGTTCGTGATTCCCCTGCTTACCAAAATGGAGATCAGCATCCTCATTACAGGCAAGGCGTTCACGGTTCCGCTGTTCAGCGACCTGTTGCGCCGTTGCGGACAGATTCCCGTGGTGCCTGGCAGTGGACGCGACGCGCTGGATGAGGCCCGCGTACGCCTCGAACTGGATGAGACGGTGGCGATCTTCCCCGAGGGGCATATCAGCCCGCAGGAAGGCGGACATCTCCCCGCCCGTCCTGGAGCGGTGCGCCTTGCCATGTTGACCGGCGCGCCGATCATCCCGGTGGGCATCTATTATCCGCGCGAGAAAAACGTCCGCATCTCCAGCCGCATCACGGGCGGGGAAGCATCGGATGGCTACTGGTATCTGACGGGGCCGTATCAACTCACGGTCGGCGAGCCGATGTATTTTTTGGGCGATCCTGATGACCGCTTGCAAGTGGCCGAGGCGTCCATTCAACTGATGGAGGAGATCGCCCACCTGGCCGAGGAAAGCCGCCTGCGGATGCACCGTCTTATCCCCGCGACCGTCACTGCGGATTAGCAACAGAACTCGAAAATTCAAAAACCCGCCATGGATTACACAGATTTTCACGGATTTTTAAGTAATCCGTGTTCATTCGTGAGATCCGTGGCAAAAAATTACTTCGGGGGATAACGTTGTTTTCTCATCTGGTATACTCACGCCATGCCCCCACGTTTTGAGGTTGATCTTGATCCCTGCGAACACATCACTGCCGATGCAATTGGCCAGCCCGGCCAGCGTGTCTTTTATATGCAGGGTTGGGAGAAGGGACAGCCTCCCACCACGGTGTTGATCGAAAAAGCGCAGTTGCAATCGCTTACCATTGGCATCGAACAATTCCTCGCGGACGTGGCGCGTCAGAACCCGAACCTGGGCGAGGCCTCGCACGAATATGCCGAGGAGAAGATGCACATCCACCCGCCTGTGGATCCGCTCTTCCGCGTGGGCGAGATCGGACTGGGCTACGACCAGTCGCGCGACCTCGTTGTCATCATCGTCCGCGAACTGCTGACCGAGGAGCAGGACCCCGAATCCGCGGCGGTGACGCGCTTCTGGTGTTCGCGCTCTCAACTGCGCGCCCTCTCTCGCTGGGGCGCGGACGTGGTCTCACGCGGACGACCGATCTGTCCACAGTGCGGCCAGCCGATGGAGCCCGAGGGACATTTTTGTCCCAAGAAGAATGGGCACAAGCATTAGATTAGTTTTCAGTGAACAGTGAAAAGTGGGCGGTTATCAGTAAAAAAATCTGGAAGTGTTGCATCCAGGTTTTTTTGTTTTCCGTATGTAGAACTTGGGGATTCCATCTTGTTTCTTAAAACAAACTTGGCTGTTTTGGTTCTTCGTCACTCCCCGTCCAGCCGAACTTCTTCAAGTCCACGCGGTCCTTCTCGTTGAAGAGCACTCCCTCCTCTTCCAGCAATTCGCGTTGACGTCCCGCGCCCGGGCGCGGGCTGATCTCTCCCTTCGAGTTGATCACTCTCTGCCACGGCACATCGTCGGGACAGTTCGCCATCGCCCCGCCCACCCAGCGCGGCCCGAAGGCGCGGTACGCCTCCACGTCCACGCCGGGAGGCGGAGGGAGCATCAGCGCGATCTGGCCGTACGTCGCCACCCGTCCGCGCGGGATGCGTCGCACGAGGTCCCACACGAGGGATTGGAATTGTTGCACATTGGGAGGGGATGTGAACGCGGGCATGGTTTTCTTATTTCCTCGTCTGGATTATATCGCCAGAAAACAGGACGCCGCCCTTCCGAAGATGAGCGGCGCCTGTTTGCGCTGTGGCGTCCTGGCCTACTTGAGGAGGGATGCCACAGCGCGGGGTTGCTTACTACTATCCATGGACATCACCTCCTCCTTTCATAGGATGGCGTTCGATGTGAATCCCCCCGAATGATGATCGCAGTATCGCACACTTCAAATTGGATGTCAATACACCGAATTAGCGAACTCTCATCTTTTAGGGCCAGTCAATGATGACGGGGCGGGTGTAGCCGTGTTTCTCGACCGCGTACAGTTGTCCGCTGGAAGGGAGCGCGCACCCCGCTTCATCCTTGACTGTGTAACTGGTCTCCGTTTTCGACGGGAGCGCGGCGGTGAACCAGAGATAGCGCCCGCCCTGGCAAACGTACAGTTCGAGGAAATAGCCGCGGTCGTCATCTTCGGTCATGTTGACCATGTCCCATGTGATGGTGACCAGCACATCGCTTCGGGTGGCGCGCACGTTTTGCGGAGGCTTGTACAACGTGCTCGGCCCCGGCAGGTTGACCGACGCGTAGTTCAGTGTGGTGATGTCGCCAACCACTTCCACAACCGAAGGCGCAACCCAGCAGAAGTAACTCAGTTTGTCGAATTTGACGTGGAGCCATTGGCTGTTTTGGAAGCGTCCGCGTACCGAGCCTGTGTCGCCAGGATACAAATCCGCCGCGTGGAGATACGCGGTGGACGGCCCATAGCGGCAATGCGCCTGCGCGTTGACCATCACCGTGGGGAAGGCGAAGGTTGGCGTGGGCGTGATGGTAGGTGTTTGCGTCTCGGTGGGCGTCAGTGTAATAGTGGGAGTCAGAGTCAACGTGGGAGTAAATGTGAGCGTGGGTGTCGCGGTGAGAGTTTCTGTGGCGGTCGGCGTCCACAATGCCGCGGTGGCCGAAGCGGCCTGCTCAGGAGAGAGTCCGCAGGCAGAGAGGAGTAAAATACCAACTGTCAGGCCAAGAAGAATTTTGTTTTTCATAGCCATATTTTATCAAAAATCCAAACCTGATAGCCTTTGAGAGACTCCGCAAGCCGCGCGGGACTATCCTGTCGGAAAACCGTTTGAGGAGAATTCCATGAAAGCCAATTCCAATCGTCTCTGGCTCGTCGCCATCGCCCTCGGCTGGCTGTTCGACTTCCTCTTCTGGGAGCACGAGCCCGGCGTCAACTTTGCCATCTACGTAATTTTCTGCCTCGCGGGTGGACTCTACCTCCTGCTGGGCGTGGAGAAGACCAGGCCCGCCCGCGACGCGCTTTGGTTGCTGATCCCCATCCTGTTCTTCGCGACCGTCACCTTCATCCGCGCCGAACTGATGACTACCTTCCTCGCTCACATCCTGACTCTCTTCCTGCTGGCGGTTTTTGCCATCACTTTCCTCGGCGGACGCTGGGTCTGGTACGGCCTGTGGGACTACGTTACAGGTTTCCTTAAATTGGGCGGCAACATGCTCGTCAAACCGCTGGCGTTTTCTGCGGAGGTCCGCACACTTGCCCTGGCAGGCAGTGCCAGGGAGGAACGTGCCGAACGCGGCGAGCAAACCAAACGTTCCGCCTGGCCCGTGATTCGCGGCATCCTGATCGCGTTGCCCATCGTTGCCATCTTCGCCTCGCTCCTCGCCTCTGCGGACGCGGTCTTCGACGCGCGTCTCCAGGATTTTCTCGAATGGCTGAACATTGACAATCTGGCCGAGTACATCTTCCGCCTCTCGTACATTCTGATCGGTGCGTATCTGCTCGTGGGCGTTTTCCTCCACGCCGCGACACAATCCAAAGATGAAAAATTGTTGAGCGAGCAGAAGCCCATGCTGGGACAGTTCCTCGGCTTCACCGAGTCCGCCATCGTGCTGGGGAGCGTGGCGCTCTTGTTCGCCATCTTCGTTGTCATCCAGTTCCAATACTTTTTTGGCGGACAGGCCAACATCAAGATCGATGGCTTCACCTACAGCGAATACGCGCGTCGCGGCTTCGGTGAACTCATCGCGGTGGCGTTCTTCAGCCTCCTGCTCATCCTTGTGGCAGGCGCGGTGACGAAGCGCGAAAATGAAACACAGCGTAAAACTTTTTCGGGACTTTCCATCGGCATTATGTTGCTTGTTTTGGTGATGCTCGTCTCGGCCTATCGCCGCCTCGTCCTGTATGAAACCGCCTACGGATTTTCCGAACTTCGCACCTACACCCACGTTTTCATGATCTGGCTCGGTGCGCTCCTCGTTGCTACGGTTGTGCTCGAGATCCTCCGCCGTGAGCGAATGTTCGCCCTCGCCGCGCTGATTGCCTCCATCGGATTCGCGGCCACACTCCCCATCCTGAACGTGGATGCGTTCATCGTCAAGCAGAACATCCAGCGTGCATTGGACGGAAATCTCGCATTCGACAACAACCCAAGCCGCTCTGGTTCTGACCCGATTGACGCGGACCAGTTGGACATTTCTTACTTCACGCAACTCTCCGCCGACGCGTTACCCGCCCTCGTCGCTTCGTTCCGCGCGGACTCCACACCGGCCTCCGTCCGAGACGCACTGGGCGCGGCTCTGACCTGCCTCCGCTACGAGGCTGACGCGAGCCCCGATACGAACTGGCGCTCATACCATTTCTCGCGTTGGAACGAGAGAAAATTGCTCGATGAGATCCGTCCCGAATTAGAAGGTTACTTCATCAAGCAAGATGAAGATTACGAATGGCGTTCCAATGTTATTACCCCGCTGAAGAAGGAATATAACTGCGGGTACAGTTCCTTCATGGATTAGCCATGTGGGGCGGATTGGCAATCCGCCCCACAGTCTTTGTAAGGTTTCCATCTTCGCCCGCGTCTCTCCTGCGGAGGGCTTATGGCTGACAAAATCATCGTCTACAGCACGGACTGGTGCGGAGATTGCCGCCGCGCAAAGCGTTTTCTCGATGAACATCAAATCGCCTATGAAAATGTGAACATTGACGAGAATTCCGAAGGCGAGCAGATCGTCAGGAAACTCAACAACGGGAATCGAAGCGTCCCGACCATTGTTTTTCCCGATGGGACGATCCTGGTTGAGCCGAGCAATGCCCAATTAACAGAGAAACTCGGTCTCCCGTTTGGGAGTCATTAAACGAAAACGACGACTCGACAGAGTCGTCGTTTTTTGTGTGTCCCCAAGCAGGGACTCATTTCGCGAGCGATTCAGGCTATCAATAGGGTAAGTGTACCAAATTTTCGCGGTCGTGTAATCGAGGTCTATCTTTTCCACGAACCGGGAAAGCAGACTCCGAACGGCCGCTATATCGCCGGACGCGTTGGCGGTGATGATTTGTACGCGCCAGGTATCCAGTACCAGGGAGAGCGCCTCGGGTGTGATTTCCACTTGCTGAAAATCCCGCCGCGCTTCGAGGGTTTTGATTTCTTCCGCGAGTTGTGATCGTTCGGCCTCGCGCTGTTTCAACCTTTCGAGCGCCGCGCCCATGCCAAACGATTCCGCTAGGTCAAGCAGGTTGGCGATTCCCCTTTCCACGGTGCGCAGATCGCCGCGCTTCTCAGCGATCGCAGACTCCAGGGAGGCGGTGTCAGTCATCTGGTTTTTTATCTCTGCAAGAAGCGCCTCGAAGTAATCAGGCGTGAGGATCCGATTTAATACCATGTCCAGAATGAGAGCGTTGACCTTGCGAGCGTTGACGCGCCTCCCGTCACAACTTTTGGAAGTCTTTTGACGGTCACGCTTTCCGCAAATGTAGTAAGGCCAGTTGCGCGAGGCCTGGGCGTGATACACCATCGCCGCGCCGCACGTGCTACAGCGCGCCAGGCCTGAAAGCAGGGAAGGGTAAGCGACTCGCATCGGGTGACGTAACCCGGCGCGCGGGTGTGATTTCTGGACTCTTTGCACTGCCTCCCAGGTTGCCAGGTCTATCGCGGCTTCGTGGTGATCGGGAAATTCTTTATCGCCGCATTTGCCAATCCCCAGGTAAGACTTATTCGAGAAAAACGTAATCCAGCAGTTGACCGACTTGTAGAGTTTTCCACGCGTGGCGCGGACAATCTCGCCGTAGGTTTTGCCGTCGGCGCGCAATTGAAAAGCCAGCCTTACCAGGTCCCACAGTTCGGGATCGCGTTCCCACTTTGACACGGTGCGCGGCCTTCCATCCGCGCGGACTCCGATTGTCACGGGCACGGATCGGTAACCTCGCGGGGCGGTGCCGCCGGGCGCGTATCCCTGCTTGACCAAACTCTCCAGGGCGCGCTTTACATCCCGCGAGTTTTGTCGCCGCTTTTCCTCGTTGGCAATGTCTATGATTTTTTCCACTACGCCCGCCCATTGACCATCGGGAATCGGATCGGTGAGAGAGTGGATTGCAATGCCGCGCTTGCGGATGGTTGCCTTGTAAAAATCCGAGTCATCCACATCACGAGAGAAGCGGGCAAAATTCCAGACAAGAATCCCTGCAGGGCGGATCGTTTCATCCTTGCTAAGGTCTACCATGTCCAGGAAGTGGACGCGCTGATTCACGCTTCCGCCTGATTTGCCCACGTCTGAAAAAACTCGCGTGAGCGCCAGGCCGTGACGTTTGCAATAGGCGCGGACTTCCGACTCTTGCTGGGGTACGCTTTGCTCTTGGTTGGGACCGCCCGAATCTCTCAGGTATGCCCACACAGACGTGCCAGGCCGAAGGGCAGAGGGGGGAGGCATGTAATCTGGCATGATGTTTTTATCCTTGCGGGTTGGGAATGATTCGCCCGTTTTGATTTACCAGCGCGCCCGATTCAAGCAGGGCGCGGATCGTTGCCGTCAGATCGGAGGCCGTCTCAGCCAGGCTATGCTGTTGCGCCGCGGCGAGGTCCGGGTATTTTGTACCCGGAATTTCCTCGAGCGTAACTACAGGGCTTTGGCGTGACATGGCTGAGAAAAATCCTTCTCGTTTGGTATGTTTTTGTTGGGCGTTTTTAGATGAGACTAAAAAACTCGTAGCAGGTGGATGTGGCTTGCTACGTGTTACGCGTTTACGGGTTTAAACGCGTAACACGTAACATGTTAGCAGTGTGCTACGGGTTTCTATAGAACAAACGTTTTGTGCTGGGACCGCGCGCATTTTTGACCTCGTATTCAACCAGCACACCATCTTCAAGCAACTGGGTGAGAATGATGTCAAACCGTTGTCGCTGTATTCCAGCCCGGACATGTAAATCCTGGGTGAGTTCGCGGCGCGAGTTGCGGACTCCTGATTTCACGCGGGCTATGATTTTTTCGGCGAGTTCGTCATCCTCAGACTCAATTGGCAGACTCGCGTCTTCAACCATCCGATGAAGGCTTGCGCGATATCCTTCAGTGATCTCTTGCGCCCGCGCCCAATGAGCGGGATGGATTTCGAGCGGGTTGCCTTTTGCCATGCGTGCCCAATCCGACGCGGCGAGTAGCATCGCGATTTTTATCGTATTCGTTGTAATGCGTCCGTACCAGGGTTCCAACTTTTCGGCCACAGCCTTTTTGCCAATTAGTTCATACATGGCCGCGTGATAGTTGTCCCACATTTGCCGCACGTCGCGCCCTAACTTTGCCTCCACTGCAGGTGGTGCCGGTGTAGGTCCGAGCGCGCTTTCCTTCGGCAACTCGAGTCGGTCAAAAGCCAATTGGTTGATATGCTTCGGAAGACTGGCAGGCATGGCAAACGGTTCTGGATAGAACACACGAACCGGAGCGGTATCAGGTGAGACAAGCAGGAACCGGGAAAATAGACCGTTGCCCCAGTAGGTGCTATTTTTCAGGTGAGGGCGCAAGGCCGCGGGCGTCGTAGGTCCGCAGATTGTCAAATAGGCATTGCGGACCGTCTCTCGCCCGCGCATCTGTGTAGAGACTTTGATTTTTGTCGGGCACTCGTATAACTTGAGCATGATGTCACCAAGTTCCGCTAAATGCTTTTGTTGCAATTGAGCCAGCAGGCGGGCGGCTTCATCGACCCACCAGGCGCGCTGACCGGCGAAAAGGCGCTCTTGCTTCCAGTCGTCTTGTTCTTCTTTGTCCCAGGATGTGAAATTATCTTGCGCCCGGTTGCTGAGTTCGGTCATCAAACTTTGGGGCGTCATTCCATCGGGCAAATTCAGGTGAGACAAACCAGCGGCTTCGAGCACTTTCAAGGCCGCGTTGTAGCCGGTCGTTTTGGTGTAGAGAGTAGACCGGGCTGAAAGCAGAATGTAGAGATTCGGGTAAATTGCATCCGTACCGCCGCGAACATACACGCGCCGTGCTATGGCAGTGGACAGAATCGCCAGGGCAAACGTTTGGTGAAAGAGAGGCGGCGTCATGGGCGCGGCCCTCATCGCAAAAGACGTGTAATCGCCGATAAACTTCCCGGCCTTCTTTGCATTTTTTTCAAGTGTGGGATCGAGCCTGGCTACTTTTGGAAGTTCTGGCATATTGCTAGTGATTGGGAAATCCGCCGGTTCGTCTTCGGTGGATTCGCCCTTTGTCTCTTCGCCGGTCACAACTAGAGCGGGCTTCGATGTAACCACGTTGTCAAAGGCGTGAGGGTTGGCCGGTGTGCGCGGTTGCGAGTAAGCGCTTGTAATCGTTGAGTGCGCTTCTTTTTCCGGCTTGCCCATTCCTAACCAAATGGGCAATAGCATGGCCTCCGCTTCGGCTTGGGGATAGTTGCATCCGTACAGATCGCAGGCGGCCACAAATAGGCGGTTGTTACGCGTTTCAGGTCCCGCGCCGTAGGATAGAAAATCACGTGTTTGGCGTGACAATCTGCCGCGTCCCACAGTGGGCGGATTCAGATCATGATTTTTTTCGGGCGCGTTCCTGTTCATCCAAGCCTCACAGATTTTGAAGATCCTCGCCCCGTCATAATCCAGGGCGGCGCGGTCCGCGTTGCGAAGTTCATACGGCGCGCCCTCGGGATGAATAGAAGGCGGGATGACTCCCTGATTCCCTGTGCCTAAAAATTCCAGGTGATGGTCATGCCATTTTTTATTTGCAGGGATCGCGCCGGTGAGTTTCAAAACAATCTTGCCGCGGTTCGGGGCGTCGCGGCGTTGGATGATGGGCACAGAGGCTAGGCCGGGAAAGTATTCGAGAAATTCCTGCAGGTGATCGTCAACGTCAAGCAGGCATAACCCGCCCGAATGTTTTCCGCAAAGTAAACCCACATTCCCGCCCGTCCTAAGATGCGCTAAAACATCCTTCGCTGTAAGGGGCTTTTCCTGCCATCCCATTTCAATGGGCTGTTTACCAGGTGCGTTTACCTTCGCTTTCCATGCGGCGACTCTCACAAACCGCGCGCCTTGCTTTGCAAACCAATCAAGAGCGGGTGTATAATCCGCGTCGTGATCGTTGCGGTGACTTCCCGTCACCACGGGCGCCCTAGTTTCAGCTGGGGCGCTTTTTGTTTTCGTGATCGTTGTCATGTTCTTTTTTCCTTTCGTGAATGTGATCCGCTACGCTTTCACGCGTGTCGGTTGTAATTGATTTGCCTGCCAGGTCTCAGGACCGTGACGGTTATCCTAAATTGGCGATTTACGCCCCCTCTACCTATGTGTGGATTTTTTTCTGGCTTATCTGTGATAGTGTGGCGGGGCGAAAAACCACAATCACGAACATCTCAAAGCCTCAAGAAGTCGGAGATGGGGCAGAGATTGCATAGATTCCGTCCAAACGCCCTGGGCGTCCAAAGCCGTCCAAACCGCGTCCGAACGTCCAAACGGTGTCCAAACCGCCTTGGGTGGTGTGGCTGTAACTTTCAGAAAATACCTCGAGACGTTTTCTCCATTTTTTTGTAGAATTTCTCGCCATGCGAA
>QZIJ01000138.1 GCA_003598975.1 Anaerolineaceae bacterium | reverse complement strand
CACACATATCACGACAGAGCCGGGCGTATATCGGGTCGAGGTATATCGCAGGTATCTGGGCGGGAGGCGCGGCTGGATTTACAGCAATCCAATCTATGTGAAATGAAAACAGAACTATGGTTTTCTCAAAATCGCTTGACAAATTGGCCGATTTGGAACGCGTATAGCGCGAATGGGCGAATTCCACGAATTTTCTTGACTTATTCGCGTCATTCGCAAATTCGCGACATTCGCGTTGAGAATCCTCAGACTTTGAGAACGCCATGCGCAAATTGGCAATTTGCGTTACAAGATTCCATTTTGTGTGGTAAACTACGGCCCGTTCAAGACACAATCTGTGTCTCCTTCCGCTCCCAGCCCGCCCACGGCGCGAATGGGAGCAAACCCGTGGAAAGGAGGTTTTCCCAATGCGTAAATACGAACTGGTTTGCATACTCCAGCCCGACCTGGATGAGACGGCGTTTAACGGCGCGGTTGACAAGGTGAAAGGTTGGATCAGCGAGGCCGGCGGCACCGTTGATAAAGTGGATGTATGGGGCAAGCGCCGACTGGCGACCCCGATCCGCAAACAACGCGATGGCCAGTACGTTTTGCTGAACATCACCATGCCCAACAAAGCCACCGCCGAACTGGAACGCAGCCTGCGCTTCCTTGAGCCGGTCATGCGCCATATGCTTAGTGTAGTTGAATAATTTTTTCGGATTCAGTTTACAAGGAGTTTGACATGAGCCGAGGCTTAAACAAAGTAATGATTATCGGCCACCTGGGACGCGATCCCGAGATGCGCTACACCCCCTCTGGCAAGCCCGTCACCACCTTCACGATGGCTGTCAGTCGTTCCTGGAATTCAGGGGACGGCGAACGCCACACTGAGACCGAATGGTTCAACATCGTAGCATGGGGCAACCTGGCAGAGATCTGCAAACAGTATCTGAATAAGGGACAGCAGGTCTACATCGAAGGCCGCCTGCAAACTCGCCGCTGGGATGACAAGGAAGGCGTGAAGCATTCCAGCGTGGAAGTGGTGGCCAATGAAATGATGATGCTGGGCGAGCGACGCGAGAGCGGTCACACGAATCACGAGTCTGTCACCGCCGGCGAGGAGACCGAGCCCCCTGCGATGGATAACGAGTTTCCGTTCTAGCAAGATTGGAGAAGTAACATGCCTGAAGATAATGCACGTGGTGGAAGAATGGAAGGTGGCGAAGGCGGTGAACGCCGTTACTACGCCCGCCCCAAATTCTGCCAATTCTGCGCCGACAAGCAGATGACCATTGACTACAAAAAGGTCGATATGCTCAAGCGCTTCGTCACCGACGAGGGCAAGATCCGCCCGCGTCGCCAGACGGGCACCTGCGCCCGCCACCAGCGCGTCCTGGCTGGAGCCATCAAGCAGGCCCGCCATATCGCCCTCCTGCCCTACACCGGCAAGTACTGGGACGATAATCGCTAGCAAGTCCCGCGAAGAACACGGGGCATGGCGAACACCCATGCCCTGTTTTTTCGTCAGGAGGAAACATGGCCCCCAGACCCACTAAACGAAGTACCCTTACCAAGAAACACATCGCACGCCTCGAGCGCGAACGCCGCCAGTCACGTATGATCGTCTGGACGGCGGTGGCAGTCTTTTTGATTGTTGCAGGTTTGATTGGCTACAACTTGCTGAACGAATCGGTCATCCAGCCGCGCCAGGCAGTAGCGCGCGTCGGCGATGAAACAATCACCACCGCGCAATTCCAGGCGCGCGTCCGCCTGCAACGCGACCAGATCATCCAGCAATACGTCCAATATGAGCAATTCGCCCAGATGTTCGGCATGGATTTTTCGGCTCAAACGGAGCAATTGGCATTTCAACTCTCCGAATTTGGCGCAGAGTCCCTCGGCCAGAACGTGCTGGATGCAATGATCAACGAGATCCTGCTTCGCAACGAGGCGGCCAGGCTCGGCATCGTCATCAGCGAAGATGAGATCCAGGCTCATCTCGAGGGATTCTTCGGCTATTACCCGAACGGAGAACCCACGGCCACCATCACCCCCACCGAAGTGGTCATGCCGACCATCTCCGCGGAACAGGCTGCCATCGTGACGATCACCCCGACGCCCACCATCGCGCCGACTTCCTCGGGAACAGAGACCGCGACCCCGCTTCCCACCGCGACCCTGGACCCGAACGCCACTGCGACAGCGACCCTCGACCCGAACATCACCCCCACCGTCACGCTCGAACCGACAGCGACGCTCGAACCCACCATCACACCGACTGCATCCGCAACGACTCTCCCCACACAGACATCCACGCCCGCTCCCACGCGCACGCCCGAACCGACAGCCACTCCCATTACCAAGGAAGGCTTCGATGAAAGATTCGTCGCGAGCATGGAAGCGTTCAGCGAGCTGGGAATCACCGAAGCAGATTACCGCAGACTGGTCGAGTTGGATCTTCTTCGCATCCGTATCATGGAGCATCTCACTGCCGACATGAAACCTTTCGAAGACCAGGTCTGGGCGCGTCACATCCTGGTCGGCGATGAAGAGACCGCCAACAGCGTCCGCGAGCGCCTGCTAAACGGAGAGGATTTTGCCGTCCTTGCCAAAGAACTCTCGCAGGATACCAGCAACAGCGAAACGGGCGGCGATCTGGGTTGGTTCAGCAAAGGTCAAATGGTCGCGGCCTTCGAGGAGGCCGCGTTCAGCCAAAAGGTTGGTGAGATCGGTAAACCCGTCCAAACCGACTTTGGCTGGCACATCATCCAGGTAATCGGTCACGAGGAACGTCCGTTGACCGCTGACCAGTTCGAGCAGGCTAAACAAACTGCCTTCGACAATTGGCTGGCGGACCTGCGCGCCAAAGCCGATGAGGATGAACTGGTGGAAACCTTCGATATCTGGATCGAGCGCGTTCCGCTGGATCCCTCGCTCGAAGAAGCGCTCAGCGCTTTGGGTCAGTAATCCAGGCCCCCAACTGCCGCCCAAACAGGCGGCAGTTTTTATTTTGGCACTTGCGCTTCGCATCTTTTTTCTGTATAGTTGGGGCAATTTAATCCCGCCAAAGGAGAAAAACATGCCCGCCAAATCCGCCAAGAAAATGAGCGGGGAGGTGTACTATCCTTCCCAGGATGTGATCGAACAGGCGCGCCTGAAAGATTGGGACGCGCTGGCCGCGTCCGCTGAAAAAGACCTTGAAGGCTTCTGGGCAAAAGAGGCCGAAGAACTTGAATGGTATGGCAAATGGACGAAGGTCCTGGACGATTCCAGGAAACCATTCTTCGAATGGTTCGTCGGGGGAAAAGTCAACATCGTCCACAACGCGATTGACCGCCACCTGAAGACCTATCGCAAAAACAAACTGGCGTTGATTTGGGAAAGCGAAGACGGCAAACTGGAGCGCACCTTCTCTTATTATTCGCTCAACCGCGAGGTCTCGCGCTTCGCCAACATCATCAAGGCCATGGGCGTGGGCAAAGGCGACCGCGTCACCATCTATATGGGACGTGTGCCAGAGATTGCCTTCGCCATGCTGGCTTGCGCCAAGATTGGCGCGATCCACTCGGTGGTATTTGGCGGCTTCTCGGTGGACTCGTTACAGGGACGCATCGAAGACAGCCAGTCGAAACTCGTCATCACAATGGACGGCAGTTACAACAACGGAAAAGTGGTGGAACTCAAACGCACCGTGGACGAGGCGCTCAAGCGTTGCCCCACAGTGGAGAACGTGATCGTTGTGAAACGGATCGGCCACGAGGTCCCGATGGAAGCGGGGCGCGATCACTGGTACCACGATATGCTGGCGCTTCCCATCGCCAACGGCAAATGCGCCACTGAAGTCATGGACGCGGAAGATCCGCTCTATATCCTCTATACCAGCGGATCGACCGGCAAACCCAAGGCGATCGTCCATACGCATGGCGGCTACATGGTCGGAACGTATGCCACCCTCAAATATGTCTTCGACATCAACGACGAAGACCGCTGGTGGTGTGCGGCCGACCCGGGTTGGGTGACGGGACATTCATACATCGTCTACGGCCCACTGCTCATGGGCGCGACCTCCTTTATGTTCGAGGGCGGACCGATGTACCCTTATCCAAATCGCTGGTGGCAATGCGTGGAACGCTACGGCATCACTATCCTCTACACCGCACCGACGGCCATCCGCGGACTGATGCGCTTCGGCGAGGCCTGGCCTGCCAAGCACGATCTTTCCTCCCTGAGGCTGCTCGGCTCCGTCGGCGAGCCGATCAACCCTGAAGCGTGGAAGTGGTATCACCGCGTCATCGGCCGCGAGAAATGTCCGATCATGGACACCTGGTGGCAGACCGAGACGGGCATGTTCATGATCACCCCGACGCCCACCGTGCCGCTCAAACCCGGGTCGGGAACGCGTCCATTCTTTGGACAACAGGCCGAAATCGTGGACGAGGCGGGGAATCCCGTCAAGGATAACGAGGAGGGCTACCTCGTCCTGCTTCGTCCGTGGCCTGCCATGTTGCGGACGATCTACGGCGACCCCGAGCGCTACGCGAATCAATACTGGTCGAAATACCCGGGCAAATACATGACAGGCGACTCGGCCAAGCGCGACGAGGATGGCTACTTCTGGATCATCGGCCGCACCGACGATGTGATCAAGGTTTCGGGTCACCGCCTCGGGACGGCGGAAGTGGAGTCGGCGCTGGTCAGCCACCCCGCCGTCGCGGAGGCCGCCGCGATTGGACTCCCGCACGAGGTCAAGGGACAGGCGATCCACACCTTTGTTTTACTCCGCTCCGGATTCGCCCAATCGCCCGAATTGGCTGAGGAGTTGCGCCAGCACGTCTCAACGCACATGGGACCGATCGCGCGTCCCGAGGATGTCAAGTTCGTGGACAAACTCCCCAAGACGCGTTCGGGCAAGATCATGCGCCGCGTGTTAAAGGCGCGCGCGCAGGGATTGCCAGAAGGTGATATTTCAACGTTAGAGGAATAGAGAGTAGAGAACAGAGAGTAGTAATTGCCCCGCGGCGGCCCTGCGACAAATCGGAGGGTAGGCCGCGGGGCGGTTTTTTCCAGTAAAATAATTAATCAGCAACTCATTTGCGCAAATAGGAGAATCCCCCATGAAGTTCCTTCGTTCCCTCGGCAACGAGATCGTTCTTGGCTCGCTCATCGCCATCCTGAGCGTGTTCACTGCCTACGCCAGCTGGCAGGGTTCCATCGCGGACTCGAAACAGAACGAACACGAGATCCTCGGCATGCAATACCTGAACGACGGCAATGCCGAATATCTCAGCGCCAATCAGTTCATTGTCTACGACTACAGCATGTTCGATGGCTGGTACATCACCGAAGACGAGGAGAAAGCCGCTTATTACGAGGAAAGTTACTCGGAGGAACTTGTGGCATCCATCGAGGCCAATCCCAATGATCCCTTTAACGATGCATACTACGATGCCATGTATGCCCCCGCATACGAACTCTGGGATGAATCGGATGCCAATTTCGAACTGGCAGGGCAATACGATAATCTCGGCGATGCCTTGCAACTGGTAATGTTATTCATGGCCCTCGGCCTGGCCTTCGCGGCCTGGGCCTCCCTGCTCAAAGAGGAAAGCAACCTACGTCCCTTGTTTGCGCTGGCCTCCATCATCGCTTTTGTGATCGGCCTGCTTCAATATCTCGCCGCACCTGTGGTCGGATAGACTAAACCATGAAACAAAAAGACGCGGCTACGATGTCCGCGTCTTTTTGTTTCAAACATCCCAGCCTCCGTGCTAAAATAATCGCATGACATCATCTACACTCTTCGGCGGAATCGAAGCGGGCGGGACAAAATTCGTCTGCATCGTGGCAAGCGGACCCGAGCAGGTCATCGAGCAGGTGCGCATCCCCACCACCACACCCGAGGAGACACTCGGCAAAACCATTGAATTCTTCCAACCGTTTGTCGCCGCGCGGCAAATTGATTCGATTGGAATCGCCTGCTTCGGCCCCGTGGATCTGGATTCCGATTCGTCCACCTACGGTTTCATCACCGCGACTCCCAAACCCCATTGGAGTAACACGGACGTGCGCGGCGCCATCCAGAGCGCGCTGAACGTCCGCACGGCGATCACAACCGACGTCAACGGCGCGGCGCTGGGAGAATTCCAATGGGGAGCGAATCGGGGATGCGACCCGTCGCTGTATCTCACCATCGGGACGGGCATCGGCGGCGGCTACCTCGTGGACGGCAAACCGCTGATGGGTCTGCTCGCGCTCGAGATGGGACACATCCGCATCCCCCACGACTTTGCGCGGGACCCGTTTCCTGGCAACTGTCCCTTCCACGGAGACTGCTTTGAAGGCCTCGCCAACGGCCCCGCCATCCAAAAACGCTTCGGCTCACGCGGAGAATCCATCCACGATGACGATCCCTTCTGGGACGTGGAGGCGGGTTACATTGCCGCCGCGTTGACCAACTACATCCTGACCCTTTCGCCGAAAAAAATCGTGCTCGGCGGCGGCGTGATGGCTCGCGAATATTTATTTCCAAAAGTCAGGCGCAAAGTGCAGGAACTACTTAACGGCTACGTTGTCCATCCCAGCATTCTGACGGACATTGACGGCTACATTGTCTCACCCGCGCTGGGAAACCGCTCTGGAAGCCTCGGCGCGATTGCGCTGGCGCAAATGACATAAAAGCCAAAACGTGCTGGTGGGTTTATCTTGTTATCGGGAGAACATTGGCATAATCAGGAGAAAAGGTGATACATGAAAACAACAAAAACTGTCCTGTTGATTTTGGTGACGTTATTGATTGGCAATTGCACAACTAAACTGCCTGATATTTCGAGCGATACGGCTACGGTTGCCCCTCAAGTGATCTATACACTCACGCCCAGCATAGAACCATCCAAAACTACTACCCCAACTTATATCCCTATAGACACGCCTACCCTTACTCCCACCCTTACTTGGACTCCCTTGCCCACTTTGTCAGCATATGAAAGAGACGCAAAAATACAAGAGTTGCTGAAATCTAATGGCGGGTGTGAATTGCCTTGTTGGTGGGGAATCAAACCAGGTAAAACTTCATGGCCTGAAGCATTACATTTCCTAACCCCGATAATAATCGAAATCGGACAAGGAGAAATTTCATATAATACCGAAAATGGAATCAGACATTTTTCTACAAACTTCGGAATTTATTACGAAATTGATGGGGTATCAAAACAGGGACGGATATTGTTTAGCGTTACGGATAATATAATCAACGGGATTGTTGTATTTCCTCCAGGAACTCAGTACAAGTATCAACTTCATCAACTATTATCTACACTAGGAATTCCTAGGCAAGTCTATATTAATGCTCAGTCTAGCGCCCCAATATCTGAATTACCACCGAGTGTTCTTATTCTGGATTATAGTCATGTTGGCATTTGGGCATCTTATGGATTCTTGCCTTTTCTGGATGGAGAAAATTTATCTATTTGCCCGCAGAATTTTGGCAATAAGAAATCGGTATATGATAATGGCGGGAATCTCATCGGGGGCCGATTGGATTTGTTTGACCTAACAACAAAACATACTTGGGCGTATTCGTCTATAGAAAAATATGCAGACATAGTTGTAGGGTACAAGGTGAGAAAGCTGGATGATGTTACAAACATGACCACTGAGATTTTTTATAATACCTTTATTGATCCCAATCCCACAGTATGTTTGGAAACCCCCGCCAATCTATGGCCTTGATTTCTTATATTTGAACACGGTATGGAAAACAGATATATCGCAGAAAAATAGAATTCAAAAGGCGTAATGCATCTCGCATTACACCTTCTTTCTTATTACATCTTTATCTTTCATCCTCCCAAATTCCAGATCTACCCCCTGCTCCTCCCCAACATCTCATCACTAATCTCATCCAATTTCAAACTGATAACCTGGCTCGACGAGTCGCGTCCCATCGTCACGCCATAGATCACGTCCGCAGCCTGGACGGTGTTGCGGTTGTGCGTGATGACCACGAACTGCGTCTCGCGACTCAACTCGCGCAACAAATCACGGAAACGCCCCACGTTGGCTTCGTCCAGCATGGCGTCCACCTCGTCCATCACACAGACAGGAGTCGGCGAAACTTTCAGCAAGGCGAAGACCAGCGCAATCGCTGTCAGCGAACGCTCGCCGCCAGAGAGAAGCGCCAGTCCCTGCTCGCGACGACCAGGCAATTTTGCTTCGATTTCAATTCCCGTCTCGACTAAATTATCGGGATCGGTCAACGTCAGCCGCGCCGAACCTCCGCCGAACAACTTGATGAAAATATCACGAAATTCGCTTGCCACCTTCTCAAAAGTCTTGTGGAACTCGCGTTGCGTCAGCTCATCCAACTCGGCGATCACCTGCCGCAAGTCCGCTTCGGCCTTGTGCAAGTCTTCCACCTGTTCCTTCATGAATCCATAGCGCTGTGACTCGGCCTCGTATTCCTGCGCGGCCTCAGGATTCACCGCGCCCATGCGCCGCACCTGCGCCCGCTGGCGGGCAAGATGCTCCTCCAAATCCAGCGGCAAACTCGTGACCACGGGCAACTGTTCCACCATTCCATCCAGCGGCAACGGCACAGGCCCCGAAACATTCTCGCGATAATCGAATTGCACCAAACCAAAATCGTCTTCGATGCGCGTCCGCAGCGTATTCAACGCTTCCTGCCGCCTCGTCAACTCCAACTGCACCTGTCCAAGCGAGCGCTCGGCGTTCGTCATCGCGCGTTGCGCTTCGCCCTCCTGCACCTGGTAAGCCTTCTCCTGTTGCTCGGCACTCTCCAGGTCTTTTTCCGCGGGATCGACCTTTAGATTCAACGACTCGATTTGCCCCGCCAACTCGGACTCCTGCACACGCAGGGATTCCTTTTCCGCGTCCAACGTGACAATGGCCTGCGCGGACTCCTCAAACTTTTTTACCACCTCAGACTTTTGCCCGCCCAAACGCGTCGCCGCCGACGCGCGCTCCTCCCGACGGTTCAACGCTTCAGCCAGCGCACCCTTGCTCACTGCCACGCGCGTCGTCCAATAGATCACCTGCTCCTGCGCTTCCTCCAGCGACAGTGCGGCCAGCTCGGACGTTAACCCGCGAATCGACTCGTGCGCGGCCTGGGCGTTCGCTTCCGTCTCGGACCTCGAGCCTGCCGCGCGTGCCCGATCGTTTTCCGCCGCTGAAATCTCCGCGCTCAACACTTCGAGTTGACTCTGTGCGAACTCGAAGTGCCGCCGCGCGGATTCGACTTCCAATGCGGCTTTCTGCTCCTCGTCACGCGCCCAATCGAGGCGGGCGCGCGTCTCGCGGACTTGCGCCTCAGCCTGCGCCTGCTCCTCGCGCGCCGATTCGGCTTCCGCGGTCAATCTCGTCAGCGCGGCCTCCAGCGCGGATAACGTCTCTGCAACGGAGGCGAGGGAGGCCTGAGTCTCGCGTCGTTGGCGCGGACGGCTCAAAGTCCCAGAGCGAGGCGCTTTGCCAGCCAGGATGAGTCCGTCCGCACGGAAGACTTCGCCCGAGAGTGTCACCACGCGCGCGTGCGCGGGGAGTCCCGCAACGAGTCGTCGCGCGGCAGAACGCGTTTTCACAACAAGCGTATTCCCCAACAACAACTGCGTCGCTACACGCAAGTCGTTGGGGACGTTCAACAACGTCGCGGCCACGCCAAGGCAATCGGGGTCGCTGGTAGAGACCTCAGAGTTCTTCAAGAACTCCGAGGTCTGGTCTATCGGCAAAATCGCGGCGCGGCCCTCGCCTTGCTCCAGCAAATTGAGCGCATCCTCGATAGAATCGCCCGAGACGAGGATCGCATCGAGCGAATCGCCCAGCGCGGCGGTGATGGCTGTTTCGAGTTCCGCGGGGACATCGAGGGCCGCGCTCAACGCGCCGCGCGCGTTGAGGCGCGATTGCCGCGCCGCATCGAGCAGGAGGCGCGCACCCTCGGCATAGTCCGTGAACGCGGCCTCTGCCTGTTCGATGACTTCGAGTTGGGCTTGCAGGCGGGCATGTTCGGCAGCGCGAGCGTCACGCTGTCCTCTTCTGGCGCGCAGTTCTTCCTCAATTTTCTCTGCACTCTGTTTTCCGCCCTCTGCCTTCTGCTCTGCATCTTTTAAATTCGCTTCCGCGCGTTCGCGTTTCTTGCGTGAATCTTCCAATTGCGCTTCGGCCTTTTTGAGCGCGGCATCGGCGGATTGGATCGCGCCGCGCGCCGATTCCAATTTTTGGTTCTGCGCCTCGATGCGCGTTTTGAGTTCATCGAGTCGCGCCTGCGTTTCGGCGCGTTGTGCGCTCAACGCATTCACCTGCATCCGCGCCTGATTCAATTTCTCTTCCGCTGCGGCACGCTCGACCTGTCGCACCTGCAACGCAGACTGAGCCGCGGCCAGTTGCGATTTGGCTTCCTCGTTCTCGCCCTGCTGGCGGACGACTTCCTGTTCGATCTCGAAAATACGTTCCTGCGCGAGAGTTTCTTCGCCCGCGGCGCGTTCCTGCTCGGCCTGCAACGATTGCTGGCCTGCCACCAGTGCGCGGCGACGTTCGTCCAGCACGGCCAGTTCGCGGCTGATGGCTTCCTTTCGAGTATGGAGTTCCGCGGCCTCGCGATGCCAGGCGTTCAGTTGGGTGCGCAGACCCGACAGGCGTTCGCGGAATCCGCCAAATTCATTTTGGATGCGCGCATATGCCTCGCGCGCTTCGCGGGCGCGAACCTCCTCCCTGCGGACACCCCCCTGCGCGTCGGTCAATTCTTTTTGCTGGCGATGCCAGTGATAGCCATACCAGTCGAGCAGGAGCACTTTCAGATCGGCCTGGGCACGCGAGAATTCATTGGCGCGTCTGGCCTGACGTTCCAGTGACTTGATGCGCGGCTCGAGTTCGGCCAGAATATCGAGCACGCGCTCCAGGTTGCGTTGTGTGGTTTCGAGACGTTTGAGGGCATCGTCGCGGCGCGTGCGATAGAGGCCGATTCCCGCGGCCTCCTCGAAGAGACGGCGACGCTCGTCCGCTTTGAGCGCGAGGGAGGCGTCCACGAGACCCTGGCCGAGGATGGTGTACGTCCGCTCGCTCATACCAGACGCGGCCAGCAATTCGTTGATATCGCGCAAGCGGACGTGCTGTCCGTTGAGCAGGTATTCGTTATGACCATCACGATAGGCGCGGCGCGTGAGCGCGACCTCGGAGAAGTCCACGGGCAGCCAGCCGTCCGTGTTGTCGAAGGTGATGGTCGCGGAGGCCATGCCCGCTTTGGGGCGTTGCTCCGAACCCGCGAAGATCATGTCTTCGGTCTTCTTGCCGCGCAGGAGGCCGTAGGATTGTTCGCCGAGAACCCAGCGCAACGAGTCCGCGATGTTCGATTTGCCCGAGCCATTCGGCCCGACAATAGCAGTAATCCCCTCGCCGAATTGGAATTCCATGCGAGAGGCAAAAGTTTTGTATCCGTGCAGTTCGAGAGATTTAAGGCGAAGAGGCATTTATGATTTTCGATGACAATTTTGGATTGGCTGTTGGCAATTGGCTTTTAGCGACCACCAAACGCTAACGGCTACTTCACTCCCAACTTTTTCAGTGCGGCCCTGGCGGCTTCCTGCTCTGCCATCGCCTTGCTGGAACCGCGCCCGCATCCAAGGGAATCACCGTTCAAGCGGACTTCGATCTCGAAGGTGCGCGAGTGTTCTGGACCGATTTTCTGCACGAGAACGTAGGAAGGCGCGCCGAGTTTCTCTCCTTGTGACCACTCCTGCAAACGAGACTTAGGATCCGTGAGGTCAGATTGGGAAAAGAGTTGTGCGCGCACAGATTCAAGCAGGGGCTCGACGAAACGGGCCACGCCCTGCACATCTTTCTCCAGATACAGCGCGCCAATGAACGCTTCGAACGCGCCGCACAGGATGTTATCCCGGTCGCGGCCGCCCGAAGCCAGTTCTCCGCGTCCGAGACGGAGAGCCGGCCCAAAGTCCAGGCGGCGAGCGAACGCGGCCAGCGAGTCCGTGCGGACGAGGGCTGAGCGTAGTCGAGTCAGGTCGCCTTCCGCCATCTCGGGGAAGTGATTATAAACCCACGCGCCCACAACGAAATCCAGCACGGCATCCCCCAGAAATTCGAGGCGTTCGTTATCCTCCAGGGCGGAGGAATTTTCATTAACGAAGGAACGATGCGTCAGCGCTCGCACGAACAACGATATGTTTTTAATGGACAAGCCCAGGCGTTCAACCAGCGCCCGCACGAAGCGAAATTCCGCATCGGTATCGCGTTGAAGAGTCAAGAGAACCTCCCGGGAACTCAGGGAGCGCCAGGCCCCACCCCAACCCCTCCCCAATTTCAAAGAAATCGGGGAGGGGCAAATGGAAGGGGTTGGGACCTCGCGATCCATCAGTTCCAAAAGTTTAGTGCGTCGATTGTAATGCCTGTTCGATGAATTGGCAAACGGGATTCGTTTTTTCTATGGTATCCTTCCGCCGTCCGGGCAGGCCCGGCGCGGCGAAGCCTTTCGAACCCCGCCAGGGCCGAAAGGCAGCAACGGTAAGGAGGAGTCTTCGGGTGCCGCCGGTCGCCTGTCCGGGCATTTGCATTTCCCCCCACCTGTGGCAAAATACAACCATGAAAAAATGGCTCTGGGTAATTCTCGCGTTCGCGGCAGGCATCGGTCTCGGACTTTTGTATGGCTGGGCGATCGATCCTGTGGATTTTGTGGACCTGACACCCGAAACCCTGCGCGCTGATTTCCGCGCCGATTACATTTTGATGGTGGCTGAGGCCTACGAAGCGGAACACGACCTCGACCTGGCCGCGCGTCGACTGGCGATCTTCGGAAGCAACCCACCCGCAGAAATTGCCTCGGAGGCGCTTCAATTCGGACCTTCGGCGGATTACTCGCCTTCGGAGTTGTCCACACTCGAGGCGTTCGTTCAGGATTTGCGCGGCTGGCAACCATCCAGCGGAGTCACACCATGAAGCGTATCCCGTGGGAAGCCATCCTTGCCCTGCTGCTCGGCCTCGCGCTGGGACTTGGTTACGCGTGGATCTTCTCGCCCGTCAGAGTGGTGGATGCGGTCCCCTCTGTCCTGCGCGCCGATTTCAAAGACCAGTATCGCGCCGTCATTGCCGCCTCCTACGCGGCCAACAGCGACCTGCCGCGTGCCGAAGCGCGTCTCGCGTTGCTGGGAGATTCGGATTCGTACCAGTCTCTTTCTGGACAGGCTCAACGCGCACTGGCATCAGGCGACGCGTTGCAATCCTACCAACTCGCGCAACTCGCCTCCGCCTTGCAGGGACTCGCGCCAACAATGAAATCATCCACGCCAACGAGTTCCGCGGCAAAAGCCTCGCCCGTCGCAGAGACAGCCATCTCACCCGTTTTGCCCAGCACATCCACACCGTTTGACGATTCGATCCTCTTCCCCGAGTACACCCCCACCCCGCGTCCCACGCGGACGCCCCTCCCGCCTCCCGCCGCGCCGTTTGAATTGCTCGAACAGGAACCTGTCTGTGACGAAACGCTGGCCGAGGGACTCCTGCAAGTTTTCACCATCACATCCAATAACAGGCGGCAAATCCCCGGCGTGGAATTAATCCTTGCGTGGGCGGGCGGCGAGGAACATTTCTTCACTGGCTTCAAGCCAGAGATTGGCAACGGTTACGCGGACGCGACCCTGTCACCCGATGTGATCTACAGCCTGCGCGTCGCTTCTGGCGGGACTGTCCTTACGGGGCTGGGCGCTCCGCTATGCACCAGAACCAATGGCGAGACCTATGTCGGCTCTCTAAAAATCACCTTCTATCGTCCGTAAAAAAACAGCCCGCGTCGCAACAGACGCGGGCTGTTTCAGCAAACCAATTTTCAGGGAATCACGTTGGCGTTCGCCACATCATTCCCCAGCAGAATTTCCACATCCACCGGTGAGGCGGGGTTGGGATCAAAGCGTATCTGCGAAGTACCCGAAGAACCATTCATGCCAAACAGGTAAAGCAGGAAACGCATGGTATACAGTTTTGGGGAATACAGGATAACGACCGTTCGGTCAACCTGGGTTGTGCTGGTCAATTCCGTCACGTTC
Source organism: Anaerolineaceae bacterium (assembly GCA_003598975.1). Classification (GTDB taxonomy): domain Bacteria; phylum Chloroflexota; class Anaerolineae; order Anaerolineales; family Villigracilaceae; genus Denitrolinea. The sequence goes on along the minus strand of QZIJ01000138.1, from coordinate 29,751 downwards.
AAACCCAGTCCCTGCAGATAGGTGGCTGTCCGCTGACCGAAATCCTGCGCAAAAGCACCGTTGGTGATTCGGATGCGGGCATTCTCCTGCCTGGATAATTGCACCGGGTCGCCTTCGTCAGCCAGCGCGTCAATGGCTCCGCCACCGAAAATTTCATCGCGCAGAATGCGGATCTGGTCCGGCTTGGGCTTGAAAACACTTGCATTCTGTCCATCCAGAATGGTGCTTTCCATGACGATCATGTCATAACTGATCACGCCGGTCTTGATGCTCTCGTGCGGAATGCCCTGTAGCAAAACGGCCAGGCGCAATCCATCATCCAATGTCAGGTTGGTATGAATACCGGCGGCCATCAGTTCGTACAGGCCGGGGGCCTGCTTGATAAACGTAGGGAAATAGTCCGGGGTGAACACCTTTTCCATGATGGCAAAGATGACATCCTGCTGACGCTGGGCGCGGTCCACATCGCCGCCTTCGGTTTTGCGCGTGCGGGCATATGCTAATGCCTTCCAACCGACAAGATGACGATAACCGGGCGTGACAACCACTTTGTCCATGCCCGTGCCCACCGGGTCCAACACGAGGCGTTCCTTCACTTGCAGGTCAATACCACCGATTGTATCAATCATGGCGATGAACGTATTGAAGTCCACCTGTCCATAATAGTTGACTGGAACTCCCAGGAACTGCTCGACGGTCTTCATCGCCAGGCCAGGGCCTCCGCCCGGCAACTTATAAGCCTCGCCGAGATTATAGGCCTGGTTGATGCGCCCATATCCGAAGCCGGGGATGTTCACCCACATGTCACGAGGGATGGAGAGCATGCCCGCCGTTTTCGAAACAGGATCAATAGTGAACAGGATCATCGTATCCGAGCGGGGCGCGCTGGCGTTCGCCTCCCAATCGCGGGCGTCCACGCCGATGAAAAGCACATTCACGCGGCTTCCACGGTCCCAAGTGGGCGCGGGAACATCCACCGGCGCGGATGCTTCGGGGGTGGTGACTGCGGAAGGGGCGATCGGCGTCCCCTGCGGGTTGAAGAGGGGGAGTCCGCCCGCTTGTGTGCCACAGGAGGCAGGCGCCATGCCAGGCAGGCTGGTGATCGTCCAACAGGCGAAGAAACTGCGCGCAAAAATCATTGCGGTCACGCCCAAACCAATGGTGATCACCCAAAAGATCGCGCCTCCCAGCGAGGGGCGTTTAAATTTTACTTGGGGTAGTTTAAATTTTGGCAGATTGATCTTCTTCATAACCATTCTCAGGGTTTCAGGTAAACCATGTTCACGCCCATTTTCTCCAGCCCGGCCTCCGCCCAATATTGAAGCATGACCGATTTTTCGCCCATCGCCTCGATCATGGGACGAATAGCGCGCGGGTCGGCAATTTCGGACAGGGCGTGCATGGCATGGATTCGGGCAGACTGGGGCGCCTCTTTCAGGACCTCGATCAGGCTCTCCGTCGCAGGCTCCCCAATCGCGGCCAGCGCCCGCGCGGACAATTCGGCGACGAGGCTATCAGAGTCAGATAAGGCGCGGATGAGAGAAGGAATGGCCGCCTCTGACGGATGGCCGGTCAACCCCAGCGCCGCGCATTGACGGACTTCGGGGGCCGCGTCGCTCAACGAAGGCAGGAGCAGGCCCGCGTCCAGAAAGGGAAGCGAGGCGAGGGTCCGCGTGGCCCACCAGCGGATGTCAGCGTCGTCCGAATCCAGAAGACCGCGCAGGAATGGGATGATCGTCTCGCCCAACGCCGCTAGTGCAGGGACAGCCGCTTCGGCGCGCGTTTCATCGCCGCTGGTCAGGTCGGCCAGCAAATCTTCCAGCGAAGACACTATTTCTCCGGGGGCGGGACAGGCAGTTCCTCGACGGGGGTGTTTACCCACTTGTCGCCCTCGTCAATGAGCATGACGGGGATGTCGTCGAGGATGGGGTATTTGCGGCCGCATTCCTTGCAGACCAGCCAGGCGTCCTTGTGGAGCGTGAGCAGGCCGTTCTTTTCGCGCACGCAACTGGGGCAACGTAAAATTTCGAGCAATTCTTTACTGAGCATGTGTTCTCCGTTTTCAACAGGCGGGTATTTTACCATGCCGCGCAGGGGCAGACCTAGGTGTCTGCCCGCGGGCGAATATACAAGTTCGTCCCTACGGTGGTGGCAGGCATACACCCTGCTTCTTTGCCAGCTTCTCCGCATCCACGGTCTCGGGTCCGTATTGACAGACCGCCTGCCAGGGTTCGTAATGTGTGGTGAACGTGTCGGTGAAATAGACCGCGCCGTTCTTCCAGACCGTTCGGACGATGGTGGCGTCGGCGCCATCGGCGGCCCAGTCCACCTGTTTGATTTCGTTCTTTTTCAATTCAGGATTCAACTCAAACAAAGGTTGGGGCGCGGCAGTGACGTTGCGCGGCCCGCTGGCATCGAACGTCACCGAGCGGCCATCGGAGGTGGAATAGAATTTCCACGTGAGCGATTGCGACGAGGCGTTGAAGTAGGTCTCCATCAACAGCCAGTAGGGTGTGTCGTTGACAAATTTGAAATCCACCAGCGGGAAGTAAACCGTCGCGTCCATGCCCGCCAGCATGGGATCGCGTCCGCTGACGGTCTGTTCGTAGTAGGAAACGCGGTAGGCGTGTGAGTATCGTTCCACAATAGGAAATCCTGCCATGAACGCGGTGCGGAAAAGAGTAGTACTTACCTGACAAACACCGCCACCCACGCCCTTGATCGTCCGCCCACCGTAGATGATCCACGCTTCGGTAAAACCATTATCGAGGCTTACATCACCGAGCACCTCGCCCATCGAAAAGGTCGCGCCAGGCGGGACAAAAACTCCGTGGAAGCGTTCCGCCGCGATCTGGATGTTCGTCATGCGCTCGGCATTCGAGCCGCGAAAATAGGAGGTTTGTGAGCTGACCAGTTCGCGAATCCCCAGCGATTCGGCAGTGGCATTGTCTGTGATGGCAGGCAGTTCTTCCTTCACCACCAACGCCACGGAATGTTCGCCGCGCAAAAGAGCCTCGTTCACCGCCGCGATGGTTGCGGGAACATCCGTGGTGCGGCCGACTTCCGCATTTCGGCCTTCGATAGGGACCAACTGCCGCGTATTGTCATCAAAATAGAACCCTGCATTTTTTGCTTTGCGGTCCACCTGACCCGCGACGGGGGTCATTAACTTGGCGAACGCGCCACTCTCGAGTCCAACCCGGACTTCGGACTGGCCGCTGTTGTCGACGCGTTTCACTGTCAACATGCCCGCCACAACCGAAGGCTCGAAGATCCACGGGCCAGGATCGCCCGCCGCGGCATTCGGCAGGGACAGTTGCAGCGGCGCGGAGAGAATCTGGCGCGCCGCCGCCTCCTGCGCGGAGACGTCCGCGATCAGGGGCGGCGTCTCGATCACCACCAGCGGCACTTCCACATCGCGGAAGGTTTGCAGTTGCGCACTGAGGAAGACGAGCGTCGCGTCCACATCCACATGGCGGCCTACCTGCCCCGCCTGTGCCACCACGTTCGTCCCTTCGATCTTCAGGCTGGCTTCCACGGCTGGACGATTGATCTCCGCCGCCAGCGCGTTGACATAGGCGTAGGCCAGCCGCTGGTCGAAGATGATGACGGGAGCCACGTCCGCGCCCTGTTTGCGGGAACGCAGTTGATCAGTTAATGCGGAAAACGGATTACCGTCTCTTCCGAGATGATAAGCGGCCTGGGCACTGGCAGAGGCGTCGAAGACCATGCCCAATTCCACAGGAGAGGCGATCCAGACACTCGCGCCATCGCGAAAAACAATACGTCCGCTGATGGGGAAGGATAACGTCTGGTTGAGTTTGAGCGCCGCGTCCGAGGGGGAGAGGCCCGAAAGGTCCACGCCTGCAACCGTCACACTGGGAAAGATGCGTCCCGCGTAGAGGAGTTGATAACCCAATATCAACGTCAGGATTAGGAGAAGAGACGCGCCAACTCCGAGAATCACTGAAGTCAGGATTTGCACAGCGAGCGGATAAGGACGCGGATAAGGTTTGGAATATGCCGTCATGGATGGAATTATACCTGCCTCGGTGAGAGTCGTCTTAATAACGAGGGTGCGACCAGGCAGGTTCCATCAACAAAGAAACCCGTTTTCTCGCCTTCGGCGGAAAACGGGTTTCTCCTTGCTAAAACTTCATCCACGGAATCAACATCGGCGTTTTGGATTTGTATTCAGCGTAGGCCGCGCCGAACTCGCGCGAGAGTTTCCGCTCCTCGAAATACGCGCCAATGAGAATGTAGATCGTCGCGCCGACATACAACGTGAACGAGTTGACCGTCACCTGCGGGGAGAGCCAAAGAAAAAGAAGCCCCGCTGTATAAAGCGGATGGCGGACGAGGCGATAGAGTCCGTTTGTGACGAATTTGGCGGGTCTCTCCTCCTCAAAAAGTTGACGCAAGCCGATGAAGGACAGTGTGTCCGTTTGCAGGACACCGACGAGGAGAAGAATCGCGGCGACGCCTTGTCCGAGAATCATCGCATACGAAATCGGCGCGGGGACGGAACAAAGCGGCGCGTCGGGAAGAACGGCCACGAGGTAGAGGATGGGTAAAAAACTGAGCAGAGAAAATGCGTTGTAGGAAAGGCGATAACCGCGCATTAGTCGCTGTCCGACCAGACGCGTCAGCCATTGCTTGAAGGCATTGGACGCGAGGACGGAATGGATCACGCCCCAAAGGAGGAGAGAGAGGATGATATAAAAAATGCTCATGGAGAACTCTTTATGGTGCACATTTACACTACTAAAATTTCGTCCAGCAGGTTGGACTGTTGGACGAAGGGAAAACTTACAACAATCCAGAAACCCGTTCTCTTGGAGAAAACGGGTTTCTGAGTTATCTCTCACTCACCAAACGCGGAGAGTTCCATCTTCTGCCCGCCAACTTCGACGAGGTAGTAAGGCGTCCATGCCACGCCGAAAACGTTGACGTAGATGTCAGTTTTCTTGGGGTTGACTTCGATCTCGGTGATCTTGTTAACCACGTCACCCCAGCGCGCGTTGACCTTGTCCGCGATGCGGGCGCGTTCCTTTTCCAATTCGGCCAATTGCTTCTTGTACTGGGCAATGGACTCCAGCGATTCTTCCACATCCGCCTTTGCATTCGCGGTGAGGCGTTGTTTGGTGAACTGGGTGGAAACGCTCTTCTTGCGGCCAAAACCAACCAGCCCCGCGCCCAACTCCAACAAGTTCGCGCCCGCTTCGATCTTCCGATTCTGAAGGTCGGCCTGATCCTGTTCCAGTTCGCGCTCTTCGCGAGCCAGTTTATCCTGCAACGAGGCGATCTGTTTGTCGATCTTTCCCGCCTCTTTTTGGAGCTCCTTATCGCGGGCCTCGCTGGCGGCTTCAGTGCAGGCCTTCATGAAGTCAGCCTGCGAAATATCGGGGCCGCCGTAAACTTTCAGCATTTCATTGGCTCGCGCCTTGACAGAAGTTGTGCGATAAACCCAGTCGGTGAAATCCTTTTGGAGCGCGGAGACGAGTTTCGCATCGGAAAGAGTCGGAGATAGGACATCGAAGCGCGCGTCGGGCGCAGGGGAGGAATCCAGTTTATCTGCGGGGACGTTGGCAACAAAATCTTCCCAGCGCTGAGAACTGCGGCGCTCTGGATTTTCGATGAGTGCGGAGCGCGTCACTTCCGCGTCCACGCCGTATTTGCGGTCGAAGAAACGCACCTGCGCAGATGCCACCAACGCGGGACGATAGAACACACCCACCTGGCGCGCCTCGGCGGGCTGGGTCTTGCCCGCGGCACGAAAGGCCTCGGGCAGGCTATTCGTCAGCGGCAGGAAATATTCCGCGACGGAGGACGGGACAGAGGGACGCGTGGCGCTTCCTCCTGACGTTGAGGCGGGTCGCGCGGATACGGACGGCCGCGGTGCCGCGACGGCCGCAGAAACGGAAGCCGCTGTGAGGTCAGCGGAAGACGCGGCAGGTTTTTCGGTCTGCGGCCTGCTGTCCACGGTCGGTTTTGCACCGACGAGTTCGTTCAGCGCGGGAATCTGCGTCCGTGTCAGCGGTCCCGCAAGGTAGTTCATCGCGAAGCGGGTGTTGAACACAACAGGCGCCTTCTCGTGGACGTTGTGCATCACGAAGATGCGCTTGCCAAGGGTGGAAATGAGTTTGTCGAGCGTGGCGCGGTCGCTTCCGCCCGCGGCACTTTCGAGGCCATCGAGCAGGCGTTGCTTGTCCTGGTCGGTCTGGAGTTTGCCGACGATCCACGTGCCCGTGTTGGAGAGACCTTTGTAATCCACGTCCACGGGATTTTGCGTGGCGAGCAACATGCCCACACCAAAAGCGCGCGCCTGTTTCAACATGCGAAGGAGTGTCAGTTTGGAAGGCGGATTGGCGGTGGGAGGCATGTAGCCGAAAATCTCGTCCATGTAGACGATGGCACGCAGGGTGTTGGAGCCAGCCTGCGTGCGCATCCACGTCTCGACCGCGGAGAGCAGGAGCGTGACGAAGAACATGCGCTCCGAGTCACTGAGGTGGGCAATGTAGAAAACGCTGTGACGCGGGCGGCCGTCTTCGGCAAAGAGAAGCGCGGGGATGTCGAGATTCTGCCCCTCGCGCCAGACTTCAAAGCCAGGCGATGCGAGGATGTTGTTGAGCAACATCGCCAGTTCCATGCGGTCTTTGTCGGGAAAAAAGTTTTCGAGCGGGAACGCGCCGAGTTTTTCAAAGGGCGGTTTCGTGACCTGCAAAATGAGTTCGGTCATGTCGAGATCCGCGCCCTGACTCCAGGCATTCTCGAACAGATTGGAAAGCAGGATGTGTTCGCGCGAGCGGAGCGGATCCACGTTGTCCATGCCGACGAGTCCGAGCAACGCGGTGACGGTGGACGAAATGCGTTCGCGCAGGATCTCTCGGTTCTCCTCCCACGGGATGGTGGGCGCGGCCAGCGACGACAACACGCTGACGGGAATCCCCGCGTCCGAGCCTGGGGTGTAGACGGCGAACTCGGCCGCGTTCTTGAGCGCCAGCAGACGTTCGCGGTCAATGCCCCAATCGGCCAACCCGCTCTTCCACCTATCGGCGGTTTCCTTCGCGGCGGATTCGAGCGTCTTGCCTTCGCGGCGGACAACATCCGCGTCCAGCCACGGCTTGAAATCAGCAGGGAGCAGGTCAGGGAAATGAAGCAGTAAATTGGTGAGATCGCCCTTGGGGTCAATGATGATGGCGGGGATGTTCTGGAGCGCGGCCTCTTCGAGGATGCCGACGCATAGACCCGTCTTGCCCGAACCCGTCATACCTGTGACAAGTCCGTGCGTGGTCAGGTCCGCGGGATCGTAGAGCAGGGCCTTGTCCGCGAGTTTGCCTTTGGCAACATCGAACAAACGGCCGAGGAAGAAATTACCCTGGGTATCGAGCATAAGGTCCTCCGAATCATGAATGGTTGGATGATAACGGTAATTGGAGTCAGACACAAGAGAAATGGCTATGGTCGTTGCGCCACATTAAACACGCGCTTGAATTCGGCAAGGAAGAATTCAGCAATATCAGGGCTGAAGAAGATGACCAGGTTCTCATCGTTGCGATCTTCGGCAGAGGCGGTGAAGTTATAGGAACCCGCAATCACGATGGAACGGTCAATGATAATGACTTTGTGATGCATGAGCCCTTTGTTGCCATCGAGACGCACGTCCACTTTGGCCTGACGAAAGAGGTCGAATTCCGTGCCTTGATTCGATTTGGCTTGCTCTGAGTCCATCACACCTGCCACGGTCAACCCCGCGCTGTGCTGGTCGCGTATCACTTGCGCAATGTCGTCAGAAGTGAAGGAATAAGCGAGGAAATAGATACTCTCCTGCGCCTCCTGCAAGAGTTGGACCAGACGGGCGGCAATGCCATCGTCGGGGGAGAAATACGTCTCGATCTGGATTCCGTCCACAGTCTGGATCGGATTCGGGGTGGAAGCAATCGAATCGGTACCGAAGAGATCGTCTGAATACATCTCCTCGAATTCGGTCAAATAGTTTTCCGCGATCTTCACCGAGCGGATGTGGATGAGATTGTTGTTGTCGTCGTATGCGCCGTTGACCGTGAAATTCATCGAACCCATCCAGACCTCGGAACGGTCAATGATGACGAATTTGTCGTGCATCAGGCCTTCGCGTCGGTCGCCGAGGATGGGAATGCCCGCTTCGATGAGCGCCTGCGGGACGGAACGCTCGCGATTGTCGCTTTCCATGACAACGCGGACAGCCACACCGCGGTCGCGGGCGCGCAGGAGCGCGTTGCCCAGTTCGCGCAGGCTGAGGCTGTAGATGGCAACATCCACGCTCAGGCGTGCCGCGTCGATGGAGGCGATCAGGGCTTGCTCAATCCCGCCCGTCTGTTGTTTGGAAGCGGGATTCGCGGGATCGGTGAAATAGATTTCGAAGAATGTCCCCTGTCCGCCGTAACCGACGTGAACGGGAATCGGTTCGATCTGCTGTTGACCGAAGGGCGTCCCGGTAACGATGACGGGAGAAGCGGGAGTGGCCGTGCCGCCTCCCCCCATTGGCGTGGAGGTGGCAGCCGTGCAGGCAGAGAGGATGATGGTAAATAACAAAACGTAAAACGTGAGGCGTTTAAACATGAGGTCTCTTATTTCGCGGGTCGCAGGGCAGGCATGGGGGCTTCTTCGCGCTGGGCAAGGAACCCTTCAGGCAATGGGATGGGTTGCATCAACCCACCCGTGGTCAACGCGTCCACGCGGACGTAATAGAGGGAGACGGTGCTCCCTTCGCCCAATCGGATATCCTGAAAGGCAAAGAAAACGTAGGTCCCATCTGGGCTGAAGGTGGCATCACGATAACAGCAGGTGTTCTGGATCGGATTGACTTTCTGGAATTTGTGAGTGAACATATTATAAAAAACGAGTTCACCGAATCCGCCTTTGAAAACGTCACTGTTAAGGAAGAAGAGCAGATCGCCATCGTAATCGAAATCCACGATGGTGTGCTTGAACGCGAATCGGCCAATCGGGAAATCGTCCAGCGCCTTCGGTTCGGCGTCGCCGCATTTGGAAATGTCGAGGATGCGGATGGCATCCGCGCGCTGGTTGCCCGCGGGGACGAGAATCTTGGTCGCCAGCCGCGTCCCGTCATCGGACCAGAGGGCGTCCTTCACGGCGAAGGCGTCGTAAAACAGACAACCATTCAGCGCGAGCAGGTCACTTCGCTGGCGGACGTCTCGCATCGCATCGAGGCTGAACGGGACGACGAAGAGTTCGCGGTCGAGGCTGATGGCAGCCTGCGTCCCGTCGGGCGAGACGTGGAAGGATTCGAAATATTGCGACGAGAGGAAACTAGTGATGTTGTCTTCGCGCAGGGTTTCGATGTCCACGGTCTTCAGTGTCATGCCAGAGATGTAAAGGATGGTGTTCCTGTCCAGCCACTGCAGGTTGAACTTGGCCGCGCCGTCGGTGGTGAGGCGTTGCGGGTCGCTTCCGTCCACGTTCATGATCCAGATGTCGTTGCCGTTGAGCAGGGCGATCTTGTCCGCGCCGCCGAGGACGGGCAGGGACGGGCCTGCGGGAGTCTCTGTCAGCGTGGGAGAGGATGTCGGAACGGGAGCCACCGTCTCGATCGCGGGAAGCGAGGTCTCCGTCGCCTTGAGCGCGGACGGGAAGGTGGGCGTCCACGAAGGGACGAGGGCCGCGACGGTCGGCGTGTCCGAGGTCAAATCGACGCGAAGGAAACCCGTCGCCATCATCCCGCCCACCACCAGCGCGCCGATCAGGCCAACGCCCAGCAAAATCACGACGATGGCAATTGGATTGAAGCGCTGCTTTTGCATCACGACAGTTTTTGCGGTCGGAGAGGATTTGACGGGTGCGGGTTGTTTGCGCGTTTTCTTTGCGACGGGTTCGTCGCTCAAATACTGGTTGAGCGCCTCGACCATTTCCTGCGCGGTCTGGTAGCGATCGGCGGGATTTTTCGCCATCGAAGTGGAGACAACCTCCTCCACCCAGGCGGGCAGGTCGGGACGCGCTTCGAGAATGCTGGGGACAGGCTCGGTGATGTGCTTGAGTGCCAATCCCATCGGCGTCTCGGATTGGTACGGCTGGCGGCCTGTGAGCATTTCGTAGAGGATGATGCCGAGCGCGTAGATGTCGGTGCGGCCGTCCACTTCGTTGCCCGCGGCCTGTTCGGGACTCATGTAGGCGGGCGTGCCGATGATGGCGCTCCCCGTCACGTTGCCCGATTCGCCCTGCGAGAGTTTGGCGATCCCGAAATCGGAGATGCAGGGAATCTCATTGCCCGCGAACAGGATGTTGCTGGGTTTGAGGTCGCGATGGACGATGCCCTTGATGTGCGCCTCGTCCAGGCCTGGCGCGATCTGCTCGAACAGGCGCGCCGCCTCGTCCACGGTGTAGACGCGCTTTTTGATGCGGTCGGCCAGCGAACCGCCGCTCATGTAACGCATGACAAAATAAGGCTGGTTGTTTTCCTCACCCACGTCATAAACGGGCACAATGGAGGGATGCTCCAGTTTGGCGATGATCTTGGCTTCGCGCTGGAAGCGCACGCGAAACTGTGGGTCGGCATGGAGCATTTCGGGCGGCAGGACTTTCACCGCCACTTCGCGCTCGAAGCGCGGGTCGTAGCCGCGGTAAACGGTTGCCATTCCCCCGCGTCCCAATTCGGACTTTATTTCATAGTGGCCGATTTTTTCTGGTTGCATTGCCCAAGTATACCTATCTAAAAGTGCATACGCAAGCATTCGCGCAAAACCAATACCCTGGCCGCGAATTTCACGAAACCTTCATTGATATAATCCTGCCATATGAAGACCACATTCACGAGTCACATTTTCCGCGGCGAGGATGATCTCCAGCACCTGCGCGCTTTTCTCGCGTCCCTTTCCCGCGAACCGAACGTGGGCGATTTCAACGAGCAAATCCAATTGCCCGCCATCCGTTCGATCACGCGTCTCTGGGAACAGGCAGATGAACTGATCGCCTTCGCCTTCGTGGATTCGTACAGCAATCTCCGCTTCGCCACCGCGGACGGACAGCGGTCAGACCAAATCGAAAATGAAATCGTGGACTGGGGAATCACCTGTGTGAGACAGCGCAACGCTGAGAGAGGCGAACAAAACACGCTCGATGCCTCCTGCCGCGCGGACGATTTGATCGAACTCGCCTTCCTCGAAAGATGCGGATTCGTCCGCGAACCGATCCGCTCGCTGGAGTATTCACATCCGTTGACAGACCCCATCGAAGATTTTCCGCTCCCTGCTGGCTTTTTCATCCGATGCGTGACGGGCGAAGACGATGCCGAAGCGCTCGTGTCCCTGCACCGCGCCGCCTTCGGGACAGAAAACATGACGGTCGAGGAACGTCTCGCCATCATGCACGCCCCGAACTACACCCCAAGTCTGGACCTCGTGGCGGTCGCGCCAAACGGAGAGTTGTCCGCGTTCTGCATCTGCGGACTTGAAGAGGATGGGGCTGGCTACACCGATCCCATTGGCACACATCCGAACTATCAACGACTGGGGCTGGGAAAAGCCATCGTCAGCGCGGGATTACGCGCACTCAAAGAACATGGCGCTACCGTTGCCAAAACGGGCGCGAGCAGTGTAAACGTCCCCATGCAGAGACTAGCCGAACAACTAGGCTTCGTTTGCGTGGCGGAAAAACTCTGGTTCTCGAGGAAAGTGGAACGCCACCCTACTTCCGCAAGTGATACGGTACATCTATGATGATGCGCTCGCGCCCGTACTGGTTGCGGCGATACACCAGCGCGGCCTTCAACAGCCATGCAGTCTGATTGTGCAGGAGCGCCTGCCACCATTTGGCAGGGATGAATTCAGGCAAGATCACCGCCGCCAATTGACCATCATTGTATTGCAAGTCGTAATTATCCAGAAAATCCAGGAGGGGCTGGATGATCGAGCGATAGGGCGAGGATACCACTTGCAAGGGGACATCCGGCCACAGGCGCGACCACTTCCTGCGCACAGCGTCCGCCTCCCCCGCTTCCAACTCCACGTAGACGGCGGTCACCTCGCTGGAGATGGCGCGGGCATAATCCACCGCGTTCACAATGCCGCGATGGACGCCAGAGATGGGGATGACAATGCGCGGGACAGACGTGGGCTTGAGCGAGGGCGGAAGTCCCTCCATGGAAAGTTCACGCGCCACTTCAAGATAATGGGCGCGAATCCTAATGAAGACATATACCATAAAGGGGATGACGATGACAGTGATCCACGCGCCCTCGAGAAATTTACTGACCCCAATAACAATGACCGTGACCGCGGTTGCCAGTGCGCCAATCCCATTGATGAAAGATTTGACCAGCCAGCCCCTCCCGCCCACTCGCAACCAGTGACGAACCATCCCTGCCTGCGAAATGGTGAATGCCAAAAAGACGCCCACCGCGAAGAGCGGCACGAGCGCGTGACTGTCTCCGCCAAAAAGGATGATCAGGAATGCGGTTGCCAGAGACAACGCGAGAATGCCGTTGGCAAAGACAAGACGATCTCCCAAGCCAGTGAGTTGGCGCGGCAGAAATCCGTCCCTGGCAAGGATGGCCGCTAAACGAGGGAAGCCCGCAAAACTGGTATTGGCCGCCACCGCCAGGATCAACATGGTGCTCGCCTGAATGACGAAATAGACTGGTCCAGTGCCCAGCAACCGACGCGCAAGCGCGGAAAGAATCGTCTCTTGCGGCGCGGCAACCACACCGAGAAATTGCGTCAATCCGATGCTGCCAACAAACAAAAACGCCATGAGAATCGCCATCACGATCAACGTCCGCCCCGCGTTTTTCGCCTCGGGCGGGCGAAAGGAAGGGACGCCATTGCTGATGGCTTCGATTCCTGTCAAGGCAGTGCATCCTGCCGAAAAGGTATGCAGGAGCAGAAACAAAGTCACAGGCTGCGAAGGGATAGACACCTGTGCCTCCGCCACGGAGGATTCCCCAGTAAACAATCGAAATAATCCGTATGCCAGCATGGGGAAATAGACAAACAGAAACAAATAAACTGGCACCGACATAAGCGTGCCACTCTCCCGCAGACCGCGCAGATTGGCAAGGGTAATGAGCGCCAGAAGAAACAGGGCAATCAAAACACGATGCGACCAGAGCAAGGGAAACGCCGAAGCAAGCGCCTCCACTCCTGCCGTCAAGCTGACCGCCGCGGTGAGCAGATAACCAATCAACAATGCCGCGGCAGCCACCAGCCCGGGCAAGGTTCCCAAATTTTCACGCGCCACCACATACGACCCGCCGCCCGAAGGGTAGCCCTGGATTGTCTGATAATACGAAAGAGCCACGACCACCAGCAAGGCGGTGATGGCGAGGCCAATCGGCCAGGCCAGCCCCAATCCTGCACTGCCCGCCACCATCAAACCGAGGTAAATCTCCTGGTTGGCATACGCGATGGACGAAAGCGCGTCGGGCGAGAAAGCCGCCAGCGCTCGGATCTTATTCAATCTGGTTTCATGCAATTGACGGGTGGGGAGGGGAGGGCCGATCAGAAAATCTTTGAGTCGGGTTAGCATGGCGGCGAGTATACACCCAACGACTCCATCATGTATAATCCCCGTCCGTGACCTCCTCCTCCAACCAAAAAATCGCCCGCGCCGCGGGGACGGTGATGATTGCCATTGTCATCGGGCAACTCGCGGGACTCGTCCGCTCGATGATCGTGGCGAGCGCGTTCCCCGCGCACGAATTGGACGCCTTCTCCGCCGCGAACCGCGTCAGCGAGACGCTCTTCAACTTGATCGCGGCGGGCGCGCTCGGCTCGGCCTTCCTCCCCACCTTCACCAGCCTGCTCGTCACTGATAATCGCAAAGCCGCGTGGAAACTGGCTTCTTCGTTGATCAATCTAGTCACGTTGATATTGTGCGTGGCCGCACTGCTCGCGGCGGTTTTTGCCCCGCAGATCGTCCGCTACCTGCTCGCCCCAGGCCTCTCAGCGGACACGGCGCAATTCCAACTGACGATTGACCTGCTCCGCATCCAATCCATCTCGGCCATTCTCTTCGGCATTGGCGGACTGGTCGTCAGTATTCTCAACGCGCATCAGGTCTTCTTCGTCCCGCAACTGACCGCGGCCATGTACCAACTCGGCCAGATTTTCGGCGTGTTAGTTCTACGTCACTGGCTGGGAATCTACGGACTGGCGTGGGGCGTGGTCATCGGCTCGGCGCTTTTCCTGCTGATTCAACTTCCGTCGCTATTCAAACTCAAAGGGGAGTTTTCTCCCTCGCTCGGATTGGCAAATCCCGATGTTCACAAAGTCATCCAACTGATGGGACCGCGCGTCTTCGGCGCGGCCATCGTCCAGTTGAATTTTTGGGTCAACACCAATCTCGGCTCGCGCATGGTCGAGGGAAGTCTCATCAGTCTTTCGTATGGCTTCATGCTGATGCTTATGGCGCAAGCCGCCATCGCGCAGTCCGTGGCGATTGCGGCCATGCCGACCTTCTCGGCGCAACACGCCCTCGGCAAACAGGACGAGATGCGCTCCTCGCTGGCATCCGCGCTGCGCGGCATGTTCCTGCTGGCGCTCCCCGCCAGTTTGGGATTGATGATTCTCGCGCATCCAATTGTCTCGATGTTGTACCAACGCGGCGAGTTCAACGCCCTCACCGCCGAGATGACCGCCTGGGCGCTGACCTGGTACGCGGCGGGCCTCGTCGGTCACGCGATCATGGAAGTGTTGACGCGCGCCTTCTTCGCTCAACACGACACGAAGACTCCCGTCATCATCGGGACGGTTGCCATGCTCTTGAACGTGATCTTCTCGATCGGCTTCTCACGTCTTTTCTCGACTTTGGGTTGGTTTCCGCTCGGCGGACTCGCGTTTGCCAACTCGCTCGCGACCGCGCTCGAAGCAACCGCGCTCTTCATCGTGATGCGAAAACGCCTGGGCGGAATCGAAGGCGCACACATCGCGCAGGGACTCGCGTACGCGTCCATCGCGGGGCTGGGGATGAGTCTCGCGCTCGGGTTGTGGATGCAGGTTGGGGGAGGTTGGAACCGCTGGATCGTCGGGCTGGGAGGCGTGGCGGTGGGAGGTATCGTCTACGGATTGGTCATGCTCGCCCTGCGCGTCCCAGAAATCCAGGGCATCATGAAAATGGTGACGCGAAAATTAAAACGGGGATAATTTCAACTCATTTCCAGATCAACCAATTCACCGTGGCTATCACGATCCCCAGCAGAACGCCGCCGACCACCTCAAGCGGCGAGTGGCCGAGCACTTCGCGCAATTCGTTCGTGTCCCAAATGTGACCGTGCATCAATTCATCGAACAGCACGTTGATGCGCTCCGCGTGCATGCCCGCCTGACGCCTCACGCCCGCGGCGTCGTAGACAACGATCATCGTGATCGCCACCGCCAGCGCGAAGATCGGCGCATCGAATCCCACGAACAACCCGATGCCATGCGTCGCGCTCACCAGCAACGAGGAATGGGAACTCGGCATCCCGCCCGCGCTGAGCAACGCGCTCCAGCGCCATTTGCCCGTGCGGAGGTATTCCAGCGGCGGTTTGAGTCCCTGCGCGATCAGCCAGGCCACCAGCGCGCCGATCAGAATTTTATTTTCCAAAAGCCCCGCCACGTTCATTCCTCCTCCTCGAACGCGGTCAACTCGTCGCCCGAAATTTGGCGCACCTTCAACTCGGCGGCTTCGAGCAATTCAGCGCAACGCTTCATCAAAAGTTGCCCGCGCTCGAACAGCGTCATCGCCTCATCCAATTTTTGATTCCCCTCCTCCAGCGCGGCGACGACGGTTTCCAGCTCGGCCATCGCCTCTTCATAATTCAACGACTCAACGGGTTTGGGTGTCTTTGCCATCATTCCTCGGATTTACGTTTTACGGTTTACGCTTTTCGTTTTACTTCCGCGCCGAACTTTCCATCCGACACGCGGACTTCGATTTCTTCCTTCGGATTTACCTGGCCGACGCTTCGAATCAGACTCCCATCCGCGGGACGCGTCACGACCGCGTAGC
Organism: Anaerolineaceae bacterium; assembly: GCA_003598975.1. Taxonomy (GTDB): domain Bacteria; phylum Chloroflexota; class Anaerolineae; order Anaerolineales; family Villigracilaceae; genus Denitrolinea. The sequence goes on along the minus strand of QZIJ01000138.1, from coordinate 13,767 downwards.
CACGTGCCAGGACCTCGAACGGACTCAGCGCCACCAGGCGTTTTCCCAGCCCCGCAACCTTTTCCGCTTCGAGCGCGAGACGGTGAGCGGGCGCGGCCACGAGTCGCCGACTCCACTCGTCGGCGCGCTGGCGCTCGGATTGGAGTCGGCGCGCGGGAGAGTAGAATTTTAGACGAGATTCGATATCCGATAATTCGACGCGGCCGCGTTCGAGCAGATTGACCATCGCTATTTCCGCGCGTTGACCGAGATCGCTCATCGCGGATGCGAGATCGAACAACGTGACGGGCGTCGCCAGTTCGGCGGCCGCAGTGGGAGTCGGCGCGCGCAAGTCGGACGCGAAATCTGTCAGCGTGAAATCGGTCTCGTGGCCGACTCCGCTGATGACGGGCGCGTCACTGGCCGCCACCGCGCGGACGACGCGTTCATTATTGAAGGCCCACAAGTCTTCGATGGAGCCTCCGCCGCGCGCGATTAGAATCACGTCAGGTTGGATTCGGTTGAGGTTCTGCAAAGCCGCCACGAGGGCGGGAGGAGCGTCTGCCCCTTGGACGGGAGAGGGCGCGAGAATCACGTCCGCGATGGGGAGGCGGCGTCGCAGGGTGTTGAGCATGTCCCGCAAAGCCGCGCCCGTGGCGGAGGTCACGATGCCGATGCGTTTGGGCAGTTGCGGAATCTCGCGCTTGCGGGACGAGTCGAACAACCCTTCGGCTTCGAGCATGGACTTGAGCCGCAGGAATTCCGCGTAGAGCGCGCCCTCGCCGACTGGTCGAAGCGCGTCGGCGTAGAGCTGGTATTGCCCGCCGACTTCATAGATGCCGATCTTGCCGTGGGCTTCCACTTCCATGCCGTCGCGCAGGGGAAGTTTCAGGCGCGAGGTGTTCACCTTCCACATCACGCCGCGCAGGGACGCGCCCGCGTCTTTGAGGGTGAAATACAGGTGTCCCGAAGCGGGACGGGAGACGTTGGAGAGTTCGCCGCGCACCCAAACATCCTGCAAAGCGGGATCGGATTCAATCACCTGTCGCAGATGCGCCGTGAGGCGGGTAACCGTCCATTGGACGGAGGCGAAGAGGGTTGGTTGCGTCACGGTGGCGAGGATAATACAAGGAGGGGGGAGAGTCAATCAAATCTCCGCGTGAGTTTTCAAACCAAAACCAAAGAGCTTAAACACGAAGGGCACAAAGGGCGCGAAGGTGGGTTGAACGATGATTTTGGTTCTCTGCGTTTGACCATCGTTCGTGATGATTGAAAAAGAAGGAACATTATCATCACGCATTCCCCTTTGTATCCTTCGTGTCCTTTGTGGTTAAAGGTTTTTAAAACCATCTACAAGGATTGACAAAATCTCTGCTAGAATCACGGCATGAAACGAATGTCCACCCCCTGGCGCAGGAAATACATCGAGGGTCACGAAAAAGAAGACGGGTGCGTGTTCTGCAATGCACTGGCAAAAAAACATGACAGCCACAAAAATCTGATCGTATATCGCGGACAGCGCGCCTTCGTCATCGTGAACCTGTTCCCCTACACCAACGGCCACCTGATGGTTGCGCCGATGGATCATCACGCATCGCTCGAACTGCTTGACCCCGAGACGCGTGCCGAGATGATGGAATTGGTCACGCAGGCGACGGTTGTTCTGAGAAAAATCTATCATCCACACGCGTTCAACTTGGGAGCGAATATCGGACAGGCGGCGGGCGCGGGCGTGCCTGACCATGTGCATATTCACATCGTCCCGCGCTGGACGGGGGATTCGAATTTCATGTCCATCCTCGGCGAGACACGCGTCCTGCCCGAGACGATCGAGGAGACGTATGAGAGGGTAAAAGATGGATGGAAAGAACGCCCAGAGACTTATCCCTGATAAGTTTACCAGAGACACGGTTAAGTTCCTGAAATGTACGAAGGAGAGACAACAAAATGACCTTCCCACAATTGCTCGAGCATTTCATAATTACATTTATCGGCTGGGGTTTGGGGACTGGCCTTGGTTGGATCATGGGAAAAGCACTGGTTCCCCTACTACAAAAATTCGATACCTTGACTGGCAAGGGTCGGCTTTTTATTTTACTCGTCCCCTGGCGAACCATTATTGCCAGCGTATTTCTAATTAACCTTTATCCAATAATTCCCATGTACATCTTAGGAATAGGAAGTAAGGTCGGAATTTTTAGCGTAGCACTGGTGATGTTTTTTATTACTATAATGATTATCGGTGAAACATCAAAAACATTTTCAAAACACGTCTCATTTGCCGTACGTAGCACTTCATGGGTTCGTTCACTCGCAGTTCTCGCAGTCGTTATCGCTACACATTATGGCGGACGGGGAGGAGGCGGATTAGGATTTCTTGTACAGCAATATTTAAATACTCTTCAGAGAACAGAATATGCTACTTTGCTTGGTTGGATTGCTGGAATCGCGCTCGTCTTGGATCTATTCTTCGGCATTATTCAATTCCAATTTTGTGAACAAGCGTCTCAGCGGTCAATTCCACTCACTGAAGATTAGAACAACTATCCAAAGGGTTGCTTTCTGCCACAGATACAACTACTCAATGCGCGTCTCCCTCCTCCTACTTTCCGCTTTCTGCCTTCTGGCCTCCGCCTGCCAACCCATCGCGCTCGCAACCACACCAACGCCAGCACCGACGCCAGCACTTGACACCGTAGCACCCGCCACCGAAACACCCATCCCCATCACTCCCACCCCACAGCCGCATCTTCCTCCTATCTCCCTCGGTCCCGAACTCGAAAACTTCCCATCCAACGTCAATCCCCTCACGGCGCGCGAAGTGGAAGACCCGTCCTGGCTGGGACTGCCCGCAGTGCTCGTCTCAATCAGCAACATGCCCGTCACGGCGCGGCCGCAGGCGGGCATCAACTTTGCCTCGTGGGTCTTTGAATTCTACATCGGCGAGGGCGCAACGCGCTTCCTCTCCGTCTTCTACGGCAACGGCGTGCGCGACATTCCCAACGTCAACGCGGGATGCGCGACGCGGGAGCAGATCCTCCGTCCGCAAGGCGAGTGGATCGGCAACCGCGTCTTCCTCGACGAAAACGCCAACGGCCGTGCCGACGATTGGGAGACGGGCGTCGGCGGCGCGTGCGTCCGTCTGCTGGACGCGGCCCGCCGCGAGGTCCTGAGCGAAACGACGACTGACTCGAACGGCTATTTTGCATTTGACCGTCCCAGCGGCGAAGTCATCCTGCAATTCGTCATCAACGACAAATATCAGTTCACGACTCCCGACATCGGCGACGAAGACCACGACTCCGACGCGGACCCAGCCACGGGCGAAACGCGTCCCTTCACGGCGGACACGACCGCTTCTTTCTGGGACGCGGGCGTGATCCTGCTCGAGAAGCCGCTCCCCACCCCCAGCCCCGTTGTGACAGGCACGCCCGAAAATTGGTTCATCCCGCAGGAGCCGTACATTGGGCCGATCCGCTCGGGACGGATGACCTACCGACAGATCAACTATATGTTCTGGAACAGTTGCCTCGTCTTCGCCAGCGCGGGACGCGGCATCATCGACGCGTTGGACGCGTGCGAGATCATCTACGGCGTGGACGATTACACGCCCAACAGTTCCCTGCTCACGGTGACGCGCATGCGTCAACTCGCGGAGAAGAGTCTGGTCGCGAACCAACCTGTCAATTACTCAGGCAACATTTTTTCCGACGAAGTTCCCGCGGGAGGAATCCCCGCCACAGATATCTCGGTTTACTATCATGCCTACACGCAAGCCTTATGGAAGTACGATCCCATCTCGGGCGTTTACCTGCGCTGGAGGGACATGGCCGATGGGACAGGCCAGCCGCTCATCCCTGCCACGGACAGATTGACAGGGCGGCAACAATCGTTCGAAAATGTGATTGTGGTCTTCGCCGAGCACATGCGGATTCGTCACAACCAATTTGAAATTGATCTCAGCCCAAACCAGCGCGGCTACGCTTATCTCTTCCGCGATGGACAGTACTTCCCCATCCACTGGGCCACCGTCAACCGCGAGTGGGAAAAACAATCAGGCCTCCCGCGTCCGATGTATTTCCTCGACACGAACAACAATCCCATCGCGCTCCACCCTGGCCGCACGTGGATCCATCTCGTCACGCCGTTTTCGTACGTGGAAGAGCAGGCTGAGGGACAGTGGTTGATCCGTTTCGTCCAGCCCGCCGATCCAGAAGATACGCCGTCACCATAGCGCAAAAACTCGTTCATCTCTACCCATTAGAGAATAAAACCATGTACAAAATTCGGAAAGCTACCATCCAAGATTCTCGTGGAATAGCCGTAGTCCAGATGGACAGCTATCGCACAGCCTACGCGGCTTTCTTTCCGAAAGCGTATGTTGAACACTTCACTTACGAAGAACAGGAGCAGGACTGGATCGACTTGCTCAAATCGGAAACAGACGACATTTTGCTGGTAGCAACTTCCACAGAAAAGCAGGTGATCGGGTACGTGCTTGCCAGAGCCAGACCAGATATTTTTCCTGGGTACGACTCGGAAGTGATCGCCCTGCATGTGAGAAAATCCTTCCAACGGCAAGGGGTTGGACTGGCGCTACTACAAGGGGCGGTCGAAAAACTCGAGGAGCAGGGATGCAAGTCCGTGATGTTGTGGACATTGAAAGGCAATCCAGTTCGAAAGTGGTATGAAAGCCTGCAAGGAAAGTTCATTGGGGAAAAAAGTTATCATGTGGATGATTGGACCATTGATGAAGTCGCTTATGGCTGGGAAAAGATTTCTGCGCTACGATAGGAGAATCTCATGCACCCCTACCTCCTCCCCCTTATTTCTCTCTTCGAGACACATGCTGATCCTGAACAAGCCGCGCCGATGAAGAAGTATATGCGCGACCAGTTTGAATATTTGGGCATCAAATCGCCGCAATTCAAGGAATTGATGAAACAGCACATCGCCGCACACGGACTCCCACCTGCCGACGAATTAGACTCCATCGCGCGCGAATTATGGTCCCTGCCACAACGCGAATTTCAGTACGCGGCCACCAGCCTCATCGGACGGATGGAGAAGAAACTGCCCAAAGGGTTTGCGCCAACCTTCGAGCATCTCATCACGCACAAATCGTGGTGGGACACGGTGGACACGCTGGCGGGGAATCCAGTTGGAGTCCACTTTCAGCGCTTCCCTGATGTGAGCGAAAAATTTCTCGCCAAGTGGCGAAAATCCGATAACTTCTGGCTGCGGCGGACGTGCATTCTCTTCCAACTCAACTACAATGAGGAAACGGATTTTGACCTGCTGTGCGAGATCGTCCGCGAGAACCTGGGTTCAAAGGAATTTTTCATCAATAAAGCCATCGGCTGGGCGCTTCGGCAATACGCGCGGACAGATCCCAAGGCGGTGAAGAAATTTGTCAAGACCACCGACCTGCATCCGCTCAGTCGGCGCGAGGCGATGAAGCATTTAGAGTAGCATGTTCCAGAACCCCGTTTTCCGCCGAAGGCGAGAAAACGGGGTTCTGCGTCGAGAGAGATTACATTTGTTACTTTATCCACAAACACGCGCGGGCTATAATTGACAAAACAGACAAAATGAAATTGTCCTACAAAGGAGCAACCATGAGCGAGAACGAGGCCGTCATTCTTTCCGCTGTCCGCACGCCGAGTGGAAAATTCCAGGGAAGCCTTTCTGGATTCCCCGCGCCGAAGCTGGGCGCCATCGTCATCAAAGCCGCAGTCGAGCGCGCGGGCGTGAATCCCGCCGACATCGCCGAGGCCTTCATGGGCAACGTCGTCTCCGCGGGGCTGGGGCAGGCACCCGCCCGTCAGGCCGCCATGAGCGCGGGCCTGCCCTCCTCGGTCGGCGCGACCGCTGTCAACAAGGTCTGCGGATCGGGGTTGAAGGCCGCCATGTTGTCGGCCGCGTCCATCAAAGCGGGCGATGGGCAGGTGTACGTGGCGGGCGGATTCGAGTCGATGAGCCGCGCCCCCTACCTCGTCAACGGGCGAAGCGGCGAACTCCGTTTCGGTCACGTCCAATTCACGGACGCGTTGCTCAACGACGGTCTGTGGTGCGCTCTCGAAAATTGGAGCATGGGTGCGGCGGCCGAGTTCATCGCGGCCGAATACAACGTCACGCGCGAAGCGATGGACAAGTTCGCGTACGAGAGTCATCAAAAGGCGATTGCCGCCAGCGACGGCGGAAAGTTCAAAGCGGAAATTGTCCCCGTGGAAATCAAGACGAAAAAAGGCGTGACGATTTTCGACACCGACGAAGCGCCGCGCCGCGACACGACGCTGGAGGGACTCACCGCGCTCAAGCCTGCGTTCCAAAAGGACGGGAAGGTCACCGCTGGGAACGCTCCCGGTCTCAACGACGGGGCGGCGGCCACCGTTGTCGCGAGCCGCGCCTACGCTGACAAAAACGGCCTCAAACCGCTGGCGCGCATCGTGGGCTATGACCAGTACGCGGACGAAGGAAAATATCTCTTCCGCGCGCCCGCGTTGGCGATTCCAAAACTACTCAAGAAAATCGGTTGGACTCTCGCCGAGGTGGACCTGATCGAACTCAACGAAGCCTTCGCCGCGCAAGTCCTGGCGGACGGGTACGCGCTGGCCGACCAGGGCTGGGACTGGGCGAAGGTCAACGTCAACGGCGGCGCGATCGCACTCGGACACCCCATCGGCGCAAGCGGCGCGCGCGTCCTGACGACGCTCATCTACGCCTTGAAAGATCGCGGGTTGAAACGCGGGATTGCATCATTGTGTTTGGGCGGTTCGGAAGCGGTGGCGATGGCGGTGGAAGTTGAGTAGTTTTGTAGTTAGGTAGTTTAGATAGTTCCGTCATTGCGAGGGCGTACTTGCCCGAAGCAATCCCCGCGTGGGACGAGGAGATTGCTCTGGCATTATCCTTCGACTGCGCTACGCTCCGCTCAGGAAGCCGCCTTGCAATGACGAAGTAAACGAGGAGAAAAACAATGAATATCAAACACATCTTCATCATCGGCGCGGGGACCATGGGCAACGGCATCGCGCAGGTTGCGGCGACATCGGGATACGACGTCACCTGCATGGATGTCATCCCTGCCGCGCTTGAAAAGGCGAAGTCTGGAATCGCCAAGTCCACGGCGAAACTGCTCGAAAAGGGAGTCATCACTGCCGAGCAAAAAGCCAATGCAGACAAAATCCAATTCGTCAGCGATATGTCCACCATGAAAGATGCGGATCTCGTCATCGAAGCCGCGACAGAAAATCCCGAATTGAAATTCAAGATATTCAAAGACATGGACGCCAACGCGCGCGAAGGCGTGATCCTCGCCACGAACACCTCGTCCATTTCGATCACCAAGATCGCCGCGGCCACGAAGCGACCCGACAAGGTCATTGGGATGCACTTCATGAACCCCGTCCCATTGATGAAATTGGTCGAAATCATCCGCGGTCTCGCCACCACAGACGAAACCACGAAAACTGTGGTGGACATCTGCAAAGTGATGGGCAAGGAACCAATCGAGGCCAATGACTCACCTGGGTTCATTTCCAACCGCATCCTGTGTCCGATGATCAACGAAGCGATCTTTGCGCTTCAAGAAAGCGTCGGCACGCCCGAGGCGATTGACTCGGTGATGAAACTCGGCATGAACCACCCGATGGGTCCGCTCACCCTCGCTGATTTGATCGGGCTAGACGTGGTGCTGTTCGTGATGGAAGTCCTGCAACGCGACCTGGGCGAGGACAAGTACCGTCCCGCATATCTACTGCGGAAGATGGTCGACGCGGGATATTTGGGCAGGAAATCGGGGCGAGGGTTTTACAAGTATCAGTGAGCTAATGCCAGACAAAGCATTTCATGCCCAGCCGTCAGCATATGCTGACGGCTTTTTTTCATCGGGAGCGCCTTGACAAAACTCCGATTCTGTTTATAATGCAAAAGTACTTTATTATATAAAGTACTTCACACGCAGAAAGGAGCCGTGATGAAAGATCGCTACTCACAAATCAAATTCTTCGCCGCCAATTACACAAGACTGCAGGGCCTGCGAGCGATACCTGTAGGTTTACTGGCAGTTTTTGTGTCGGTATGGGTTTTGTATAATCAAGGCCCCACTGCCAATTTGAGCCAGCCAATTTTTGTCGCCATTATAGCGGGCTTGCTCTACTTGCTGACTGATCGATACTACAACCGTGTGTTCGGGCAGGTGAAACCATCACCCAGCAAACGCAAGGGAGAAATAATAGTATCGATTGTTATTGGTGCCTTGGCACTCCTGGCATTCGCACTTGATACGGCGCATGTTCTGCCAATTAGCGCTCTCGGATTGGTGTTTGCTATTTGTTTTCTTGAGTATTTCTGGCGAGTCGACAAATATGAGTGGAAAAAGATTTTCATCTACTTTCCTGAGAATATCATCGCCGCCGCTTTGGTTGCCATTATCAGTATCCTGCCTATTTTTGGAATCTCAGTATGGGAACTCGCAGGTATTCAATGGCAAACAGCAGGAGTTTTCATGATCTTCGGCATCGTCATTATGGTAACAGGGATCGTGGGACACATCCGAATGATCCGCACCTTGTCAACTGCCGACATGAAATCAAATGACATCACCGTACAATAAAGGAGTCCCCATGAAAGATCGCTACGCCCAAATCAAATTCTTTGCTTCCAATTATTCAAGGCTACAAGGGTTAAGATTGGTCCCTGTTGGCCTGTTGAGTTTATTCGTGGCAACATGGAGCAATACCAGACAAGGCCAGCTGGATGGTCCGCTGACCGCCCTGCTGGTTACCATTCTGCTCTACTGGTTGATTGATCGTTATTACAACCGCGTGTTCGGACAAGTGAAACAAACACCAAGTCAACGCAAGCGGGAGACTATCACTTCTATAGCGTTTGGCGCATTGGCCCTTCTGGCATTTGCGCTTGACACGGCGGAAATCATCCCCGTCTGCGCGCTTGGACTCGTGTTCGCCGCCGCGTTATTCGCAGATTTTTGGCACGCAACCCGATCGGTCCGAAAAGAAGCGTTCGCCACTTTCCCCGAAAACTTTGCCGCATCAATTCTGATCTTGATCGTCAGCATCCTGCCCCTTTTTGGTATCACATGGTGGGAAGGATGGGGAATCAAATCGCAGGTGACGGGAGTCTTTGTGATCGTTGGGATAGTCATCTTCCTGACAGGAATTTGGGGACACATCCGCATCACACGTGACCTGTCAACGGTGGAGGCGAAAACGGATGAGCACACCCTTTGAAGAACTCGCCAACCTCGACAAACTGATTCATGAACCTGCGCGCCTCGCCATTCTGACGGCTCTCTCTGCCTGCGAAAGCGCGGACTTCACCGCCCTCCGCCGCCTGACAGGTTTGAGCGATGGCAATCTTTCCGTCCAGTTGACGAAACTGGAAGAGGCTGGGCTGGTGAATATCCAAAAACAGTTTGTCGCGAAGAAACCCAGCACGCGGGCTAAAATTACAAAAAAGGGAAATGAAGCTATTCAACGCCACTGGGAAAAATTGAATAGCATCAAACAAAATGCCGATGCGTGGGAAGATAATCTGAGTGAAGAATAGTCCGATAGGCGACAAAACAGCCGTCAGTGTTTGCTGGCGGCTGTTTTATCATCATCCCAACTGGTAGTGGTAAATTCCAGTGAACCTGCGCAGAAATTCGATCTTGGCACGCCGCGGAGTAACGGGGAATTTTTTTTGGTCATGGCCTCCTCCACAATCGAGGAACTATCATCGGGACGCGCTGGCAATATTCCTTCCACTGCCCGCCAAATTCTTCCGAAAGCGCGGTTTCTTCGCGTCGGGCACGAATGATCGTCAATGGTGCGAAGCAGGCAAAGTACAAAGTCGTCCAGGTGAAGTAAATCAACATGCTCCCCAACGCGGCAAGGATCAGCCCTGCATACATCGGATGGCGGACGATGGAGAACGGCCCGCTTGTAATCAGTTGATGTCCCGCAAACAACTGCGCGCCGAAACCAGTCGAGACGAAGTAATTCTTGCCGAGTGTCAGCCGCGCCCACAGGAGGAAGAGCATGCCAGGGAAATACAGCAATGAACCAAGCGCCAACATCCAAACACGAGCAGATGAAGAAACTGCCCACGGCAAAGGTTTCCAACCGAGATAGGCGAGACCGAAGAAGAAGGCGGACGAGGCAAGGTAAAACCATGGGGAACGGAGCCAATTTTCCTTGAGACCCGTCGCGCGTCCTGCTTCGCGTTGCGTGCCGCGCCAGACGCCATAGAGGACGGTGGCAAGTACAGAATAAGCAAGCAAGCCGCCGAGCCAATGGATGATGGATTCGATGAGTGAAAGATTCATCTCATACCTTCCTGAACTCGATGCAATACACATAGCCTTTCCAGGCATCGAACGGCATTCCCTCAAAAACAGGTTGTAGAGCCGCGATATGACAGGTGGGATAGGCAAGCATAGGAATAGCCGAGCGTTTCATGGTCAACTCCTCTGGTCTTTGAAAACACGCTGACCAATCTGCGCCGCCGTCCGAACTGACGACCCCGTTTTCATTTTTATTGTAGGCCGTTTGAAAAGAATTTCAAGAGGCAATTTCGTTCCGAAATCTTTGGCTGTATAATCATCCAAATTCGCCTCGGAGGGCACAATGGAACAAATCTACGATTACGTGATCGTCGGTTCGGGGTTCGGGGGAAGCGTCGCCGCGATGCGGTTGACCGAAAAAGGCTACTCAGTGCTGGTGATTGAAAAGGGGAAACGCTTCACCGAAGAGACGTACGCCAAAACCAACTGGCAATTCTGGAAATATCTATGGCTTCCCGCCCTGCGAGCGCATGGCATTTTGCAGATCAGTATTCTCAAAGGCGTGATGGTTCTGCATGGCGCGGGCGTGGGCGGAGGGAGTCTCGGCTACTCAAACGTGCTCGAAGTCCCCAACGACGCGACCTTCGCCACTCCCGCCTGGAACACTCCCATCGCGTGGGGCAAGGCGCTCCGTCCGCATTACGAGACGGCGCAACACATGCTCGGCGTGGAGCGCAACAATAAATTCTTCAAAGCGGACGAAGTGCTGAAAGACATCGCCGAGGAGCGCGGCATGGGGCACACGTTCCGCGCCACCGACATCGGCGTGTACCTCGGCGAGGCAGGCGTGACCGTCTCTGACCCGTATTTCGGCGGCGAAGGTCCCGCACGCACGGGATGCAATTATTGCGGCGCATGCATGGTTGGTTGCCGCTACAATTCCAAAAATACGCTCCCGAAAAATTATCTCTATTTTGCTGAAAAGAACGGGGCGAAGATTCTTGCAGAAGCGGAAGTGACGGACATTATCCCCCTCCGTCTCCCCCCAAATTCACAGAGTTTTGGGGGAGTGTCCCGCAGGGACGAGGGGGGCTACGAGATCACCTACCAGACGAGTACCCGCCTCTTTAAGGGGACCCCGCGGCGGGTCCAGGCCAGACGCGTGATCCTGTCTGCGAGCGTGCTCGGGACGATGCGCCTGCTCCTCCATCTGCGCGACACGTCCCTGCCGAATCTCTCGCCGCGTCTCGGCCAAATGGTGCGGACCAACTCCGAGGCGTTGCTCGGTTCGCTGGCGCGCAAATCGGACGTCAACTACTCGGAGGGAGTCTGTATCTCTTCCATCTACAATCACGATGCGGCGACGCGCGTCGAGCCTGTCCGCTATCCCGACGGATCATCGTTGATGCGTTATCTCGCCGCGCCGCTCATCGATACAGATGTCAGCGTCCCCATGCGTCTGCTGCGAATTCTGGTTTGGATGATCACCCATCCGATTGATTTTGCAAAAGCCGCTTTCCTGCCTGGCTGGGCGCACAATACCACCATTCTGCTGGTCATGCAGAACACCGACACCCGTATGCGCTTGCGCATGGGACGAAGCGGATTCACTCTCTTCCGCCGCGGACTTGTCGCGGACAAGGAACCTGGCTACGAGGTCAGCGCGCAGGTGGCGGGTTCCCACGAACTGGCACGCGACCTCGCTAAACGGACGAACGGCATCGCGCTCGGCTCAGTCGGCGAGAACCTGCTCGGCCTGCCGACGACGGCTCATATCCTCGGCGGCGCGCCGATTGGACGTGACGCGTCCGAGGGCGTGGTGGACAAGAATTTCCAAGTCCACAATTACCCTGGCATGTACATCATTGACGGCTCGATCATGCCCGCGAATCCTGGCGTCAATCCCAGTCTCACCATCACCGCGCTGGCGGAGTATGCGATGAGTAAGATCGAGAAAAAACTTTAAACACGAAGGACACAAAGGCGACTACCGGAAAAAGAAAGGAATTTCCTTTGTGCGTCCTTCGTCGCCTTTGCGTTTAAAAGGAATTTTATGGCCCCCTTCTCCCCCTCCCGCTCCTTCGCCCTCGAACTGGACTCCCAGGACGAACTCGCCTCCTTCCGCGAGCAATTCGTCATCACCGACCCCGACCTGCTCTACATGGACGGCAACTCGCTCGGACGCCTGCCCAAAGTTGCGGTCGAGCGCGCCCGTCAAATCGTGGAAAGCGAATGGGGTGATGACCTCATTCGCGGCTGGAACAAAGGCTGGTGGGACGCGCCGCGTCGCGTCGGCGATAAGATCGGTGGACTCATCGGCACCGCGGCGGGACAGGTCATCGTCAGCGACATGACCTCCGTCAACTTGTACAAACTCACGATGGCCGCGCTCAGCCTCCAGTCAGGAAGGAAGCGCATCATCACCGACACGATGAACTTCCCGTCCGATTTGTACATCTTGCAAGGTGCTGTGCAATCACTGGGAAATCGCCATGAAATCGTTCGTATCGGCTCGCAGGACGGCGAACTCACTCCCGACCTCGCCGCGCTCGAATCCGCCATCAACGAAGATACCGCCCTCGTGACCCTCTCGCACGTTCTTTTCAAAAGCGGCTATCTCTACGACATGCGCGCCATCACCGAATTCGCCCACCGCAAAAGCGCGCTCGTCCTGTGGGATTTGAGTCATTCCGTTGGTGCGGTTCCCATCTCGCTGGATGAATGCAACGCCGACCTCGCCATCGGCTGTACCTACAAATACCTCAACGGCGGTCCAGGTGCGCCCGCCTTCCTCTACGTCAACAAAGCCCTGCAAGAAAAACTCACCTCGCCCATCTGGGGCTGGTGGGGACAAAACCGTCCCTTCGACTTCGGCCTCGACTACGTCCCCGCGCCGGGCGTGGACCGCTTCCTCGTCGGGACACAACCGATGCTCTCCCTTCTGACGATGGAAGCCGCGCTCGAACCGACTCTCAATGCAGGCATGGACGCCATCCGCGCCAAATCCATCTTGTTGACCGACTACGCCTCGTACCTGACCGAGGAACGGCTGCCCCCCTTGGGCTTTTCCCTCGGCTCCCCGCGTGACTCTGCCCGACGCGGCTCGCACATATCCATCCGCCACACGGACGCGTACCGCATCAACCGCGCCCTGATCGAGGAGATGAACGTCATCCCCGACTTCCGCGCGCCCGATAACCTCCGTCTCGGCTTCGCGCCGCTCTACATCTCCTTCGCCGACATCTGGGATATGGCAGACCGCATCCGCAGGGTTATACTTGAGAAGCGACACGAGAAATACCCACAGGAAAGAGCGACAGTCACATAGGCCACCGCGGCTTAACAGCCGACAATTGCAACCCATCCAACCAAAAGGAGAATTCATGCAAAGCACCCCCCCAACCCCGAAAAAGAACACCAACTGGTACTGGCCTCCCGTAGATACCATCGAAGCGGCGCGAAACACCGCCAAACAGGGAGCCGTTGCCGCCGCCATTGTA
>QZIJ01000058.1 GCA_003598975.1 Anaerolineaceae bacterium | reverse complement strand
TGGGATAGTGTAGAAATCTGATCCCCTTCGACCATCCCTTCCGTTCACATGTCATTCTGCACAGCGGGCATCCGCGCCCGCCGCGACAGCGCCTACCTGGGCCCGGAATGAGACGCCGGGGCCAGCTTGCCGAAGGCCGCCTCGGCGGCTTTGAGGGTAGCCTCGACGTCCTCTTTGGTGTGGGCCAGGGAGAGGAAGCAGGCCTCGAACTGCGACGGCGGCAAGTACACCCCTGCCTCAAGCATGGACCAGAAGAACTGCCGGTACTTTGCCGTATCCGCCCTGAGAGCCGCGTCGTAGTCCGCCACCTCGTCGCTGGAGAAGAAAACGGTGAACAGCGACCCGATCCTGGCCACGCGAGCCGCCACGCCGGTGCGACCGATGGTTCGCTCCAGCCCCTCCGCCAGCTCTGCCGCAGTCTCTTCCAGTTGGCCGTACTTGTTCCCGTCTGAGAGCAGCTTGAGAGTCTCTATGCCGGCGGCCATGGCCAGGGGATTCCCTGACAGCGTTCCCGCCTGGTACACAGGCCCCGCAGGCGCGACCTGCTCCATCACCGACCCGATCAAACTAGGACAAACCATCCGCGCCGCTGACCTTCTGCTCGGCAAGGATGATTTCGCCATGCGCTACATCAAGTATTTCCGCGCTGCCGAGAAATTGAAGGAACAAGAAGCGGTAAAATAGATCTGTAATTGGTAATTGGTAATTCGGGGCCCTGAGCTCGTCGAAGGATCGGATGATGTTGAAGGATACACTATGCCAGATATAGCAACCCCTCTGTCTCGGAATCAAATTATTAAGCTTTCCGTTATTGGAACTTTCATCGTAATAGTGTTTTTACTTTCTCTCGCTGGAATATTCTTTTACGTCGGCGTTTTAGGACACGGTGGACCTGATATTTTTCTAGCAGTTGCCCCCTTGTGCTTTCTACCGTACGTACTGGTAATTAGCGTCTATGTTGGTTTCTTTATGGCAAAGTTAGCAAAGGGAAACAGAAGAATCCCTTGGCTTTGGGGAATTGTTGGTTTTATTTTGACACTAAGCTTTACAATTGGTCTTCCAATATTAATTGGTTTATCGTTTCTATTTCCACATACCAGCCCTGTTTTGTTTTCGTTTTTAGCACCTTTTTTATCAACAGCTATTACTGCCGCATTGATAAATATTCGGAAAAAACCATCAAAGTCTATTTAATAACCTATTTACCAATTACCAATCACTAATTACTCACTTTAAAGGTATCCCGTGAAACTCCTCATCCTCTCCTGCGAATCCCTCACACGCGCCGCGTATGGCGCGGCCGCCCGCTCGCCTCACATCGTGGATGTGACCATCGTCCCGCGCAACAAACACCAACCGCTCGAAATCCGCGCCCGCCTTCAGGGTCTGATCGACGCGGCCGAAGGTCAGGGGTTTGATGCGGTCGGCCTCGTCTACGGGCTGTGCGGTCACACCACAGCCAATCTCACCGCGCGCAGTATCCCGCTCGTCATCCCGCGCGCCCACGATTGCATCACCCTCCATCTCGGAAGCCGCTCCAATCACGAAGCCAAACTCAAGGAAGAACCTGGCACGTACTGGTATGCGCAGGATTACATGGAGCGCGTGCAGGGCATCAACGCCGCGCTCGCTATGGGTCAGGGCAACGACGAAGAGATGACCAAAATGTACAACGATTTCTTCTACAAGTATGGCAAGGCCAAGGCCGATCGGATGATGTCGGTGATGGGCTCGTGGCTGAACAATTACAAGCGCGCCATTTTTCTGACGACCGACTCGAACGCGGACTCTCCCGTCGAAGCGGACGCGCGTGCCCAGGCCTCGAAACGCGGCTGGATATTCGAGCGCCTCGCCGCGGACTTCAGCCTAGTCCAGCGACTCTGCAACGGTGACTGGGCTGACGAGGACTTCCTCGTCGTGCCGCCTGGCAAAACAACGCAGGCTTCCTATGAAAACGATATTCTGAAAGCAGAGTAGCGCAAATTGCCAATTTGCGCAACAAGCCAATGACCAACTTCCATCTCGACCTCCAGCCCATCGGCAAACGCATTGACGTTCCCGCAGGGACGAATCTCCTCGACGCCTGCCAACAAGCGGGCGTGGAACTCGTCGCCGTTTGCGGCGGCGCGGGCGTGTGCGGCACCTGCCGCGTCCGCCTGCTAAAAGGTGAACTCAGCGACTACTCCCTCACCGAACTGGACGAGTTGACCGACGCCGAACGCGCCGCAGGGATTCGCCAGGCCTGTCAGGTGGAGGTGCTGTCGGATATCGTCATCGAGATCCCGCCCGAGTCACTAAGCGCGACACAGCGTCTCTCCATCGAAGGGAAGGAAGCCGATTTCGAGTGGGAACGGAGCATCATCCAATCCTTCGATATCGAAACCGTTCCCGCCACCCTCACCGACCTCCGCCCCGACACCACCCGTGTCCTCGATGCGCTTCGCACGGATAGCGGCCCGTTCGATCTTCCGCTTGACGCTCCATATGAATTCACATTCGATTCCGAAGCCGTCAAATCACTGGCGGGTATCCTGCGCGGCAATGACTGGAAAGCGCGCATCGTCATCCGCCACACGGACGAGATCGTCGCCTTCCTCCCGCCAGAGATTCCTGTCTTCGGCCTCGCCGTGGACATCGGCACGACCAAAGTCGCCGCGTACCTCGTGAACATGGACTCGGGCGAGACCGTCGCCAAATCGGGCACGATGAATCCGCAGATCGCTTACGGCGAAGATATCATCAGCCGCATTCGATATATTAACGATCATCCTGAAGACGGACTAAAAACCCTGCAGGGACGCATCATCGAAACGCTCAACAACCTGATCGAAGAGTTGAGCAAAGAGGCCAGGGTTAAACGCGAACAAATCGTGGAAGCGGTTGTCGTCGGCAACACGGCCATGCATCACATTTTTGCGGGATTGCCCGTCAAACAACTGGGCGATTCGCCATACATGGCAACAGTCGGAGAATCGCTCAGTATCAAAGCGCGCGATCTTGGTTTGAAACTCGCCTCGGGCGGGACCGTCTACCTGCCTCCCAACATCGCAGGCTTTGTCGGCGCCGACCATGTGGCGATGCTCGTCGGCGCGGGGTTGCATGAGATCAACGAAACCATCGTCGCACTGGATATTGGCACGAATACCGAACTCAGCCTCTATCACAAAGGCCGCCATTGGTCGTGCTCCTGTCCCTCGGGGCCAGCCTTCGAGGGCGCGCACATCGAAGACGGGATGCGCGCCGCGCCTGGCGCGGTCGAACGCGTCCGCATCGAAGGGGATGATGTGAAAATCCACACCGTCGGTAACGCCGACGCGGTCGGCATCTGCGGCTCAGGGATTCTGGATGCGATCGCGGAATGTCAAAAAGCGGGGTTGCTCACCCCCAAAGGCGCGTTCACAGGGACGCATCCGCGTCTGCGCGGCAACGGCACCGCGGCCGAATTCGTCCTGGTGCCCGCCACAAAGTCCAAGACGGGACGCGACGTGCGGATGACGCGGAAAGATGTCAACGAAATTCAACTCGCCAAGGGAGCCGTCCGTGCGGGTGCGGAGGCACTGCTCGACGTCGCAGGAATCAAAGCGGAGGAACTGGGTCAGGTCATCCTGGCGGGCGCGTTCGGGACGTATCTCGACCTCGATAGCGCCATCGGCATCGGCATGTTGCCGCGCGCAGAGCGGACGCGTTACCAGCAGATCGGCAACGCCGCAGGGACGGGTGCACGACGCATGTTGGTCTCGCGCGAGCAACGCGAGATCGCCGAGTCCATTGCCCGCGATGTCGAATTTGTGGAACTTGCCAAGCATCCGTCGTTCACGAAAATCTACTCGCAGGCACTGTTGCTGAAGTAACAAAGAAACCCGTTTTCTTGAAGAAAACGGGTTTCTCGTTTGGGGCGGCTGATGGGTTTCGAACCCACAACATCCACATCCACAGTGTGGCGCTCTGCCATTGAGCTACAGCCGCCATATTGAGCGGCGGGATTATATCATCAGGATTTTATCTACGCAAGAATCTTTTGGATGGTCCCTACCGCGGCCTCACGCGTGACGATAACCTGCTCGCCCGTCCGCAGGCTTTTCACCGCCACCTGACCGTTCGCCGCCTCGTCGGGACCGATTGTAACCGCGACCTTCATCTTCATCTTATCGGCAAACTTGAACTGCTTGGGCAGTTTGGCAGGCTCGGGATAGACCATCGCATTGATTCCCGCGCGGCGCAACTCCGTCGTCAGCGCGAGAGATTGGAGTCGCAAACTGTCATCGAACACTGTCACCAGCACGGACGCGGGGCTGGGACTGAATTCGGGAACAAGTCCCGCTTCTTGCAGGATGATGCCGATCACCACGTCGCCCATCGCGAAGCCGACGGCGGGGAGAGGCTGACCGCCCACGTCTGCGAGCAGGTTGTCGTAGCGGCCACCACCAAGGATGGCGCGTCGGACAGAGCCGCTCACGTCGAAAGCCTCGAAGACTGTCCCCGTGTAGTAGAGCAATCCGCGCACAATGTTGGGGTCGAATTTGACGTATTCTTTCACACCCAGCACATCCAACGCGGCAAACAGGCGGACGAGTTCCGCGCTTTCTTTCCACAGATCGTAGTTGCCAAGAATGGATTTCAACCCATCGAGTTGACTTTGGGTCAGGCCGAGTTCGAGCGCGGACGCGTCCCATTTGGATTCTTCCATTTTGGAACGACGATCCACGAGATTGGACACCTCAATTCGCTTTTCGGGCGGGATGCTGAGAGCGTCGAATTGGGAAATCATCAGCCGCCGATCGTTGACAAAGATCGCGGCCCGCGCGGGGTCCAACCCGACCGAGCGGAGGAAGGTGGCCGCGACCGCGATCAGTTCCGCGTCCGCTTCGGAGGAGTCCGCGCCGAGCAGGTCTATGTTCCACTGGAAGAATTCGCGGGCGCGTCCCTTCTGCGGCTGTTCATATCGCCAGAACGGACCGAACGACCACCAGCGCACAGGGAAAGTCAACTCGCCTTGTTTGGCCGCGATCATGCGCGCCAAACTCGGCGTCAATTCGGGACGAAGCGTCACTTCGTCACCGCCGCGGTCGGTGAAAACAAACGACTGCTTCTTGACAAGTTCCTCGCCCGACTTGGCCGCGTAAAGCGCGATGGGTTCGATGAAGGGCGCGTCCCATTCGGTATAGCCAAATGATTCGGATGCGGCGCGCACTTTGTCGTTGATGAAGTTGCGCAGGGCCATCTGCTCTGGATAAAACTCGCGCGTCCCTTTGACGGCTTGGATTTTTGTTGCCATGTTTGCTCCGTGACGTAGTTGGGGCGACCCAACAGGATAATTTGGACCTTCGGTTTTTGATGGGCGGGTCGCCCCTACGTTCAAAATTCAATCACTGAATTTTACTTCAACTTTGGTATAATTTTCGCAAGACAAGAAAAGAGGTCGAAATGAAATCTCGCGCAGTTCAAATCACTCGAATCTTTTTTTACATCCTCGCCGCGCTCTGGCTGGCAGTGGGCGTCGGATATATCTTCCGATATAACGGCCAAGCCATATACTGGGTGATGAGCGGCATCATGATTGTGAACGCCTTCGTTTTCATCGCAATCGGAGCCAACATCACCAAACGACTCGTCTACTGGCTGGGCGTGATCTTCCTCGCCATCTCCATTTTCCTGTTCATCTTCGATGAGTTTGGCTATGCCGATCTCATCGCGCTCATTCTCTTCATCATTCCGCTCGTCATCATGCTTGTAAAACGAAAAGAATTTCTTGCGGCCTAACGCGAGTGCGTCGCACCTGCCCGACATGATTTGTCCGCTCGATTAAGGTGCGGCGCACTCTCATCTAAGGAGACTCAATGAAAATCAACTATCAGGAAACCAGCAAAGATTTATTAACCCGCATCAACATTCACGAAAAATATGGTTCGGCCAACATTGACGAGTGGACGAACAACCTGCTCCAGCCGCGAGCAGGCATGAACATCCTCGACGTCGGTTGCGGCGCGGGCAAACTTTGCTTCCTGTTCGACGATTATACTAAAGGCGCGGCCGAAATTACGGGCGGCGATTTTTCGGAGGAACTGCTGGAAAAGGCGCGCGCCAAAAATGCAGAACGCGGCTCGAAAGTGAATTTTCAATTCCTGGACTTCAACCAGCCTTTCGCCTTCGCGGACGGGACCTTTGACCTGTGCACTTCCGCCTTCGCCATCTACTACGCCTCGAATCTGGACTTTACGTTTGGCGAGGCCCACCGCGTCTTAAAACCTGGCGGACGGCTTTTCGTCTCCGGGCCGCTCCCTGAAAACAAGCAGATGTTCTACGACATCATCAAAGAAGCCACGAACGCCACCATCCCGCCCATGCCTGGCTCCAGCCGCTTCAAAGGCGACATTTTCAACACCATCAGCAAAATCTTTGCCAAGACCGAATTGCACAAGTTCGAGAATCATCTCACCTTCCCCGAAGTCGCGCCGTTCATTGACTACGTCCGCGCTTCCCTGAGCGAAGATCGCAAATTGTGGACATCCATGTTCAACGGCAAGGACGAGTACGAAGCGCTCATCGGCAAGATCGAAGCGGTCGCGAAGAATTGGTTTGACCGCGACGGGAAACTGGTGATGACGAAAGTTGTTGGCGGGATTTTGGCGACAAAATGAACTTCTTCGGCAAACGCGTTCTCTTCCTCGGCGCGCACCCAGATGACATCGAACTGGGATGCGGCGCATTACTCCATCACATCGCCAAACAGACGGACGTTCTGTGCGTCACGCTCTCGGACAACCAGAAGAATCCCGACTTGCAAAATGTGAAAGACGAGCATTACGCGTCCATGCAAGTGTTGGGCGTGCCGCGCGAGAAGATCGTCCTTGGGCCATTCACGACGCGCGTCTTTCCCGATGCGCGGCAGGAGATTCTGGAATACTTCCTGAAACTCCGCAAGGATTTCAAGCCCGACCTGATCTTTGTTCATTCCAAGAACGATTTACATCAGGATCATCTCACCATGACAGATGAAGCCCTGCGCGCGTATCGCGGCATCACCGTGCTGGGATTTGACGTGGTGCGCTCCTCCTACGGATTCTTCCCCCACTTCATCGTAGAAGTCAGCGAGGAGGACGTGAACAAGAAGATCGAAGCGCTCTCGCAATACGAGACCTACCGCGACCGCTACTACTTCAACGCCGAACTAACGCGTTCTATCATGGTGCGTCACGGCGCGCTGGCAGAATGTCCCTTCGCAGAGGGGTTCGATATTTTGAGGATTGTGGGGAAGTTTGAAAAGTAATTGGCAGGCAGGATGCCATCCCACCCCACGAAACATTACAGGTGAAAAATGAAATTCGAGACCCTTTATCAAGAGTTGAGAAACAGCATAGAGATGATCCGTTCCCTGCTGGCAGGGATTTCGCAGGAAGAGGCGCAGGTCAAGCCTACTCCCGATGCGTGGTCAATCCTTGAAGTAATCTGTCACCTCTATGACGAGGAGCGCGAAGATTTTCGCGCTCGATTGGAGAACATCCTTCGCGGGCAAAATGACGAACTTCAAGTGATCAACCCGCAAGGGTGGGTCACGGAACGAAAATACAATGAGCAAAACTTCGATGAGATGCAAAGAAAGTTCTTTGCGGAACGCGTCAAGTCGCTCGAATGGCTGCAAGATTTAACAAATGCAGATTGGAACATCGCGCACACAGACCAATACGGTTCCGTGACGTCTGGCGAAATGCTCTCTGCCTGGATCGCCCACGACAATTTACACATCCGTCAATTGGTGGAATTGAGACGGGCACGCATCGAGAAAATCACCCAGCCGTACCTCATCGAATACGCGGGCGAGTGGTAACAAAAGTTACAGCGAATCAACAACGCATCGCTTAGAATCCAGATATGCGAATCCTTGCGATCATCTCTGGCGAGTATGGCGTCCGCCATGTGGACAACGTCCGTAAGCACGCGCCCGAGGGGTGGATTATCGAATCGTGGAAGGCGCCCGCGGCCTTCCCGCTCATCATTGATTACCCCGAAGATTTTCTTCCGCAGACCTTTCCGCCGAGCGATTTGATTCTCTCGTTCGCGGAGAACAAGTCGGTGGCGGAACTCATCCCTGAGATCGCGGGGATGACGGGCGCGCGTGGCGTGATTGTCGCGGTGGACAATGAGGCCTGGCTCCCGCGCGGGTTGGCGCGTCAACTGACGGGATGGCTGGCGCGCATGAACGTGGCCTGCGCGACACCCAAACCGCTCTGTTCGCTGACCGAACGCGATTACAAAGTGACGCGCCGCGAGCGCGAGACATACGATAGCGAAGTCATCGCGGAGTTTGCGAAATACTTCGGCCAGCCCGATATCCGTCTCAGCGTGGATGAGGCGACTCGGACGGTGTCCCGCGCGGAGGTCCACGTGGACGCGGTTTGCGGGTGTGCACGTCACGTCGCAGAGAAGTTAGTCGGTCTCAGTGTAGACGAAGTCGAGGAGCGCGCGGGCTTGTTCCATCATCATTTCCCCTGTCTGGCGAGCATGGTCAAGTTGAACGATTACAATCACGACACGTTGATGCATGAATCGGGTCACTTGTTGCAGGAAAATCTCGCCGAGCAGTTGAAGCCTTTCGTGCAGACGAAATACATCACCCCTGGAACAAAAAGCGAAGGGGATTTTAATGGCTAAATATCGCGTAACCTACTGGAAGGAAATCCCCGTGTCGTTTGCGGTGGAAGGCGATGGGCGGATGGTGAAGAAGCAACTCTCGCAGAAGATCCAAAATTTGATCGACACGTACGCGATGTCGCTGGGGCTGACTTCAACGACGGATTACAGCGCGCAGTATCGCCGCGGCGAGTGGACGGAACGCGAGGGCTCACCCGAAGAGGTGGCCAAGACTCTGCTCACGGAGTTAGAAACCGAGTTTGAGAAGTTTCAGATTCCGAAGAGAAGTTAATACAGTACACAAATTTCACGGACAAAAAAGACGAACATGGATTTTTTTATTATCTGTGTTCGTCCGTCAAATCCGTGCGCGAAGCGTCCGTGTACTGGTTTTAGTCTTTGGGGATGCCGATAAATATTTGTCCATCGCGCACTTGGACAGGATATGCGGGAATGTCTACAACGGCGGGCATTTGCATGACCTTCCCTGTGCGGACATCGAACTCCGCGCCATGCCGCGGGCAGACGATGTTGAAGCCTTCCAGGTCGCCATCGCCGAGCGGACCGTCATCATGGGTGCAGACATCGCCGATGGCGAAGAGCTGTCCCGCGATGTTGAAGATGACGATGGGGCGGTCGCCCACGTCTACCAAGAGACGCTCTCCGTTGGGGAGTTCGGAGGCGGGGGCGATTTCGATGAAGTCTAAGTTTTCGGGGGGGTGAGTTGTGTAGTTGTACATGGGGATGGTAAACAGGTATACACGTAAACAAGTACACAGATCACGCCACGTATCTACGTGTGTACCTGTTTACTTGTTTACTCTACGAGAGAGTCGCTCGCCTCTCCCAATCCATACACGCCTGCCTTCAACACCTTGAGCGAAAGCAACGCGCATTTGAGACGGACGGGGCCGAGGTCAATGCCGAGCAGGTCAAGGATGAAATCCTTGTTGAGTTGTTTCACTTCTTCGATAGGCTTGCCGATGATGGATTCCATCAGCAAATCGGCGGAGGCCTGCGAGATGGCGCATCCGTGACCGTCGAAGCGCGCGTCCGCGACCTTACCGTCCGCGTCGACGCGCAGGTCAATCTGGATGTGATCGCCGCAGAGGGGATTGTTGTCCGCAAACGAGATGTCGTGCGGGTCCAGTTTGCCGCGATACGACGGGTTTTTGTAGTGTTCGATGATGACTTCGCGATAGAGATCGTCCATGTTAGTTACGCAGTTGGATAGTTTGGTAGTTGACAGTCTAGCCGAAGAGTTTCTTGACTTTGTAGATGCCATTGACTAACAAGTCAACTTCTTCTTTTGTATTGTACAGATAGAACGAAGCGCGGCTGGTGGCGGGGATGCCAAATTTTTCGTGCAGGGGTTGCGCGCAGTGATGCCCCGCGCGGACGGCAATGCCGTCCTGGTCGAGGATTTGCGCCACATCATGCGGGTGAACGCCTTCGAGTGTAAACGAGGCGACGCCGCCTTTCTTGTCTGCGGAGGGACCGAAGACTTTGACGCCAGGGATTTCTTCCAGCCGCTCAAGCACGTATTCGGTGATGGTGTGTTCGTGCGCGGCAATCGCGTCCATGCCGATTTTGGCCAGGTAGTCCACTGCCGCGCCGAAGCCGACGGCCTCCGCGATAGCGGGGGTCCCTGCTTCGAATTTATGCGGGAGAGAGTTGGGACGGAAGGAACGCAGTTTGACTTCACGGATCATGTCCCCTCCACCGAGGAAGGGCGGCATGGATTCGAGCAACTCCGTTTTTCCGTATAAAATGCCGATGCCTGTCGGTCCGCACATCTTGTGAGCCGAGAAGGCGTAGAAATCCGCGTCGAGGGCCTGCACGTCCACCGCGAGATGCGGGACAGACTGGGCCGCGTCCACGAGGGTGACCGCGCCAGCGTCACGCGCGAGGCGGATGATTTCAGCCGCTGGATTTACCGTCCCGAGGACGTTGGACATGTGGGCGAACGCAACCAGTTTCGGGTCACGCGCGAGAAGCGAGCGGTACGCGTCGAGATCGAGCAGGCCGTCCGCGGTCACAGGGATAAAGTCCAGCTCGATGCCGCGTTCCACCGCGAGCATGTGCCACGGCACGAGGTTGGAGTGATGCTCCATCTCGGTCAGGATGACAAGATCGCCCGCTTTGAGATTCGCCCGCGCCCACGTGTATGCAACGAGATTAATTGACTCGGTAGTGTTGCGCGTATAGATGACCTGCCGCGCCGAGGCCGCGTTGATGAAATTCGCGATTTTCTCGCGCGCATTTTCGTACAGAGCGGTGGACTCTTCGGCCAATGTGTGAACGCCGCGATGAATGTTCGCGTTCGAGCGGCGATAAAAATCGTTCATCGCTTCGATGACCGCGAGCGGTTTCTGCGATGTGGCGGTGGAATCCAAATACGTCACGCGCGCGCCGCTGGCGGTTTGGCGTTGCAGGATCGGGAAGTCGCGGCGGATTTCTTCTACGTTAAGCATGAGTTAGTAAACGGGGATTTCCTTCTTCGCAGATTTTTTCAGCACGGGGCGGATGTGCTCGGAGACGAGCGGGTACCAAAGGATGCGGTCAGGGACCATCCAGCCGTCGGTGAGGAAAACGTTCGAACGGAATTGCACAGCGACCATTTTGTTATCCACTTGCACCACAATGCCCCTTATCCAACCGCGCACGCGGTCATTGTTTTTTTCGTGATCGCAAAAAACTTCCACATTATCCCCCACTTGAAAAACATGCTCTACACCGGGCGCCTTCATGTAGGAAATCTGTGCACCAATGCGCATCTCGCGCGTTGGCCGCCGTTCGATAACGGTTGGCGCGGTTTTAACTTGCTTTGCCTGCCTGGTCTGCTTGGGTTTTGTTTTAATTGTCATATCTCTCTCGAAATGGAATCTATCAGCCCATCTTTTGCAAAATGGATTGCTGGAAACGTTCGCGCACGCCCTCGAACGGAATGCGCTGCATGATCGGATCGAAGAATCCCTCGACAACCAACCGTTCCGCCTCGGACTGCGGAATGCCGCGCGATTTAAGATAGAACAGCGGCTCCTGCTCCAACTTTCCGACGGTCGCGCCGTGCGTACAGCGGACATCGTCCGCGAGAATCTCCAACCCTGGAATGGAATCTGCCCTCGCCTCCTCGCTCAGGACGATGTTGCGGTTGGCCTGATACCCGTCCGTTTTCTGCGCTCCGGGCGCCACATAGATCATGCCCTGCCAGACCGAGCGGCTCTTCCCTTTGAGTGCGCCCTTGAACAGTAGGTCGCTGGTGGTATGCGGAGCAAAGTGATTCTGTTGGGTGTCGTGATCGAGGTGCTGGTGGCCGTCGGTGAAGTAAAAGCCCGACATGCGTCCCTGCGCGCCTTCGCCGACGAGATCGAGATCAGAGAAGTTTTTCGTCAGCCGCGAGCCGACCGCGCCGAAGATCCAATCGAGGTTGCCGCCGCGCTGGACGCGGGCGCGTTCATGCGAGAAATTCCAGACGCCGCGTCCCCACGATTGTAACTCCACAAATCGCAGATTTGCGTTTTCGCCCACATGGATTTCGACGACTCCCGCGTGCATGGCGTGACCCGTTTCATCGGGTGAGGCCGCCTCGTGAACATACGTCACCGATGCGCCATCATCCACATAGACGATGAGGTGGGAGAAATGCGACAAGTCCGTACCTGGTCCCCACAGCACAGAATGAAGCGGGGCTTCCACTTGCACATTCTTCGGGACATAGAGCAAAACGCCGTTTTGCGACAAGGCCGAGGCCAGCGCGGCAAACTTTCCATCTTCGGGTTTGACAATCTGACCAATCAACTTCGCGAGCAAATCAGGATGTGTCTTTTCAGCCGTGAAGAAATCGGTGAAGACTATCCCCTTTTTTGCCAGTGTTTCATCGAGGAAGATTTGTG
Organism: Anaerolineaceae bacterium; assembly: GCA_003598975.1. Classification (GTDB taxonomy): domain Bacteria; phylum Chloroflexota; class Anaerolineae; order Anaerolineales; family Villigracilaceae; genus Denitrolinea. The sequence continues at coordinate 33,490 of QZIJ01000058.1, read as the reverse complement.
ATCCGCCCGCGAGCAGGGTGATCTGTCCGCCGTGCTGGCCGCCGACGAGAGGCTTGAGCAATACTTCGGGGACGGGAGGCAGGTCTTCGTGCGCGCCGAGTTTGGGGAGTTTGAAGTCGGGCGCGGGAAATAAACGGAGGTCGGTGCGCCGCCAGGCTTCGTCCGTCGTAGCGGGGAGGGAACGCGTCTGAAACGCGGCCCAAGCCGAGATCCGAAATGAAGCGAGGTCGGCGGGCAGGTCTGCCTGGGTGAAGGTGAAATCCCGTTTGGAAGAATCGGTCCGTCGCTGTCTTGATACAACAACTTTGGGTTTTTCTTGCATTAGCCGATTGATCCTTCCATTTGAAGTTGAATAAGGCGGTTCATTTCGACGGCGTATTCCATGGGTAGTTCTTTAACGAGCGGTTCGATGAAGCCAGAGACGACCATCGTGGTGGATTCTTCTTCGCTGAGGCCACGCGACATGAGATAGAAGAGTTGCTCCTCGCCGACCTTGCTGACCGAGGCTTCGTGGCCAATGGTGACATCATCCTCATCAATTTCGATGGAGGGATATGTATCTGAACGGGACTGGGGGTCGAGAAGCAAAGCATCGCAAACCACATTGGATTTTACACCCTTCGCACCTTTGTAAACCTTAACCAGGCCGCGGTAGGAGGCTCGCCCACCGCTCTTGCTAATCGATTTGGATGTGATCTTGCTGGTGGTGTTCGGAGCAAAGTGCACCATCTTCGAGCCGGCATCCTGAATCTGACCCGCGCCTGCAAAGGCCATCGAAAGCATTTCGCCGCGCGCGCCGGGCTCCATCAAATAACAGGACGGGTATTTCATGGTAAGTTTCGAGCCAAGATTCGCGTCTACCCACTCGTGCGATGCGTTCGCAAAAACCTTGGCGCGCTGTGTGACGAGATTGAACACGTTGGTGGACCAGTTCTGGATGGTCGAGTAGCGCGAGCGAGCACCCTGCTTGACAATGATCTCGATCACGCCAGAATGGAATGAGTTGGTGGTGTATTGAGGAGCCGTACAACCCTCAACGTAATGCACCGACGCGCCTTCATCCACAATGATAAGTGTCCGCTCGAATTGGCCGACGTTGGCAGTGTTAAGACGGAAGTAGGCCTGCAGAGGCAAATCCACTTTGACACCTTTTGGGACGTAGACAAAAGATCCGCCCGACCAAACTGCGGAGTTGAGCGCGGCAAACTTGTTATCTTCAATCGGGATGACTGTCCCGAAATATTCGCGGAACAAATCTGGGTATTGTTTCAGTCCATCCTCGATGGAAAGGAAGATGACGCCCTGCTTCTCAAGATGTTCGAGAATGGAGTGGTAGACCATTTCCGACTCGTATTGAGCACCTACACCTGCCAAAAACTTGCGCTCGGCCTCGGGGATACCCAGCTTGTCGAAGGTTTTCTTGATGTCATCAGGAACATCATCCCAGGATTTTTCGCTTTTCTCGGTCGGCTTGACGTAGTAGAAGATATTGTCAAGTTCAAGGTTCGAGATGTCGGGGCCCCAGGTCGGCATGGGACGCGCGAGATAATGTTCAAGCGCCTTGAGGCGAAAGTCGAGCATCCATTGCGGTTCGCCCTTCATGCGCGAAATATTTTCGACGACTTCACGGTTCAGGCCTCGTTGCGATTTAAACACATAGTTATCATCACGGTCGTGGAATCCGTACTTGTAATCGCCAATTTCATCCAGGATTTTAGTGTCTTCAGTCATGTTTACTCCAATAATCAGAAAACGACATTCGATATTTGGGCCTGTTCAATCGGTAAAATTCAAATATCGAGTATCGAATTTCTTGCTACTAGGCAACCTCTTCGTATTTTTCGCGCACCCAGTCATAGCCATGTTCCTCGAGGTGCAATGCAAGGTCGGGGCCGCCTGATTCAACGATACGTCCGTCCAACATCACATGAACGTAATCGGGTTTGATGTAATTCAGCAGGCGCTGATAATGGGTAATTACCAATACGCCGAGTTCGGAGCCAGCAAGAGCGTTGACTCCCTCTGAGACGATTCTCAGCGCGTCAATATCCAGACCCGAATCGGTCTCGTCCAAAATGGCGATCTCAGGCTTGAGAGTCGCCATCTGCAAAATTTCGGCGCGCTTCTTTTCGCCACCCGAGAAACCGTCATTGAGATAACGTCCCGCAAAGTTGTGGTCCATTTTGAGCATGTCCATTTTTTCTTTGAGCATTTTGCGGAATTCGGGGATCGGCATGCCCTTGTCTTCGGGATTGACCGCGCGGCGGCGCGAGTTGATGGCTGTGCGCAGAAAGTTCGCCACGGTCACACCAGGAATAGCCACTGGATATTGGAACGCGAGAAAAATTCCAGCCCGCGAACGCTCATCGGGTTCGAGTTCGAGAATATTCTGGCCTTTAAAAAGAATCTCACCCTCTGTGACCGTATAATTGGGATGCCCCATCAGGGTATATGCAAGCGTGGATTTGCCCGTCCCATTCGGCCCCATGATGGCATGAACCTTGCCCTGCTCCACAGTCAGGTCGAGGCCCTTCAAAATTTCTTTATCATCAATACTGACGTGGAGGTTTTTGATCTCAAGTTGCGACATTTCTTTCTCCAAAAGATCGCCAAGTGGCGGAATTTCTTAATATGCGGCATTATAGCAAAGGAGAGACGAAAAGTCAATATTTATGATATTTTTCTAGTATATTAATCTCACCAAAAGGTCAGGCTTGCGGAAAGCATTCCCCTCTTCTATAATGATTTCGAGGAAATTGACAATGCTCAAATTCGAAAAACTTGAGACCCGCATTCGGGAACTGGTGGAAATTCGCATGGTTGCCCTCCTGCCAGGTCGCACTATCGAACGGGCGATCATTCAGCAACTTGCAAACGCCATGCACACCAACATCGTGGAAAAATCGGGAACGAAGACCGCTCCCAACATTTACACCCTGGTCGCCCCGCCCAGCGAGACTGAAATATGGCAGGACGCCCGCCTGCTCGACGCGCTCAGGGAGACACTCGAGACAGTCGGTCGCGAAGCGGACCTCGAGTTTGCCGCGACACCCACCATCTCCGTCGCCGCGGATGCTTCGCTTGCGGCAAAACAGGTGCACATCATCGCTTCACACAAAGTGGAAAACATCGGGCCGACGAACGCCATCGTCCACGAAGCCGCCCGAGAAACAGACGAAAACAAAATCCCTGAAAACGCATTTCTCATTATTGACGGAAGAAAAGTCTTTCCATTGAACGGACTGGTCATCAACATCGGCCGTCGGCTGGAAAACCACCTGGCAATTGACGACCCGCGTGTCTCGCGACAGCACGCCCAACTACGCGCCATCAAAGGCCGTTATGTTGTCTTCGATTTAAACTCCACTGGCGGAACATTCATCAACGGCCAGCGCACCAGCCAGAGCATTCTCTATCCTGGGGATGTCATTTCGCTGGCGGGCGTCAGCCTCGTTTTCGGACAGGACAATCCGCCACCGCGACTCGACCTGAAAGACACTGGCCCGCTGGCATCGGAACCCACAGATCGGCCCACTGCCATCCTAAAAACTCACTCCGATGTCCGAAAACGCAAAAAATGAGCGGAATCATCGTACTTGGGCTGCGGCTTGTCCTGGCCGCCTGTCTTTACTTCTTTCTCGGCTGGGCACTCTTTACCCTATGGAAGGACCTGCAAACGCATGGCGTCAGTCTTGCCATCCGCAAGACACCGCCGCTCAGCCTCACGCTTCACCATGCGGGCGGAGAGACATCCCAGCGCGCCTTTCACCAATCCGACATCTCCATCGGACGCGATCCCGCCTGCGATCTGTCGCTGAATGACGATGGCGTCTCTGCGCGCCACGCACGCCTGAGTTTCCATCACGGACAGTGGTGGGCGGAAGACCTCGGCTCGACCAACGGGACGCGCCTGAACCAGTCTGCCCTCGCCACTCCAACCGTACTCACCAGCGGCGACCAGATCGAATGCGGGCATACCGCCATCATCGTCAGCATCGGCGCGGCCATAGACCCGTCGCCCACCATTCGGCTGTAATCTTCTGGAGGAATTCATGAACGCGACAGCCACACTTGCCGTTATCGGGGGATCGGGCCTGTATTCCATGCCTGGTCTTTCCGAAACGCGCGAACTCGAGCTGGATACACCCTTCGGCCAACCCAGCGCGTCCATCGTGGTCGGCACGCTCGAAAACCAAAAGGTCGCCTTTTTAGCGCGGCACGGACTCGGCCATCACATCAGCCCCAGCGAGATCAATTACCGCGCCAACATTTACGCGCTCAAATCGCTGGGCGTGGAGCGCATCGTCAGCATCAGCGCGTGCGGATCGTTGCGCGAGGATTACGCCCCGGGTCAGATCGTCATTCCCGACCAGATTTACGACAATACGCGCCTGCGGGCCCGCTCCTTCTTCGGCGAGGGACTCGTCGCGCACATTTCTGTGGCCGACCCGTTCTGCCGCGACCTCTCCGACCAACTGGAGACCGCGACCAAATCGGCGGGAGCCACCGTCCACCGCGGCGGCACGTTCATTACCATCGAGGGGCCGCGCTTTTCCACTAAGTCCGAGTCGAATACCTTCCGCACATGGGGCATGTCCATCATCGGCATGACCGCCTCGCCCGAAGCCTTCCTCGCCCGCGAAGCCGAGATGTGCTACGCGGTCATGGCGCACGTCACCGATTACGACGTCTGGCACGTCAGCGAATCGCCCGTCACCGTGGACATGGTCATCGAGACGCTTAAGAAGAATACGCTCAAAGCACAGGAAACAATCCGCAAACTGGCGTCCAGCCTCGATAGTCAGAGAAGATGCGAGTGCGATTCGGCGCTCGCATCCGCGCTTATCACCGATCCCGCGCGCATCCCCGCGTCCACCAAATCCAAACTCAAACTGCTCATCGAAAAGTACATCCAATAAATTGAATCACCACCAACTCCAACGCCGCCTGTTCGAATATTCGACGGCGTTCCTTTTCCTCTTTTCGCTGATCCTGACCCTCTCTCCAGCCGTGCGCGAACGGACATGGGCGACAGACCTTCGCGGGGATCACTGGATCGGCTTCGCGGCCTGGTTCGCACTGACAGCCTTCGCTTCGCGCGTGACTTCGCGGCGGCTTCCCGAAACCGACCCGTTCCTGTTTCCCGCCGCGTCGCTCCTCAGCGGATGGGGACTGCTGACCATCTGGCGGCTTGACCCCTATTCTGGAGCGCGCCAGACCGTCTGGCTGGCCGCCGCATTAGCGGCCTATCTCCTCGCATTGCGCTTCCCCGCTGACCTATCTTTCCTGCGGCGCTACAAATATCTGAGCCTGCTGGGTGGAATCCTGCTGACCGCACTCACGCTGATTTTCGGCTCCAATCCATCGGGCTTTGGCCCGCGTCTCTGGATCGGCGGCGCAGATGTATATCTGCAACCCTCCGAGCCGCTAAAACTATTGCTGGTCATCTATCTCGCGGCCTACCTCGCTGACCGCCTGCCCGTGGAAACATTCGACAACCTGCGAGCAAAATCCATCCGACAGATCGCCTCCATCCCGTTGATCATCCCGACCCTGGCCATGACGGGACTCTCCCTGGTCATCCTCATTGTCCAGCGTGATCTCGGCACAGCCTCCATTTTTATTTTGATCTACACCATCATCCTCTTCCTCGCCACAGGCAAACGACGCGTCCTGCTTGTGACAGCCGCAGGACTTATGCTGGCCGCGTTTGTCGGTTACTTCTTCGTGGACATCATCCATGCGCGGCTGGATGCCTGGCTGAACCCGTGGAGTGATCCCAGCGGACGTTCGTACCAGATCATTCAATCGCTCCTCGCCATCGCCAACGGCGGGACACTTGGCCGCGGCGCGGGGCTGGGCTCGCCCACCCTCGTCCCCGTTGCCATCTCCGATTTCATCTTCATTGCCATTTCCGAAGAAACAGGCCTGCTCGGCGCAATCGGGCTACTGGTTTTAATTGGCCTGCTCCTGACGCGCGGTCTGCGCGCCGCCCTGCTCGCGCCCAGCCGCTTTCAACGCCTGCTGGCTGGCGGCCTTACCGCCTACCTCGGCGTGCAGAGCCTGCTCATTTTGGGCGGCAACCTGCGCCTGCTCCCCCTCACTGGTGTCACCTTACCATTTGTTTCATACGGCGGCTCATCGCTGGTCACATCCTTCCTCGCGCTGGCAATCCTCCTGCGAATTGTGTCTCAACCTGAAGACGAACCCGCCCCGCTCGCGACGCCGCGTCCCTACGCGTTCCTCGCGGGCCTCTTCGCGCTGGGACTTTTCGCCTCGGCCCTCTCCACAGGCTGGTGGTCTGTCATCCGGAGCCCCGACCTGCTGACGCGCACCGACAACGCCCGCCGCTCCATCGCCGACCGCTACGTCCGCCGCGGCTCTCTGCTCGACCGCGACAACCAGCGCATCACTGTCACCAACACGAATGGCAGTCCGTTCGTTCGCGAATATTTTTATCCCGATCTCGCTCCTGTTACTGGCTATACGCATCCCGTCTACGGGCAGGCCGGTCTCGAAGCCAGCCTCGATGGCTACCTGCGCGGCTTTGAGGGGAATCCATCCAGCCTTATTTGGTGGCACCATCTGCTCTACGGCACACCCCCGCCCGGTCTCGATGTCCGCCTCAGCATTGACCTCAACTTGCAAAAAGAGGCCGACGCGCAATTGGGCGAACACACCGGCGCGATCATCCTGCTCAACGCGCGGAGCGGCGAAATTCTAGCGATGGTTTCGCACCCGACATACGACCCGAACCTGCTGGATGAAACTGGCGAGGGATTGCAGACCAACCCAGCCGCGCCTCTCGTCAACCGCGCCGCGCAGGGGAGTTATCCTGCCGCCTCCCTGCTGCCCCCCCTGCTCGCCGCGCGCTTCGGACAGGATGCCCCTCCCGCCGCAGACCTAATCCACGGGTTTTATAATCTGCTTGGCTTCTACAGCGCTCCAGACCTGCGCCTGCCTGTGGGAACTCCATCCAGGTTTGGAGAAATCGAAAACTTACACGTCAGCCCCCTGCAAATGGTTCTGGCATTTGCACCGCTAAGCAATCACGGCATTTTGACCGCACCGCGCATTGCGCTGGCCGTGGACACGCCCGCGCAGGGCTGGGTGATCCTTCCAGCAAACCGCGAACCGCTCGAAGTCATGGACGAGGCGGGCGCGCGTCTCGCGGCAGAATCGCTTCAAGTCGCCGATCAGCCTTATTGGCGGTACGGGGCGCGAGTCAGCGAAAAGGGAAAATCCTTCACCTGGTTTGTGGCTGGGACATTGCCGAACTGGCAGGGAACGCCCCTCACGCTTATCGTCCTGCTGGAAGAAGACAACGCCTCATTGGCAAACTCCCTGGGCGAGGCGTTGTTGCTCGAAGCACTAATGCCCTAACGCTAGGCCACAAGCGAACGCAGGATGGGAATTTTTTGAAGAATGGCGATAATGACCCACGAGATGAGAAAAACGGTGGCGGTCACCAGCGGGATGGTATAGACCGACGGAGAATCCACAGGGGAGACGAGATTCACCCTGACAAAGTTAAGCACAAAAACGTGGACGAGATACATCCCAAAACTGGCCGAGGTGAGCCCGACCGCGAATTTTTCGAGGCGCGGGCGCGGAACCGAAAAGATGGCGTCACCTGCGGCCTTCAACAGAATATAGGCGGATACAGAAAGAAAAACGATATTAATGCCAAGCAGGTATTGATAGTAAGTGGTCATGCCGGGGCGGGTCTGAAAATAATAAAAGGTCATATAACCCGTGAAAACCGCCGAAAGCAGGTAAACCGCACCCGACGCCCAAATCATCCACTTCCCGGTTGGGATTCGGGTCAGCAGATATCCAAGCACGAAGTAGCCGATGTAGCCGTTCAGATACCCAAGGTCAAAGATGACTTCATAGGGGGTGAGAAATTGGAACAAACGCTTGAGCGGGCCAAATAGGAACCAAATGGCGACAAAATACCATAAAAGATCCTCCCGCCTAGAATCCACAGCCTTACGGAAAAGCGGGGTTAGCATGTATACACCGAACAGTTCATACATAAACCAGAGGTGGTACTCCGCAGGCGCGACCAGGATGTAAATTCCCATGGTCTTGATGGCATTAATTATTGTGTAATTCTGGTATCCCGCATTGTTCCAGAGCATGTATAAAACCGACCAGAAAATGAAGGGGAAGATCACCCTTTGAAAACGCTTGCGATAAAAATCGCCGAGGCTTTCCTGGCGCGGAAGCAGAAGCGCGCCACTGACCATGAACAGAAGCGGGACGCAGGCGCGCGCAATCACATTGTAGACATTGCCCGCCATCCAATCGCCAACAGGAATCTTGTCCAGGCGCTGGACGACCATGCCAGAGACATGTCCCAGGATGACAAGGAGAATGCCAATATTGCGGACAAAGTCCGCCCAAAGATGGCGGGAAGGGGATTGAGTTGAAGTCATTGCCTGCATGAATACCTCAAGTTCCAGAATCGCCCGATTATACCCATTAAGAGGCAATGCGGCGCAGGACGGGAACGCGTAGCAACAACCAGGTAATTAGGGCAGAAAGCAGGAAGACAACCAGCGATGTGATCGGCACGCCAATGTACGGATTAGGGTGAAATGCGGAAAGTTTGACGCCAAGCAGACCGCGCTTCACCAGGTCAATCACGATGTAGTGCATCAGGAAAACGCCTGTAGTGGTGGCGCCGAAGAAGCGGACGGCGAGACTGTCGAACTTGAGCGATTTAACAAAAATGAACAAGCCAACTGCGCCGACAAAGACGGGCAGGCCGTTGATGTAGTAAAAGGTGACATCGGCTGCGCCGCTGGAGGCCGTCAGTGCCCAGGTGCCGAGGATGATGAAGAGCGAGGCAAGGAGCCAGGTTCCAAATCCCAGCCAGGATTGTTTGCGGGTGAGTTCGCGCGTGCCGAGCAAATATCCAAGCAGGTAAAAGCCCAGGTAGCCTGTCGCCTGAGGCAGGATGAAGCCGAATTTCAGTCCGAGGAATCGGTCAATGAGGGAGACGACTGGCTCGAAGAAGACCCAGAGAAGAACAAGATACCAGATGGAATTCCTGTCCAACTCTGCAAGTTTCCAAAAGATGGGCGTAATGAGATACAAGCCAAACAAGGAATACATGAACCAGAGGTGGTCATACACAGACCCAGTCAGGATGGCTTCAAAAGCGGTGACGAGTGTGTACTCACGCTGACCCGTGTAAGCCAGCAGAAACATATGGATCAACGACCATGAGATGAGAAGAATCAGGATGCGCGGAATCCGCCGCTTGAAGTACTCCTTCCACGGCATGGGGTGAATGAGGTTGAGGTATCCGCTGATCATAAAGAAGAGCGAAACCGCGGTACGCGAAGCGCCATCCACGATGTTGCCGAGCATCCACCAATCAAAGGGAATCTGTCCCCATTTGAAGACGAGTTGATAGGAGACGTGCACCACGATCACGAAGAAGATGGCGATGATGCGGGTGAGGTCCACCCAGGGAAGATAGGCAGGACGCGGAGAGGATTGCATGAAAGTTTCCTTTGCGGAGGAAGAGTCACGTTCCGACGGTGTACTTGAGGAGGGGGATGCGCTGAATCAAGTACACCAACCCGAAACAGACAACATAACTGATGATCGAAATGATCGGCACAGAGAGCGCGGGGTGGAAATCGTACGGAGCGAGATGGAAACCGCCAATGCCCTGATACATGATCTCCAACACAGCGACGTGGATGAGGATGATGCCAAGGCTGGCGCGACTGAGCGCCTCCCAGATCGCAGGGACGCGGGAATCCGCGGAAAGTCGGGATTGGACGCGCTGGCCGAGTCCTTTCAGCGCAATGAACATCAGGGCGGTGTAGGGCGCCACGTGGATAGTCAACGTGTCGAACCACTGGTCAGCAATGAATTTCTCAATCTTGGTCTCGCGGTACATGCCGTAGGTCTCTGCCGCCGCCCACAGGGGAAGCAAAATCCAGATGGCGAGAATCCACTTTCTGTCCAGTTCGATGCGGCCAAGCAGATAGCCCAGCAGGAAGAATCCGATGAATCCCGAAAAATATCCAAACTGTGTCAGGCTGATGAAATTCCCGCTCGCCCAATAGAGGAAGCCAAAGATAGGCCCCAGCAAAAACCAGACTGCCACGTAGTACCAAACGTCGCTTTCCTTCCCGTGTCGGATGAAGATACTCAGGATGGGAACGAAGAGATAGATGCCGATGAAGGTATACAGGAACCACAGGTGGAATTCCACCTTGCCTTCCAGAAGTGAACTGAGCACATACTTGATGGCCTTGACGGTGTCCTGCGGATATTCGCCCTGCCATAAAAGATAGAACGCGCCCCAGAACGCGAGCGGGACGAGTAATTTCCACAGGCGTTTTTTCAGGAAGGAGAAAGTGTCGGTGGCAATCGGAAGGAGAAGATACCCGCTGATCATGAAAAACAGACCGAGGGCGGAGCGCGCCAGAAAGGCGTAGAAGACGCTGGTCGTCCACCATACTTCATCGCCGCGGACGAGCGGTTTTTTGTCCCAATAGTTGACGATGATCATCGTGACGTGCGTGAAGATGACGCCAAACGCGGAAACGGCGCGGGTGATATCGGCCCAAAGGAGGCGCGAGCGCGGGGGGGATTCGGTCATGGATGCTCCAATGCGTTCATGCTGGGGTCGCCCTATTAAATCACAGTTTTGGATTTTGCTGTAAAGGCGATGAGTGAAATATTAACGTATGCAAAATTGGATATGGCTTTCTCAAAGTCGCTTGACAAATTGGCCAATTTGGAACGCAAATAACGCGAACACCTGCACTTGCGCCAGGTGCAAGCGTGAGCGAATTCCACGAATTATTCTTGACTTATTCGCGTCATTTGCAAATTCGCGACATTCGCGTTGAGAATCCTCAGGCTCTGAGAAGGTTATACAAAACCGGATTATTGCACTTGACAAATAGACGTTTATCTATATAATGTCCTTGAAAGTTTTCCCATGAAATTCGATCCTGTTCTCTTTGCCAAAGCCATTGCAGATGACACACGCCAAAGAATTATGAGCGAGTGTTGTTGTTGCTGGCTGTCTGTCAACGAGATCGTGGAAAAGGTCGGCTTCACCCAGCCAACCATTTCGCATCACCTCGCCATCCTGCGCGACGCGGGCCTCGTCAACATTCGCGAGGAAGGCAAACAGACTTTCTACTCTCTCAACCAGGATCACCTTGCCGTTTGTTGCGGACAGGTCATGTTTAAATTCGCGCCCGAATCGGAAACCACCATAAATTTGAAACAAATCATCCAGGGCTAATTCGGGATGCCCTCCCATGCGGCGTCCCGTTTTTTGCATCACAATTCATAGACAAACTTCTATACAAGGAGAAAAAATGACCACCAACACCCCCATTCACGAGGCCGTCCGAGAGCACTACGCCGAACGGATAAAAAGCAACGCCTCTTGTTGCGGACCGTCGGATTGTTGCACCACCGACAGCAATCTCTACCCCGTAGATTTGCTGACCAGCCTCCCCGAGGGCGAATCCACCGTCAGTTACGGATGCGGCGACCCGATCACGCTCGCCTCGCTGAAAGCGGGTCAAACCGTCCTGGACCTCGGGTCGGGCGCGGGACTCGATTGCTTTTTCGCGGCCAAACAGGTCGGCGCGACGGGACGCGTCATCGGCGTGGATATGACCCCTGAAATGCTGGAACGCGCCACTTCGAGCGCGAAGCGATTGAACTTGTCCAACGTGGAATTCCGTCAGGGTTACATCGAAGACCTGCCCGTCGAGTCGGACACAGTGGACGTTGTCATCTCGAACTGCGTCATCAATCTTTCACCCGACAAATCGAAAGTCTTCGCTGAGACGTTCCGCGTGTTGAAGTCGGGCGGAAAACTGGCCGTGTCGGATATCGTCACCGATGGCCCCCTGCCCGAGGCAGTGAAGCAAAGCCTGAGCGCCTGGGCGGGATGCGTGGCGGGCGCAGTGGAAGCCAGCGATTATATCGGCATGATGGAGGCAGTCGGCTTTGTGAATGTGGAAGTCAAGCCCGTCTTCTTCGACAAGGAAACGGTGGACGCCGCGCTGGATGACATGAAGGACTCGATTGAACTGCAATCCATCCCGCGCGAGGATGTTTACAAGGCGGTCTACAGCGCGAAGATCACGGCGTATAAGCCTTAAGACGCAACGGGTATTTTTTGAATGACAAAACAAAGCGGACGAGGAGACTCGTCCGCTTTGTCAATTACCATTTACCGATCACTACACCCTCGGCCCCGCCTCCACCACTTCAATCGGCGTCCCCTCCTCAAACTTCTTGAAATTCTGGATGAAACGCAGCGCCAAATCCTTGTACCGCTTATCATACTCCTCGCGGCTCGGCCAACTGGACCACGGCTCCAGCACAGACTCTGGCACGTCGGGGCAAGTCTTCGGGACTTCGAAGCCGAAGATCGGGTCCTGGTAGTATTTGACGTTCGCGAGTTTTCCCGTCAACGCGGCATTGAGCAGGGCGCGCGTGTACTTGATGCTGATACGTTTGCCAACGCCGTACGGCCCACCCGTCCAGCCCGTGTTGACCAGCCAGCAGTTCACGCCGTAACGTTGGATCTTGTTCTTAAGCAGTTCGGCATATTTATACGGATGGTGCACCATGAACGGGCCGCCGAAGCAGGCCGAGAAGGTGATCTCTGGCTCTACGCCGAGTCCCACCTCGGTCCCGCCGACTTTGGCGGTGTAGCCCGAAATGAACTGGTACAGCGTCTGGTTTGGGGTCAGGCGCGCGATCGGAGGCATCACGCCGCTGGCGTCGCACGTCAACAGGATGATGTTCTTCGGATGTCCTGCCTTCTTTTCAGGGACAGCGTTCGCGATGAACTCCAACGGGTAGGAAGCGCGCGTGTTCTCGGTCACCGTGTCGTCGTCGAGATCAATGAAGCGGGTCACGGGGTCGTAGGGGACGTTCTCGAGGATCGTCCCGAAGCGTTTGGTCGTGGCGTAGATCTCAGGTTCGGCAGAGGCGGAGAGTCCGATCACTTTGGCGTAGCACCCCGCCTCGAAGTTGAACACGCCCTCGTCGCTCCAGCCATGCTCGTCGTCGCCGATGAGACGCCGCGTCGGGTCTGCGGAAAGAGTCGTCTTGCCCGTCCCGCTCAGACCGAAGAAGAGCGCCACGTCATCGGAATTTTCAGGGCTGACGTTAGCCGAGCAGTGCATCGAAAGCACGCCTTCCAGCGGAAGCAGGTAATTCAAAATGGTAAAGACCGATTTCTTCAACTCGCCCGCGTAGGCCGAATTGCCCACGATGGCAAGTTTCTTTTCGAACGACAGGCAAATAAATGTCTCGGTGACGGTGCTATCCACGGACGGCTGGCCCTTGAATGACGGCATCGCAATGATGGTGAACTCGGGCACGAAGCGTTTGTACTCCTCCAGCGATTGCGGCACGAGGAGCATGTTGCGCGCAAAATGGCTGTGCCAGGCGTGTTCGGTCACCATGCGGATGGGTAGGCGGTAATTCTCGTCCGCACCCGCGTAGACATCCTGCACAAAAACATCGCGTCCCTGCATGAACCCAAGCAGGCGCGCGTATAACTCTTCGAACTTTTCCGCACTGAACGGGCGATTGTACTGTCCCCACCAGACGTTGCCCTCGCTGGTCACTTCGCGGACGACGAACTTATCATTCGCGGACCTCGCGGTGTGCTTGCCCGTAAACGCGACGAACGGCCCGCCGACGACGGTCGCGCCCTCGCCGCGGAAGACGGCTTCCTCGTACAGCGCCTCGGTTGCAAGATTCCAATACGCCAGCCGCAAATTGGTCACGCCATGATTGGACAGGTTGTAATCCGCTTTACGAATCTGAGCGACGGATTCTGCAGGGGTTTTGATGTTGAGTAGGTTATTCATAATTAGATTGTCTCCGTTGGGGCATAGCGGGGCGATTGGTCAATAAAATTACTGACCCTCCGCTATGCCCTTACTGTTTTATAGCCAATCTCGGATCAACTTCTTATCGCCAATGTAAATCTCATTCGGCGAGGTCGGGTCGAGCGCCCAGCGGATGCGCGCCAGCCCCTCAGTCACATCCTTGACCGAGCCCGCGAACGACAGGCGGATGAAGCCTTCCATGCCGAATTCTTTTCCAGGCACGGTCACGACCAGCGCTTTCTTGAGCAGGAATTTTGCCATGTCCACCGAACTGGTCCCAAAAGCGCGCAGGTCTGGCAAGGCGTAGAATGTCCCCTGCGGAGGGATGAGCCGCGCCCCGTTGAACGATTTCATTTCCTGCAAGAGCACATTGCAATTATTCTCGATTTGCAGACGCAACGCCTCGACCACGGACTGCATCCCGTTCAGCGCGCCCTCTGCCGCCGCCTGCGAGACGGGCGAGACGCACGAGGTGGTCTGTGCCTGAACATTGGTCATCACTTTGATAAGATCGCGCGGCGCAACCACCCATCCGACGCGGAAGCCCGTCATCCCGTACAACTTCGCCACACCATTGACGACGATGATGTGCGAGTTCTCGATATCCAGTTTGGTAAACTCCCAGGCGGGATGCGCCACGTTGCGGTCAAACGTCAACTTGTGATAGATATCGTCACAGATCAGGAAGATGCCTTTGCGCTCACAGAAATCCACGATCTTCGCGATCAACTCCGCAGGATAGATCGCGCCCGACGGGTTATTCGGGCTGTTGATGATGATCGCCCGCGTGTAGGAGGTCACCGCGCGCTCGATCTCCGCGAAGTTCGGCGTGAACGTCCCATCTTCGGGCGTGACGATGACTGGCACGCCGTAACACATCTTGATGATCTCAGGGTACGAAACCCAGTACGGTGCGATGACGATCACCTCGTCCTGCGGATTCAGAATGGAATAGAAGATATTGAACAGCGATTGCTTCGCGCCGTTGGTGACGATCACATTTTCGACGGCGGCCAGTCGGTTGTAGTTTTCCTCGGTATATCTGATGACGGCCTTCTTCATTCCAGGCAGGCCATCGGGCGGGGTGTACTTCACTTCCCCACTGGTCAACTTTGCACCCGAGGCAAGCACCGCCGCAATTGGCGTTTTATTCTTCGGCTCACCGATGCCGAGGTTGATGACTGGTTCGCCGCGTTCCCGAAGAAGCCGCGCTTCCTCGTTCAGGGCGAAGGTGGGAGATTCTGCAATCTCAGTGGCAAGTTTGCTAAGTTTCATGGATGCTCCGATGTGCAAATTGGCAATTTGCGTTACAGATTGTAGAGCAAATTGCCAATTTGCCACACAAAAAAGTACGCCTGGTCAAACCTGACCAGGCATTTACACGAAGACCCGTCTTTCAAGAGACGCATCTTGGATGGATATGTCACAAATCCCATTCACACGACAATTATACCAAATGGCACAAGCGGTTGCCTGACAAGTTAATTACAACACTCCAAGCACCCCGTTTTCTCGCAAAAAACGGGGTGCTGTTTGCTACAACACCTCAAAATCCAACGGATTACCCAATGCCTGACTGGTGACGGACGAATCGATTCGCTTCACCAGTCCGCCCAGAACGCTTCCGCTTCCCACCTCGACGAAGTGGCAGATACCGCTCCGAATCATCTCCCCCACTGACTCGGTCCAGCGGACGCGCGACTGCATCTGGGCGCGTATGTCGGCGCGGAGATCGGCCGCGGAGGTCAACGCGCGGGCCGCGACGTTGCCATAAATGGGCACGGACGCGTCTTTCATAGCGACTGCATCCACCGCGACATTCCACTCGGCCTGGATGGAATCCATCAGCGTGGAGTGCGCCGCAATCGAGACGGCCAGCGGAAGTGCGCGTTTCGCTCCAGCGGCTTTCGCCAATTCCATCGCCCTCTCAACCGCAGGCTTCGCGCCAGAGATGACCACCTGTCCCGGGCAATTGTCATTCGCGACTTGTACTGACTCCCCTTCCTTGCCTGCCTCCGCACAAACTTTTTCCAGCGCGGGAATGCTGAGATTTAAAATCGCGGCCATACTGCCAGGAGCAAGTTCGCCTGCGCGCTTCATCAACTGTCCGCGAGCGTGGACGAGTTTCAGCCCATCAGCGAAGGTCAACACTCCGGACGCCGCCAGAGCCGACAGTTCGCCGAGGGAATGTCCCGCCAGCGCGGCCGGCGAGAGGTCCGTGAAGCGAAGCGAAAGGACGCGCCACGCCGCCAGCGAGTGAACGTACAGCGCAGGCTGAGTGTTGACTGTGTCGTTCAGTTCATCCGCAGGCCCATCCCACATCAGTTTCGAGAGGGAGAATCCGAGCAGGGCATCGGCCTCATCGAATGTCTGTTTGGCAATAGGATACGCGGCCGCCAGATCGCGTCCCATGCCGGTGGCTTGCGATCCCTGTCCAGGAAAAATAAAAGCGGTGGCTGAAAAGTTGATTGTCATATCCCCTTAAACACAAACGAGCCGTGTTGGTCACGGCTCGTTGAGGCTACTCGGATTTCTTCTTATCTTTTTTGATCTCGATCACTTCGCGTCCCTGATAGTGGCCGCAGTTTGGGCAAACCGTATGCGACAGGCGCATGGAACCGCAGTTCGAGCAGGTGACGAGGTTGCGAGCCATAATGGCATCGTGGGCACGGCGGCGGTCGCGGCGGCCTTTCGAGTGTTTACGCTTGGGTTGAGGGGTCATTCCGTTCTCCTTATTTACATGCAACCGCCGGGCAAGGCCCGGCGAAATTTCCAGACAGCGGCGGGATTATAGCGGCAGAAGGCAGTGACGTCAAGCCTGAACCGAAGTAAAATCAGCCCTATGGAAGTTCAAATCGCGGTTGCCAAAGTCAACAAATATGCGGTCTCCGAAAGCGGGGATACGCTCGAGGTGGTGGAACGCCCGAACGGCGGCCTCTCGGTGGTGCTGGCAGACGGACAATCGAGCGGACGCGGAGCGAAGGCCGTCTCGATGATGGTCGTCCGCAAGGTGATCGGCCTGCTGGCCGAAGGCGTGCGGGACGGGGCGGCGGCGCGCGCCGCTTCGGATACGCTCTTCACAGACAAGAACGGCAAAGTCTCGTGCACGCTCAACATCGCCTCGGTGGATCTGGCGACGAACACCATCGTCCTGACGCGCAACAACCCATGCTCATTTGCCATCTGTCGCAACGGGCAGGTGGACTGCGTTTCGACAGAGAGCGCCCCGCTCGGCACTGCGCGGGACACGCGGCCTGTCATCTCGGAAATCAATATCGAGCCAGGCCTGGTCATCGTCATTAACACCGACGGGTTGGAACACGCGGGAAAACGACGCGGCCAGCCGATGGAAGTCTGCACCGTGATTCAGTCCATGCTCGACGAGCAGGACCCCAGCCCGCAATCCATCGCGGACGAATTGCTGGCGCACGCCATCAGCCTCGACGAAGGCCGTCCCGCGGACGACATCAGCGTGGTGGTGCTCAAGGTAACGATGCGCGATGGAGATCATGTGCGGAGGATGAGCGTCCGATTGCCAATTGAATGAACACCATCCCCAAACACACCCTCCAGCACTGGCGCGCATCCTTGCGCGATACAGGCCTCTTATTGAGAGAATTTGGCGCGCCGCTGGTGATCTTTTTTCTAATTGTCATCGGGAGCGGCACCGCGTATCACTTCATCGGGATTGCTGTCGGCGAGCCCGTGGACACACTCACGGAGTCGATCTATTCGATTCTGACGATGGCCTTCCTGCAATCCAGCGGGGAATTTCCACACAATCCATTTTTGCAAATTTTTTACTTTATCATGCCTGTTGTTGGCATCGGCGCGCTCGCGCAGGGACTGACCGACTTCGGCATCCTGCTCTTCAATCGCCGCGCCCGCAGTAGAGAATGGGAGATCGCAGTGGCATCCACTTTGAATAATCACCATATACTGGTCGGTCTCGGCCATCTCGGTTTTCGCGTCGTCCAGCAACTGCACGATATGGGCGAATCGGTCGCGGTGATCGAACTCGACCCCAAAGCCGACCTGACCGCCGCCGTCCAGAAGATGGGTGTCCCCGTCATCAGCGGAGACGCCAGCCGCGAGACCACCCTGAGCGACGCCAACGTCAAAGACGCCCGCTCCATCATCATGTGCGTCCAAAACGACGCGGTCAATTTGAAAACCGCGCTCAAGGCGCGCAGTCTCAATCCCAATATCAAAGTCGTCATCCGTATTTTCGATGACGACTTCGCCGACGAACTGCACTCCCAGTTTGGATTTAACGCCTTGAGCGGTACGGCCATCGCCGCACCCGCCTTTGCCGCATCCGCCGCGGGCGCGGATATCACCAACCCGATTTCCATCGAGGGCGAATCCCTCAGCCTGGCGCGGCTTACCATCAACCCCAATTCCGAATTGGATGGCAAAACCGTTGGCCAGATCGAAGACGGCTACAGCGTCAGTCTCGTGCTCATCCGCCACGACCACACCTCCGAACTGCATCCCACAGACAGCACAAAACTCAAAGGCAACGATATGCTGGCTGTACTTGGCCGCCCTGAAAAGTTGAACGCGCTCGTCCATGCCAATCATTAAACCGCTTGTCGGCGTCGTCGGTCCGTGCGGCTCAGGAAAGTCCACGCTCATCGCCGCACTAGAAGAGAGGGGGTACAAATGCCGTCACATCGCGCAGGAACATTCCTACGTCAAAGACATGTGGAAGCGCATCAGCAATCCTGATGTACTCATCTTCCTGCAAGCCTCCTTTCCCGTTTGCACCGCGCGTCGGCAACTCAACTGGGGCAAATCCGACCACGCCGAACAGCAACGCAGACTTACTCACGCATTGCAACACGCGAACCTTGTTGTGGAAACTGACACATTGTCGCCCGCTGAAGTGGCAACGCGCGTGCTGGATTTTCTGGAGAAACTATGAAACGCCTCCTCGTCTCCTTCCTGACCCTATGCCTGCTCGCGGCTTGCTCGAGCATTTCCCCAGCCCCAACCCCCACCGTTGTATTTGACACCGACCTCGATCACCTTCAACCCGACCTGCCGATATTCCGCGAACCGCTGATCGAATCCCAGCGATCCATCCTTACCGCGATGGATGACGCGACGGTCTATCGTATCGAATTCGCCATTGACGAGGATCTCATCCACGTAGAAGGGAAGGAAATCGTCTTTTACACCAACAGGGAAGACGAGTCGCTCAGCAACATCCAATTCCGACTCTTTCCCAACATCCTCGGCGGGACGATGGAAGTCCGCGACCTGCTGGTGGACGGGAAACCCGTCACGCCGAGTTATGGGCTTGAAAACAGCCTGATGACCGTCCCGTTGGAAAGCCCGCTCGCCGTGGGACAAAGCATCCGACTCGAAATGGAGTTCTCGCTCGAAGTGCCGACCGATGTGGAATTGAATTACGGCGTGCTGGCATCCTACGAAGGCGTTCTGACTCTCGCGCACGCCTACCCCGTCATCCCCGTCTACAACGACGAGGGCTGGAACGCGGAACTGCCTCCGCAAGCGGGCGACCTGACCTTCAACGACGCGGCGTTCTACCTCGTCACGGTCACCGCGCCGAAAGACTTGATGATCGTCGCTTCGGGGTTGGAATCCGCTCCCGTCACGACGGGCAGGCAACAGGTTCTGAATGTAGCGATTGGGCCTGCGCGCGATTTCTTTCTGGCGGCCAGTGACGATTACGAGGTCGTTTCCCAGCAAGTCGGCGAGGTGACGATCAACAGTTACGCGCCCAAGTCCCTGCAAGAGCAAAACCAGGCCGCGTTAACTGCCGCTGCGCGCGCAATGAAGACATTTAGCGAGCAGTACACGCCCTATCCCTACACGGAGTTCGATATTGTGGTCACGCCCACGCTCGCACTTGGAATCGAGTACCCTGGCGCGACGGCCATCGCCGAACGGATTCTGCTGGGCGAATATGGGGAACAAACTTCGGCGTATCTCGAATCCACGACCGTCCACGAAGTGGCGCATCAATGGTTTTACAACCTGGTCGGCAACGACCAGCTCGACGAGCCCTGGCTGGACGAATCTCTGGCGCAATATGTGACCTGGCAATATTATGAGCTCAATTTTGGCGCGGGCGCAGCGGACGGATTCGAGCAGTCCCTGCTGGGCCGCTGGGCGCGGGTGGAAAACGCCCCCATCCCCATTGGTCAGCCCGTTGCCGCCTACGAGGGGCGCGAGTATGGGGCCATCGTCTACGGGCGCGGGGCGTTCTTTTTCGAGGCGCTGAAAAACAAGATGGGCGCGCCCGCTTTCGACGCGTTCCTCAGGGACTACGCCGTGACCTTTGCCTGGGAAAACGCCAGCACCGAGGAACTCAAATTACTGGCCGAAAAACATTGCAATTGCGACCTGACGCCGCTATTTGAAGAGTGGGTGTATTGATATCTGATGTTACGTAGTTTTGCTCAAAATTGCGAATTCCCGTAGTATAATCCCCCGTCGCCTGCCAAAAGCGGGCATTTTCGTGAGTGGAGACATCAGCACATGAGAAATTTATCTTCCCGATTGATTCTGATCGCGGTCATCGTTGCCCTGGCGGCATGGATTGACTTCAGCACAGAATTGAAAATCCCAAACCCGATCACCGGCCAAACCCTGTGGCGTCGCGACGTGAGCCCGAAGCTCGGCCTCGACCTGCGCGGCGGTCTGCAAGTCGTCCTCGAAGCGGACCTGCCCGAAGGCACGGAAATCTCCAACGAACAGATGGAGACCGCCCGCCTCATCCTTGAAAACCGCACCAACGCGCTCGGCGTGAACGAAAGCGTGTTGCAGGTGGCGGGAAGCAACCGCATCGTGGGCGAATTCCCCGGCGTGGCCGACCCCGACGAAGTAAAAGCCACCCTCGGTCAGACGGGGCGCCTCGAATTCGTGGACTTCGGCTTCCTTCCCATCGCGGCGGGTACGGTCGTTCAAACCGATGTGGAAGGCGGCGAAGCAACCGACCTCAACAACCTGCCGACCGACCCGACTACGCCGATCATCTATCACACGGTGATGACCGGGGACAAGATCGAAACCGCCCTCGTATCAACGAGCCAATTGGGTGAATACTACATCGCCTTCACGTTGACCAGCGAAGGCGCAGCCATTTTTGGCGAGCATACATCCACGCATACCGAGCAATATCTCGGCATCGTCCTGGACAAGGTCGTCATCTCGGCTCCCACCATCGGTTCTGCCATTACCAGCGGCGAGGGAGTCATCGAAGGTGGCTTCACCGCTGATTCTGCCAACGCCCTCGCCATTCAACTTCGCTACGGCTCCCTGCCGATCCCGTTCAAGGTCGTGGAAAGCCGCGTGGTCGGCCCCACCCTCGGTCAGGACTCGCTCCAGAAGTCGCTCGTCGCCGGCCTGGTCGGAATCATCGTGGTCTTCCTCTTCATGGGAATTTTCTACCGCGTGCCCGGTGTCCTGGCGGATTTCGCCATCATCATCTACGCCCTGATCGCCTTCGCGGTATTCAAATATTTCCACTTCACATTGACGCTCGCGGGCGTGGCAGGCTTCCTGCTGTCCACGGGAGCGGCGCTGGACGCGAACATCCTCATCTTCGAACGCATGAAGGAGGAATTGCGCGCCGGGCGGACCCTCCGCACCGCCGTGGACCTGGGCTGGACGCGCGCCTGGTCGTCCATCCGCGACTCGAACCTGGCTACCATCATCACCTCCGTTATCCTGTTCTGGTTCGGTTCCACCTTCGGCGCGACCATCGTCAAAGGCTTCGCGTTGACCCTCGCGCTCGGCGTGGGCATCTCACTCTTCACCGCCATCCTCGTCACCCGCACCCTGCTCAACCTCGTTTTGAAATTCATCAAACCCGGCACAGAAAACCCCAAGTGGTTTGGAATTTAGGGAGAAGAAAATGAATATCCTCGGAAAACGCTACTGGTACTTTGCCCTCTCCCTGCTTGTTATCCTCCCAGGGATGGTTTTGATCGCCCTCAACGGCCTGCCGCTCTCCATTGACTTCACCGGCGGCTCCATCCTCGAAGTCCGCTTCGCAGGCGAGACTCCTGCCCCCGCCGACGTGGTCGCTGTCTACGAAAGCCTCGGCGTGAAAGATGCCCAGGTTCAGACCACCGGCACGGGCACGGTCCAGATTCGCTCCTCGTTCCTCAGTGAAGCGAGCGGCGAGGAAGACACCGGCGAAACAGCCACCAGCACAGCCGTCCAGGCCGCGCTGCGGGAGGAATTCGGCGAATTGACCGTCGAACGCTTCGACAGCGTCGGCCCGTCCATCGGACGGCAGGTCACGCAACGCGCCGCCCTTGCAGTTGCCATTGCCGCGCTGGCCGTCGTCTTCTACATCACCTACACCTTCCGCGGCCTTGAGCACGCCTTCCGCTACGGAGTCATCGCCATCGTCGCCATGATCCACGATGTGGCCGTCGTGATGTCCATCACCGCGCTTGGTGGGCAATTTTGGGGCTGGCAGGTGGACGCGCTCTTCCTGACCGCGCTCCTCACCGTCATCGGCTTCTCGGTGCAGGACAAGATCGTGGTGTTCGACCGCATCCGCGAAAACTCCAATGTTTATCGCCGCCTGCCCTACGAGACCCTCGCCAACCATTCCATCATCCAGACCCTGCAACGCTCCATCAACACCCAATTGATGACCGTCGAATTCATGCTTTTGGCGCTGGCTCTCTTCGGCGGCATCACCCTGCGCGAGTTCGCCGTCATCCTGCTCATCGGCCTGTTCAGCGGAACATATTCATCCATCTTCATCGCCGCGCCCATTCTCGTCGTGTGGGAAAAACAGGAATGGAAGACCTGGTTCCGCCGCAAGGAAGAAACGCAAACGATCTAATATGCTACAATGGCGCATCGCAAGGTACGCCATTTTTCTTTTCTGGACATCGAGACGTGATCCATCGCCCCAGCCGAATCCTGACCATCCTGCTTTTCGCGGCAACCCTTGCGGCCTGCTCCTCGCCTCTTCCCACCCCCACACCTGCCACTGTTCCAAATACCGGCTCCACGCCCACGCACTGGACTCCCCCACTCGAAGCCTCGTGGCAGGTCCAATACACGGGCGCAATTGACACATCCCTCCCCGTTGACATCTACAACCTCGACCTGTTCGACACCTCCCCCCAAACCATCGCGGATCTGCACGGACGCGGCGTCAAAGTGATGTGCTACTTCAGCGCGGGTACGCACGAAGACTGGCGTCCCGACGCGGACAAGTTCCCCGCATCCCTGCTCGGCAACGAACTCGAAGCCTGGCCGGGCGAAAAATGGCTCGACATCCGCAACCTGCAACTCATCGCGCCCATCATGCTCGAGCGGATCGCCCTCGCCGCACAAAAAGGCTGTGACGGCATTGACCCTGACAACGTGGACGGTTACGCCAACGAGACGGGTTTCCCCCTCACGCCCGACGACCAGCTCACCTACAACATCTTCCTCGCCAACGCCGCCCACCAAAACGGTCTCGGCATCGGCCTGAAAAATGACCTTGCTCAAATCCCCATGCTGGTTTCCTATTTCGATTGGGCGCTCAGTGAAGAATGTTTCACCCACAACGAATGTCACCTGCTCCAGCCGTTCGTGGACGCGGGCAAGCCCGTCTTCGTGGTCGAATACAATTTTGCCCCCGAAGTTTTTTGCCCCCAATCCGCGGATATGAACTTCAACGCCATGCAGAAAAAGATCGAGTTGGACGCGTTTCGGTTTCCATGCAAATAGTTGGGCCAAAATCCAGATTTTAAAGATTACCAGTAACCCATAAACAAATTTGACCATCGAACTAACAACCATTGAGACCACTCAGACAAAAACCAATCAGACCAACCATGCAACTCCTCCTGCAAGGCCTCCTCCTCGGTTTTTCCATCGCCGCGCCCGTCGGGCCGATTGGCGTGCTTTGCATCCGTCGCACACTGGCAGATGGCCGCCTCGCTGGCTTTCTCTCAGGTCTTGGAGCCGCCACTGCGGACATGCTCTACGGAGCCATCGCCGCCTTTGGCCTGACCGCGGTAATGAGCCTGCTGGTCAGCGCACAGCCCTGGCTACGCGCAGTTGGCGGATTATTTCTACTCTATCTTGGGATTCGAACCTTCTTCGCCAAACCCGCCTCTGAATCTGCGCCAGCGCGGTCAACAGGCCTTTTCTCCGCCTACGCGTCCACCTTCCTGCTGACCGTCACCAACCCGATGACCATTCTCGCGTTCCTCGGCATCTTCTCCGCCATCCTCCCCTCCAACGGGACAACTGACGCGGCTTCATCTGCCAGTCTCGTTTTGGGAGTGTTCCTCGGTTCGGCCTTTTGGTGGCTGGCGCTCAGCGGATTGGTCGGTCTCTTCCGCGAACGATTCACCCCCGTTTGGATGCAATGGGTCAATCGAGTCTCAGGCGTTGTGATCACCGTCTTCGCGATCACCATTTTGGTAGGACTAGTAAAATAAACAATAGCCATAACGCAAAAAAACTTTGCATTCAATCAGAAACAAACGTTGTTTATGAATAGTATTAAAACAAAGCGGAATCCATTCAGAACGCGATACAGCTATATGTGCCCGAATCCAACATACTCCGCGTTTTCCCCTGTCACCCGCCCGCGGCAAATCCATCGCCCGCGAACACTTCCAACGAATCAATACCGCCCTTTGGAGAAGGTGAAATGGGAACTAATCTGTCATGAGTAAAACAGACTTAACTACCCCGATATTGGTTGAGATAGATAATATTTTTTATAAACTCATTTACATAAATTTTGCTGATGACGGTTCAATTTATATCTTTTTTCCAAGGAAGAACGGATATCGAGTTACAAAAGAGAAGAATTTACCGAAAAAACTTGCTGGCGAACAAGCGTTTTCATTAGATGAATTTCCCGAAAATTTGTATTCTCCTTATATTTCTTATCATCCAAAATCAAATTCCGTTCACATTAATACAAGGAATAAAGGCGTGTACAAACTGGATGTCGAAGCTATAAGCATGGCCGAAGATAAAAATATATTAGCTTTTCCATTATGTCAAATTTCATTTCCAAGATTCTCATATTTGGATGTTTACTCATCAACTAAGTATTCATTTCCCTATGTCATAAAATCAAAAACGCTTTATCCACCTTCGAGTCTTAGACTTGAAATATTTATTCAGCCAGTTGGAACATACTCGGACTGGGACGACCTCCCGCTTGATAAAATCAGAAGAGCAACGTCTAACCCTGTTGGATTAGCCAGGTTTAGTTCAGAGAAACTAAAATCGCATACATGTCTTATAGCTGTAACCGAATTAAAAGCAAAAACACAGATCGCGGATGATATTGTTCCTGGAGTACTTGTCGCAATGTTTAACAATAAGCAATCATTTATATGCGAATTATCCCCAGAAGCCTAAACTTTCCGCAGATTAACCGCTCACATCCGCTGATCAAAAAACGCGTCTTTCCTTGCCACGCCTTGTAGGACAATTCACAAAAAATCGGATGTCTCAAAACATCCGATATTCTCCTTACTTTCCTAATCTTGCCCTCTCCTCTTCTGCCACATTCTCTTCTAATTTCTTAAACAATGGACCGGGCTGATTGAGTTTTGTCCCTGGCTTCAACTCGCTGGGCTTCCACTGTGGGGACAAATTGGCAATTTGTCCTACGCGATAGCGCAACACCAAATGCTCGCCAAGCGAGTCTTTGACCGTCTCGGTGTATTGCTCACCGAAGAGCGGAGTCTCATAACCAAAGAAGCCGTGTAATCGCTCGCAGGTGAATGGAAGGAACGGGGCAAACATCACCTTGAGCGAGTCGATGGCTTTGAGCGCAGTGTAGATGGTTTTGCCCGCCTCAGCCTTATCCGTCTTGATGGCGGACCACGGCGCGTTGACATCCAGATACTGGTTGACCAGCGTGGCGAGTTTCATCGTCTCGCCCAGGGCGGAACGCAGGCGCACCGCCTCCAGTTCCGCGCCGACGGTGTGGAATCCGTTTTCGATGGCCGCGAGCAGTTCCAGGTCCGCAGGGCGAAGCGAATCCACATCAGGGACGCGTCCATCCCAATTCTTGTAACAGAACGCCAGCACCCGATTGGCGAGATTGCCCCAAGTCGCCACCAGTTCGTTGTTGTTGCGCGTCACGAATTCGGCCCAATCCCAATCGCTGTCCTTTGCTTCAGGCATGTTGACCGTCAGATAGTAGCGAACCGCATCGGGATCATATCGTGTGAGAACGTCGCGTCCCCACACCGCCCAGTTACGCGAGCCGCTGATCTTTTTGCCTTCGAGGTTCATGAACTGATTGGCTGGCACATCGTACGGCAAAATCAACGGGACTTCTTCACCTGCGAAGATTTCCATGAACGCGCTTCCGACGCCCATCAACTCGGCGGGCCATAACGATGTGTGGAAGAAGATGTTGTCCTTGCCGATGAAGTTGAATTGCTTCGCCTCGGGATTGATCCACCATTCGCGCCACGCTTCTTTCTGACCCGAAACCTGCCCCCACTCGATGGGAGCGGAGAGGTAGCCAATGACGGCCTCGAACCACACGTAGAGTTTTTTCGTCTCCCAGCCCGCCTCGCCGACAGGGACGGGAATGCCCCAATCGAGATCGCGGGTGATGGCGCGCGGCCTGAGTCCCTCGGCTTCGATCTTGCGAAGCGATTCACCAAGCACCGTGTCGCGCATGTAGTCGGCGCGGTCCTTGAGATATTTGATAACGTCGGGTTCCAACTTGGACAAGTCGATGAAGTAATGTTCGGTGTCGCGTAATTCAGGCGACGAGGCATCTCCCTCGATCTTGGATTTCGGGTTGACGAGTTTTGCAGGGTCGAGCACATTCCCGCAGGCATCGCATTGATCGGAGCGCGCGCCGTCCGCACTGCAGATGTAACAAGTTCCCTCAATATAACGATCAGGCAGGAAACGATTCAGCCCGGGCGAGAACCATTGCGGCTCGGTCTTCTTGAACAGGAAGCCGTTCTTCAACAAAGCCAAAAAGATAGTCTGCGAGACCTTGAAATGATTTTCGCTATGGGTGGTTGTATACAAGTCGTAGGTGATCCCGATCTTCTGGAACAGGTCAATGAAACCTTCGTGATAGAACCTGTACACTTCCTCCACGCTTTTACCCGCCTTATCCGCCGCGAGCGTGACAGGTGTGCCATGTGCGTCCGTGCCGGTGATCATCAGCACGTTGTTCCCCTTCAGGCGATGGTAGCGCGCGGCGATGTCACCGGGCAGGTGCGAACCTGTCAGGTTACCCACGTGGATCTCGGCATTTGCATAGGGCCATGCAACAGCGATGAGGATGTTTTCAGGCATTCGTGCCTCCATGATTTTTACCGCGAAGCACGCAAAGGGCGCGAAGAAAACCCATTTAAATCTTTGCGATCCTGGCGGTTTAATTTGTATTTGCAATAAAAACGGCTGTCCGCGAAATGGACAGCCGTTTTCGATCGAGTACAGAAACCTAACGTGCTTTCCATTCGGCGCGGTAAATCATCTCCATTTGCATGGCCATGGTCACACCTGCACTTGCGCCAGGTACAAGCATTGTCACCTTTGGGAATGCGGGTGTGGCAAACATGGGCGATATTTTAGGCCGATGAAGACGGTTTGTCAATGGAGGGCTCTTATTTCTTTTTTCCCTGTGCGCCCACGGCCGCGGCGGCCCTGGCAACTTCGTTCGCATCGCCAAGATAATAACTCTTGATCGGTTTAAGGGCTTCATCCAATTCGTAAACGAGCGGCACACCCGTCGGGATGTTGAGCTCGGTGATGTCAGCCTCGCTGATGCTGTCGAGATATTTGACGAGGGCGCGGATGCTGTTCCCGTGAGCGACGACCAACAGCCTCTTTCCCGACTTGATGGCGGGCGCGACCGTCCCGTGCCAGTAGGGCAGGACGCGTTCCAGCGTAATCTTAAGCGACTCGGTGGCTGGCAACTGTTCGGGAGTCAACGAGGCGTAACGCGGGTCGAAGCGCGGATGACGCTCGTCGGTCAACTCCAGCGCGGGAGGCGGCGTATCGTAGCTGCGTCGCCAAATCTTGACCTGCGCCTCGCCGAATTTTTCGGCGGTTTCGGCTTTGTTCAATCCCTGCAATGCGCCGTAATGACGCTCGTTCAATTCCCAGGCGCGCGTAACGGGAATCCATTCCCGCCCGAGTTCTTCCAAAACGATCCACAGGGTCTTGATGGCGCGGCGCAAAACGGACGTATACGCCACATCGAAGACGTATCCGCCTTCGCGTAAAAGTTTCCCCGAGCTACGGGCTTCTTCCACGCCCTGCTCGGTCAGGTCGACATCCGTCCAGCCCGTGAAGCGGTTTTCGAGATTCCAGGCGCTTTGCCCGTGACGAAGAAAGACGAGTTTATACAATTTAGACTCCTATGTAAACAGCGATAACGGTCAAAAGGGTGCTTTATCGTAATTGCTGACAATTATAATTGTCTTCGCACACAGGCTCTGGAATTGGACATTCCAGCGGCGCAAAGGGATTACGCATAAAAATTTCGGGGCTATCGCCGAGAATCACGATCATCAGCGCATCAACGACATCCTTATACATGCGTTTAGACTTCTGCTCCCGCAAAGAGCGTGAACAGCCAATCACGATAACATCCGCAGCGTTTGAAAAGCGCGCGTTCCGCAACTTGGACGGATTTTGAATTACCCAGGGCAGAATAATATCTTTCCTTTCGAACGGGCCGATCAACGTAAACGCCAATCGGGGATAATTCTCAGGCTCATAAGCGTCCACCCCGCCCGAACTTTCGCCCTGTCCCATTCCGTAATAACGCGGGTAGAGGCCCCTGCCGAGATGGGCCAACGCACCCTTTGACCTGATAAACATTGTCAGTTCCCTGTTGGAAATATTCGTCTGCTTTAGGACCCCGCTCTGCTTGACCATCTCGACTACTTCCACCTTGTTCAAGTTAGAAAATCGCTCAGGAACGGCCCGATCCGCCACCGTCATTGCGCCAACAAAGAACAGGAAGGGCAACAGGAATAGCCAACCTTGTTTGTAAGAGAATGTTGCAGGTGCAGGCAGATCGCGTTGTTCGGGAACGCCAATACCCAGGCGTGCCGCGCCCCAAATCGCCACCTGCACTATCCCAACCCCCCAATAGAACAGCACGCCCCAATCCATCGGGACAATATACCGTCCGCCAGATGTGCGCGCCAGGGCAAGGGATAAAGTGTACGCAAGGCATATTCCCAGCGGCACAAGACCAACAAGCCGCCATTTTCGCCACGAAACGCCCAAACCAATCGAAATGAACATTAGGTTTGCAATCAGAAGAATTGTCTCTTGCGTGGTTAGATTCCCCTGCCAGGCAGTATCGCCCTTCTCCCAATACGGATGCGCCTCGTAGATGGTGTGCTGTACATCGTGGAAAGTAAGGTTCGTTGGCAGGATAAGCGTGCTGGCGACCAAATTATGCATAAAGCGGCTGAGAATAACGCCAGCCACATTTTGCGAATCTTCCACAAACACAGTATCAGAATCTTTCGAGAAATTGGCCTTGTCAAGCACACGCGTCAACACGACATCCGAATCGACCTGCGCCATCTCCAATGGCGGCGCAAACAAAGATGGAGACGAATCTTTGGGAGGATTGAAACGGAACCGCTCTTTGAATATTTTCTGACTCTTCTCCGCAAAGAAAAGAGGAGTGCCAGACAACGACCAACTGCGCCACATCCACGGAGCCAGGGTGAGCGTCAACACAAGAAGGGTAACCAGGGACGCACGCAAGCCCTGCTTCCATTGTGAACCATAAACAAGCGCAATGCCAGCCGCAACTGCCAACGGAAACACCAGAATGTTGAATCGTATCAAAATCATAAATGCAAGCAACCCGCCAATTGGAAGGGCATACGCCTCACCCTTTTGAGGGGCGCGCAGCCAGCGGAAAAGCAACAGTGCCAGCACGGCCAATCCCACCCGCGTTGGATACTCTGTAAGCAGGAAACGAGCGTGAGAAAGATCAATCATATTGCTGGCGGCAAAGGCGTTCATTTCATGAAAGATCGCCAAGCCGGCAACGAACAAACCTGCCGGGCGGCTATGCAAGGATTTGCCCAACCAGTACATGAGGGCCGGGAAAATTGCAAGCAACCCCGCCTGAAGAGCGGACATGCGGGCATAATCATCGCCGACGAGCAGGTGATAAAAGGCCAATATCCCCATAAAACCGACATGATCCTGAAACGGATCGCTATTATCAAACCCCTGACCGATGAGCGCGAACTGTCCGCCCATATCCCAGATGGCAGAATCGGCATATGGATAAACGATATTGTCGGGAGGATACGGGCCAGGAAAGAAAAAACTGCGCGGTAAGGGAGTCGTCAGCCATAACGCCGCCGCCAGCGCCCAAATCCCCAAGCCGATAAGCAGGTCGGTATTCCACGAACGCCCGAAACGCAGTAGCCGCGTCCGCAACGACCATCGCCAGAACGCGGCACTCGCCGCGATCACCAGCAACCCCGTTACCCAAACCTGGCCGGGAAGCAGGGGCACGCCAACTGGATACCACGGTTGAACCGTCGCGACAACGCCGGTCTTCGTCCAGGCCACCCACATCAAAAGTATCATCAATGCCAGGAAGAATATCCCGCTGGCATACAAAACTTCTCTTGGAATAGCAAATGTATGCCTATCCGTCGTCCGAGTCCGCCCCGCCAACAAGATCAGACAAGTCTGCGCGCTCACCAGTGCTCCCCACCCAAAAATCGGGGGAAACTGCTCGGCGAATATCTCCAGCGTCCCAAAATGATATGAAGGAATTAGAAAAATCATTACAAAAACAGCGAATGCCGCACCAAATATCCAAAGCAAGCGATCAACCCGTTGCGCCGACGAAAATGTTTTTTGCCATATTCGTTCTGCCCATAAAGGCTCGTGCCATGCGCGCCATGAAAGGAACGCCAGGAGAATGAACACCAGGAAAAACCCGGCGATCAAGAACAGGCGCGGCAGGGAGTATCCCAAAAAGAACTGGTTGTCGGGATCGGAGGGAATGATTAGCTGAGAAATTACTCCTGCGCCAGCCTCGAGAAATGCCAACAGGAAATAGCCGGTCAACAATATTCTTTGGGTATTTTTCGCAACCATGCGTTATTACGCTCCCTGTCCCTTGAAAACGATCCATACCGTTTTCAAGAGGATGTACAAGTCCATCCACAAGGACCAGTTGCTGATGTAATATTCATCCATTTGCAGTCGTTTCTGAAAGGTGGTGTTATGCCTGCCAAATATCTGCCACCAACCTGTGACTCCCGGATTAACACGCAAGAGGATTGGCGCATAATCACCTATATCGTCCAATTCGGATGGCATGTAGGCGCGGGGGCCCACTAGACTCATTTCTCCAACCAAGACATTCCACAATTGTGGCAGTTCGTCGAGGCTGAAACGACGCAGCCATTTCCCTACGCGTGTAATGCGCGGGTCGTCTGACAGCTTGTGAAATGTCTCATACTCGGCGCGAGTAGATGGATCGTTTTGCAACAGTTCTGCCAATCTTTGCTCGGCATCCAGCACCATCGTGCGAAATTTTATGACGTTGAAACGCGCGAGGTTACGCCCTAGGCGTTGCTGGTAAAAGAAGACTGGACCTGGCGAATCTAACGCAACCATCAGGCTCAAAATAGCGAAAAGAGGACTCATAATTGCTCCCAGCACCAGACTGCCGAGAAAATCCACTAAACGTTTGAGCAGGCGGGCGTAATGGTCGAAGAGGTGATAGTGAAACTCCAGCCCTAGTTGGCCATCGAGATCGCGCGGTTCGACCCATGCCGACCCAAAATTGCCAGTTGGTTGAATCAAGATGACCTTACGAAAATGCTGGTTGAGGATGTGGGCATAGGATTCTATCGGAGTGTTTGCGGGCGGGGAAATGATGGCAACATGGGGTTCAATTAATTTTACGCGGTCATATGTAATTGCATTTATGGGCAATATCGCTGCCGGGCGCCAGCCCAAACGCCGCACTCGCTTTAGGGATGCGACGATTTTTTGCGCATCCTTGCCTTCTCCGAAAACCACGACCGCCGTGCCATACCAGGAGTATCTTGAAATAATATTGCGCAAAATGAAATGGCTCAGGGGAAACAGGATCATGGCTAACACCCAACCAAATAAAAGGGTCGAGCGGGAGAAATTTTGAAACGGTTTGTTTAGATAAGAAACACCCGCCAGTAAAAAGAACGTTAGTGAAACAGAACGCCCAATCCGTTCCAATTCTTTCACTGCTGTTAAGCCATAACCAGGATATAAACCTTGAATAAAAAATACCCCGATGCTTAAAAGAATTCCCAATTGCATCAAAGGCTCAGTAGCTGTCCAAATAGCTTTGCGATCAAACAGGGGGGTTAATGTCTGCCGAATAAAAAAAGACACGCGGAATATGAAATAAAGCCCCAAGGCGTCCACTAGAATAAAAATACTGCTTACGAACAAACCCCTCCATCGAATAAATTGTTTCTTCATGCCTGTTTCTCCAGAATACCGCGCGATATTTCTTAAATCTCAGATTTGTTCAGATGTCCGGCTTTGTAATTTAACAAACAAACCATTAGCCGCCTTACGAAGACTATATCGTACTGGATTCTCAATATTAGTATATATGATCGCTGATAAAACGATCAAAAGCAGAAGATACAGGTAAAAATGGTGGGAACCAGTAATGTTCAACAAAGAGATTATATAACGCGCATAAAGATTTCGAATAGGGTATTGCAAAATATAGATGGAGTATCCCAATTCGCCCAGGAACACCAATATTTTATTCGCCAATATACGGGAGAAAAAAGAACGATCAATAGATAAAGATAGGATAATCAATAGAAATAATGGGGAAGCGAACCCATACGCAAATGATAACCTTGGAATTACAAGCAAACTCTTGATTTGTGATCCATAGTGCAACGATAAAAATGACGCTGAAAAGGCGGCCAACACCAACCTGGCCGAAATTGCCGGCGCAACCTGTAGCCGCGAAAGGTAATTGTTATATATTAACCCGCCGGCAACGCCGAGCAGGAATGAAGACAGGTGGGACACTGGAAAATAGAAAATAATCGCATGAAATAAATTTTCATTTGTGTTTTTTTGATAATATGAGGAATAATACATGGCAGAAAGTATTGTCATGCTAAATATCCAAAAAGCAAGCACGAACGTACTGGATTTAAAAACGGAATTTCTTTTCAACAAAGCCAAACTGAACGGAAAAGTAAGGTAGAAGAACATTTCCATAGACAACGACCAGGCTGGAACATTAAGCGACAGCGCCTGGCGAGGAACCCATGCTTGCAAGAAGAAAACGTGAAACGTCAAAGGAATGAAGTCTATCTTCTTACCTTTTACATAAAACGTTAATAAAGTCAATGCCAACGCCAAAAAGTAAACAGGCGCAATCCGAGCAAAGCGAGCGGCCCAATACTTGCCTTTATCGATCCCATCGCCTTTATCATAAGCAATGGTCATTATGAATCCCGAGAGAACGAAGAAAAAAGGAACCATAACCGGCCCGGCACGAAACGCAGGCGACAATTTTGCCAGCCACGTTTGTTGCCCGCCATGGAAAACAACAACAG
>QZIJ01000142.1 GCA_003598975.1 Anaerolineaceae bacterium | reverse complement strand
GCATTCCAAATCGGGATGAATATTTTTCAATTCATTAATCACCCAATTGGTTTGCCAGCGGGCAAGAGCGGAGGGACGGGTGGCGAAGGTCAGGTTCATGGCAGAGAACGCTTTCAGCAAAATACAATGAACTTTGTCACGTTATGAAAACTGCCCAAAAAATTTGTTACATCCATCATTTGACTTTTTTATCACACTGGGATATAAAAATCTAGTGAAATATTACACAATTTGCTTGGTAGGATTACCCTCGCGGCAAACAATTGTGCTTGGGGGAGGCGCAGTAGCCGCCCGAAAAGTGGAAGGGCTTTTGGAAGCCGGTGCGCAGGTAAAGGTAATTAGTCCACAACTTACACCTGAACTGCAGCAGATGGCTGATTCGGGTTATGTTGAGGTTTTGCAGCGTCCTTATCAGGAAGGCGATCTGGAGAACGCTTACCTGGCCATCGCCGCCACCGACGACCCGGTTGTCAACCAGTCGGTGTGGGCCGAGGCGGAGCGACGCGGCTGCCTCGTCAACGTGGTCGACGATCCGCAGCACAGCAATTTCATCCTGCCGGCAGTGGTGCGAAGAGGCGAAATAAGCCTCGCCATCTCCACCGGTGGAAATAGCCCGGCGCTGGCACGCAGGCTGCGCGAGCGCATCGAGCAGGAAATTGGACCTGAATACGGTGTGTTGGCGGAACTGCTGGGCGAATTGCGACCTGAACTGATCGCCGATTTCCCGGAGGGGAAAGAGCGGCTTCATGCCGCGCTCAGGGTGGTGGACTCGGACATCCTGAACATCATACAAAATCATGGAAGAGACGCGGCACTGTACTATGCACGGGAACGATTACACCGAAAGTAATAACAAACATCCCAGTGGGGTGGTCTATCTGGTTGGCGGAGGGCCGGGTGACCCTGGTCTTTTGACCTTGCGCGGCTTGGACTGCCTCAAGCGCGCCGATGTGGTGGTGCACGACCGTCTCTCCAATGATGAATTGCTGGCGTACGCGCCCCAGGCGGAACAGATCGATGTTGGCAAACTTCCGGACCACCACCCCATCCCGCAGACACAGATAAACGCCCTGCTGGTGGAAAAAGCGCGCGCTGGAAAAACAGTCGTGCGCCTGAAAGGTGGCGACCCGTTTGTATTTGGACGCGGCGGGGAGGAGGCACAAGCCCTGGCAGAGGCTGGAATCCGATTCAAAATCGTACCCGGCGTGACCAGCGCGATTGCCGTGCCTGCATACGCGGGAATCCCCGTCACGCAACGCGGGATGGCGCGCAGCGTGGCCTTTATCACCGGTCACAGCGCGGATTCCGAGCCACTCGATCTGAACTGGCAGGCATTGGCCCAGGGTGTGGATACCCTGGTCTTTCTGATGGGAGTGAAAAGCCTGCCTGTGATTATTGCCTCCTTGATGGAGGCAGGCCGTCCCACGGGCACACCGGTGGCGGTGATCGAACGCGGCACATCGCCCCGGCAAAAGGTCATCGTGGGAACGCTGTCGGATATTCAGGAAAAGGCAATGGAGATCCAGCCTCCCTCCATCATTGTTGTTGGAGAAGTGGTCAGCCTGCATGATACATTGAAATGGTTTGACCCTGCGCCTGCTTCAAAGTGAGACCTGCTCATGACACGCGCGCTCATCACCGGTGGGACCGGTTTCATCGGCTCGAACATCGCCCTGCGATTGGCGGAACGTCATTGGGACGTCTGTATCCTGGAACGACCCGGCGCGTCGCGTGAACTGTTGGAGGGCGGGCCTTTCGAATTTGTGACCGGCGACGTGCTGGAACCGGAAACGCTCCCGCCCGCGCTGTGCGGCATTGATGTGGTCTTCCACGCCGCAGGGGTGGTAGATTATTGGAAGCAGGGCGTGGAGCGCATGTATCAGGTCAATGTGGAGGGCACGCGAAACGTAATGGAGGCCGCTCTTCGGTCAAGGGTGGAGCGGGTCGTCCACACTAGTTCGACCGCGGCCATGGGCATCCACCCCGATGTATTGGTGGATGAGTCGTACACGTTCAACGTAAAACCCGAACGCTTCGTGTACGGACACAGCAAATTCCAGGCAGAGGAGATCGTGGACGAATACGTCCGCAAGGGACTGCCCGCCGTAATCGTGAACCCAACCACGGTCATCGGTCCGCGCGACGTTCGGAAGGTTTCGAGCGGCATGGTGGTGGAGGTGGTCAAGCATTGCGCACCACCGTTAATCCCGCCGGGCGGCATCAACATCGTCCCGATCTGCGACGCCGCGCAAGGACACATCGAAGCCGCGATCAAAGGACGTGTGGGTGAACGTTACATCCTGGGCGGGGAGAACATGACCCACGTGCAACTGTATCAGACCATCGCGCACGTGGTCGGCTGTGGCATGAAGCTCAAGGCCATGCCGCGCTGGCAGGTGGCCTTCATCGCCGGGCTGACCGACATGTTACAGCCACAGACCAGCGGCCCCGTGCCGTTGACAGGCACCCGCCTGCGATTGGAATCGCAATTCTTTTATTACGACACAACCAAGTCGCGTGCGGTTTTTTCCATACCCACGACCCCGTTGCGAACCACCATCGGCCGGACCTACGAATGGTACGAAGCCATGGGCGAATTCGAACATATTTATGAAGATCTCGACAAAGATGGCACCTGCAAATTCTGCAAGCAGAAGCGGTATTGCACCTGGCCGCCCCCATCGCAGGAGAATCATTCAGATGGCTAGCATGCTATGAACGAAGATTCAAAAGTCCCCCTCCGTTGGAAACAGATTTTCCGCAACTGGCTCGACCGACTCATCACCCAGAAATGGTTCGATGTAGGTCTGCGCAGTAAGATGGGAGCATTGGTGGCCGTTGGCTTGACCGGGTTGATCGCCATCTTCGCCTTCATCGGAATCACCACCGTCCGGCAGACGACTCAACAATTCCTGAACGAACACGTTCTGCGCGCCCGCATCCTTGCCGAAAACCTGGATACGACGCTGGGCCAGATTTCCGGCTTGCTCACCATCCTATCCTCGCAAATCGACATGGAAATGCCGCAAAGCAATCTTGATGAATGGAAAGGTGTCATTAAGCAGGATTTCCACTCTGTGCGGGGCGTTTACCTTTTCGATGAGCAATCCAACCTGATAGCAGCCACGAGCGACCTGCCCAGCATCGATTGGAAGCAGGTCCCCTCCCTGAAAATCTCTCCCGAAATTCCAGCGCGCGCTATCTCAACCAAGGGGCTACCGCGTCCTTATGCAATCATAGTTGTTCCTGTCAAGCGAGGTGCTAGCCAAACACCCGTGGGAGTCCTCGCGGCGGTACTGGACCTCTCCAATCCCGACATCTTCTTATCAAGCGGTTCCCTAAACGCCGACCACATCGGCACTCTGCAAATCCTGGACGGTTCCGGGCAGGTATTAGGCAGCACATCGACAGAACAGGTGCTGACCATTGAGACCATCGACAAGATCCTTACCCACCTTTACGTCGAGGGGAAACCGATGGTGGAAGCTTGTCTGGGTTGTACCGGAGACGAGATGCAAGAAACCGGCACGGTCATTGCGTTTGCCCCGCTTTCCCAGGTTCCTTGGGGTGTCGTAATCTGGCACGATGCAGATGTCCTGTTCGCCCCTGTGCGCCAGCTCGCCAAGCAGACCGCGATCCTTGGAGCGCTTGCCATTCTGGGAGCATTCTTCCTCGTCTTCGTCACAACACAGAGTGTGATCGCGCCCGTTCAAATGCTGACGGATGCCACCCGAAGAATCAGCGAGGTGCAGTTCAATGCCACCACATTAAAATCGGTGAAAAGCACCCTGGCCGACTCGCTGGCAAAACAAACCGGTCGCCGCCGGGACGAGATCGGTCTCCTCTCCAACAGCTTCATCACCATGTGCACACGCCTGCAACTTTCCATGGATGAAATCCGGTCCTTGAACCATGATCTGGATAAGCGCGTGCAGTCGCGCACACAGCAACTTTCCATCCTGAATGCCGTGGCGCTGACCGTTAACCAATCCCTAAACCTGAAGGATATTCTTAACCGCGCCCTGGATGAAGTACTTCAGCTGACCGGCATCGACATCGTTGCTATTTTCCTGCAGGATACGAACAAGGGCCAATTGAAACTGAGCGCCTCACGCGGACTTTCAGAAAACGCCGCTCGCCTGGCCTATCAGGTGGGTTTGTTGGATAGTTCCTGCGGCGGTGTGATGGAATTGGGAAGATCGGTGGTCGTGCCCGACCTGTCACCGTATCGCGGACGAGGCGCACAATCCCTGAAGAAGGAACACATCCAGGCCCTGATGCACGTGCCCCTGATCACCAAAGGCTGCGCGCTGGGAAGCATGTGTGTGGGCACACGCCAGCACCTGCAATTCGACAGCAACGAACAAAGCCTGCTCACGGCAATCGGCAACCAGATCGCCATTGCGGTCGAGAACGCCCGCTTGTATGCGGAAGTGCAACGCAGGGAACGCCTGCGCGGCGAATTATTCACCCAGGCTCTGGCAGCGCAGGAGGAAGAACGCAAACGCATCGCCCGCGAACTGCATGACGAGATAAGCCAGTCTCTCACCGCCCTGCTCTACGAAGCCGAGGATGGCCTGGAAATGGATAGCCATCCTTCATCATCCACCCGAGAGCGGCTGCAGAGCATCTGTGACCTGACCCAGCATACGTTGAACAACATCCATAAACTGATCTTCGACCTGCGTCCGTCCATGCTGGACCAGCTGGGGTTGATCCCCGCGCTGCGTTGGCTGGCCGAAACACGGTTGGAGACCAGAGGCGTACGTGTCGCGGTGAATGACGGTTCCAATTCCCAACCTGCGGACAACGAGACAGACTCACATCGTCTAGCCCCTGAGATCGAGACGACACTCTACCGCGTGGTCCAGGAGGCGATCAACAACATCGCCCGCCATGCAGCGGCGCGCAACGTGGAGATCAACCTGAAACTTACTGAAGAGACCGCTAAAGTGGACATCCGGGATGATGGCATCGGCTTCGACTTGACAGAATTGAACACATCCGCCATAAAGGACCTCGAGGAAATGGATGGGACGCAGCCCGATAACACGCGAGGCCTGGGCATCATGGGTATGCAGGAACGGATCGAGCTGCTGGGCGGCGAACTCGAGATCCTGACTGCCCCGGGAAGCGGAACGCAGATTCACATCCTTGTCCCGCTGCGTGAAAGGAGTCTTGTTTATGATTAGGGTCCTGGTGATCGACGACCACGCCATCCTGCGCGATGGCATCCGCTCGCTGCTGGAAAGCCAGGAGGATATCATCGTTGTGGGCGAGGCTGACAACGGTGCAGACGCGATTGACTTCGTTCGAAAAGTGCATCCGGATATCGTCCTGATGGACATCTCCATGCCCCACATGAACGGGCTGGAAGCCACGCGCATCATCAAGGAACAATTTCCAAAAGTAAAAGTATTGATCCTGACCCAGCACGATAACCGCGAATACATCACCCCTGCCCTGCAGGCGGGCGCGGCGGGCTACGTGCTGAAGCGCTCAGGCAGGCGCGAAATGTTGAACGCCTTGCGCCAGGTCTACGAACAGGGCGCTTACCTGACGAGCAATGTCACCCGGGAATTCCTGCAGGAGTACTCCAGCGAGGGGGGTCACCATAAGACCGAGGAACACCACCTAACCGAACGAGAGCAGCAGGTGCTGCGACTGATCGTGGAAGGAAAAAGCAACAAGGAAATCGCCAGCGAATTGGGCATCAGCCCCAAGACGGTTTCCGTTCATCGCACCAACATCATGACCAAGTTTAATGTACAGAATACGATTGAACTGATTCGATACGCCACCAGCAACCACCTAGTCGGCATGGAGATCACAGCAAAATTGCTCTGAGAATAAGCAGAAACAACATTGCACCACACCTTCACAGGAGAACATCATGTCCAAGATTCAACTCGACTTCGTCCTCATACCAGCTTCCGACTTTACCATAGGCAGCGACCGCCGCAGCGATCCAAAGGCTCATGAAGATGAAATGCCCGCGCACTCCCTGCGAGTGACCGACTATTACATTATGCGCCATCCGGTCACGAATGCCCAATACCACCAATTCATCCAGGCAACGGGACACCGTGCTCCACTCTTCTGGACGAAGGGTTACCCCGCCGATAAGCCCGACCATCCCGTCGTCGGCGTCTCGTACTACGACGCCATCGCGTTCTGTGCCTGGGCCGGGCAGGAGACCGGACTGCCGGTGCGTTTGCCCACCGAACCGGAATGGGAAAAAGCGGCCCGCGGCTCGGAAGGCAGCATATATCCATGGGGAAAGGAATGGAAAAAAGGCGCCAGCAACATTGACGAGGAAAAACTGAACGGAACCTCCCCCGTTGGAAAATTCTCCCCACAAGGCGACAGCCCATATGGCGTGGCCGATATGGGCGGGAACGTGCAGGAGTGGTGCTCATCCCTGTTCGGTCCCTATCCCTACGATCCCACGGACGGCCGCGAGGCGCACGTGTACGATCTGCACAACCGGGATCTGCTGCCAAAACTGATTGAAACGGGCTGCACATCCAAGATTGAATCGGATGAAGCCTCGATGGGAAAATCGGTCATCCGCGGCGGCTCGTGGCGCGAGTCGCGTTTCCAGGCACGTTGCGCCTATCGCTCCTGGGCGGCGCCCATGCATCGCAGTGAAGATACCGGCTTCCGCTGCTGCTACGAGCCGAAAGATTAAGGTCAGAAGAGCAGACCCGCGATCCCCAAGCCGATGGCCGCCACCACGAACGTGACTAGCGCGACCGCCTGCATAAACAGGATCAGCAGCACGGTGCGGCGCTGATCGGGACGCAGTTTCAGAAAGAAGCGGTCCAGGAACCATTTCAGAAACAGGCGGCCGCGGCTGCCGCGCAATTCGCCATAACGTTTGATATTGACCAGCCATTCGCGGATCACACCACGCACGGTGGGGAGGAAATCCTCCCCACCGGCGTTTTCATCACAGAACACTTCCTCATAATTGATGCGGGTACCGCGCGGGATGCTTTGGAATCTCCAGGTGACGATCGTCCTGCAATCCGCATTCAGGTAATAGATGAACTTGCGTGGCGGTTCATATTCCGCGACGATATATTCCTGTTCCTTTTCAACCACGGTCGTTTGCGCCTGGATGGCATCCGGGGCGGACCTGCGCTCGGCAACAGAATCCGGCTCCCAGTCCGCGCGGGTGGCGGATTGCCCGATCTTCCAGGAGATGACCTGCACGAGTCCCGCGAAGGCGCTCTGCACGGATTGGGAGGTCCCGCCCGCGATACCGAAAGGCGCGTCGGTCACGCGGACCCGGTAACTGCTGCCCGGCTTCGGATAGTTGGCAGCCACTCCAAGCAAAATGCTCAATCCCCATAGTGGACTGAGTTGCATGCGGCGTTCGATATCGACCACGATACCAAACACATCCTCGCACGGGGCTTCGACATCCACCAGATCGTCAACTCTTTGCATAATGTTATTGTACTGCAATCGCCTAAGACTTTTCTTAGACCGTTTAAAACAAGTCTTAGGCTTCCCCCTTTCCAAAATCCCTATAATGAGGACGATTGACTGTTCCAGGAGACAGCCAATTTGTTTTGTATTGCCGTGGCGTAATACGATTCCGGACTCCAACACAGGTGAACAACATGGCAGTCTCTTCAGACCCCAAAAATTCCTCGAAATCAGAAAGTCCATACTTTTATCACGTGGAGCCGATTGGCGAGACCGGCGACCGGGCGGAAAAATTTCTGAAAGCCTTTGCTGCCATCCTGCAAAATAGCAACTATCGTTTCATCGTTGAACTGTTCTCCATCACCAGTGCCAAATGCGGACGCTGCTCAGCGAGTTGCCAGGTGTATCAGGCCTCGGGCGAGCCGCGCGACATCCCCTGCCACCGCACCCATCTACTGCTGGATGTGTACCGTCAATACTTCACCCCTGGCGGGCAGTTCCTGACCAGAATACTGGAGGGCGAATCGCTCAGCGAGGATAAGATCGACGACATGGCCGAATGCTTCTATCGCTGTCTGGCCTGCCGCCGTTGTACGCTGGAATGTCCGATGGGTCTCGACCACGGCCTGATCACCCATCTGGGGCGGTACATCCTCAGTGAGGCGGGCATCGCGCCCAAGGGGCTGGTCGTTTCGGTGCGTGAGCAACTGGAAGGCGCCAGCGGAAACACATCCGCTATTCCCCTGCCCGCCCTACTGGACAACCTTGAATTTCTCCAGGACGAACTGCGCGACACAAAAGGGATAGAGGTCAAGTTTCCCGTCGATCAACAGGATGCGGAATACATCTTCTATCCTGCGGTCAGTGATTACCTGATGGAGGCTGACACCCTGATGGGTAACGCCGCCGTCTTGCACGCCACGGGGACAACCTGGACCATCGGCTCGCAATACTTCGATGGCATCAACTACGGACTGTTCTATAACGACTGGGTGCTGGAACGCATTATCGAAAAACTGGTTGGGGAAGCCCACCGCTTGAACGCCAGAAAAGTCCTGGTCGGCGAGTGCGGACACGCCGCCCGCACCGCCCGCCAGTTCATCCCTGCCTTTGCCGGGGACAAGTCCCTGCCCGTGGTCAGCGTCCTGGACCTGACCAACAAGGCGATCAAAGAGGGCAAACTGAAATTGAATCCCAACACGATCACCGAACGCGTCACGTACCACGATCCTTGCAACATCGCCCGCTCGGGCTGGTTGTTGGATCCGCCCCGCCAAATCCTGAAAAGTTTCGTCAAGGACTTTGTGGAACTGACGCCACACGGAAAGGCAAATTACTGCTGTGGAGGCGGAAGCGGCCTGGTCTCGCTGGATGAGACCTATGAATTCCGCATGAAAATTTCAGGCAAATCCAAGGCCGAACAGTTGCGCGCCTGCGGTGCGCAGATCGTCGCCACGCCCTGCGCCAACTGCAAAAAACAATTGCGGGAACTGGTCGATTTTTATAAACTGCCAATGCAAGTGGTCGGCGTGCATGACCTGGTTTTACGCGCGATGGAATTCTAGCAGTCCGAATCATTCCCCTTAGGAGGCCCGTCCAATTATGCCAACCTGGTTGCTCCTTGCCAAAGGTCCTGCCTTCTACTTCATACTGGTCGTATTCGTAGTCGGTTTATTGCGCCTGGTCGTTCTCACCGTCTGGGACATTGCCGCGGCCATCCGCCGCGCGGGAGACCAGCGCCTGCCTTACGGCCAGGTTGTGCGGCAGACCCTCTCCTGGATATTTCCCTTCCACAAGTTACACCGTTTGCGCGGCTTCTACAGTTACGCCTCCTACGGATTTCACATTGCCTTCCTGCTTACCGCCCTGTTCCTGCGCAACCACCTGGACATCCTGCGGGACGACATCGGTTTCTCCTGGTGGGCGATCTCCAAGCCGATTTTGGATGTGTTGACACTGGCAAGCATTGTCGGCGCAGCCATCCTGCTGTTTACACGACTCTACCGCGCCGACTCGCGACACCTGAGCCGTTTATCTGATTACCTGTTGTTGATCCTGCTCTTGAACATTTTCGTCTCGGGATACGTGGCGGGACGCGCCTGGAATCCGATCCCCTACGACGGGCTGATGCTGTTCCACACCCTGAACGGGATGGGACTCCTGCTGGTCAGCCCGTTCTCAAAAGTGGCACACTGCGTCCTCTATCCGCTCATCCGACTGGGGAGCGAGGTGAGCTGGCACCTTAGTCCGCGCGGCGGCAGGGACGTGATCGAGACCCTGCATGGTCTCGAAGGGAGGAAGATATGAAACAAGCCGCCATTCTGGTGGATGTCACGCGTTGCACCGGCTGTAACAAGTGCGTGGACGCCTGCGTAAACGCCAACCAGTTGGGTGACCCAAAGCACATCCCGCAACAGGAATCCGACGGTCTCTCCGTTCATCGCTGGCTGGCGATCACCGAGAGCCCCGAGGGGAGTTTCGTGCGAAAATCCTGCCGCCACTGCCTGAGCGCGGCGTGCGTCTCCGCTTGTCCAGTGGAGGCTATGTACCGCTCACCCGAGGGGATCGTGCTATACGATCAGGACAAATGCATGGGATGCCGCTATTGCATGATGGCCTGTCCCTTTGGCATCCCGCGCTACGAGTGGGACTCGGCCATGCCCGTCGTCGGGAAATGTTTCCTGTGCAACGAGCGCCTGTCCGAAGGCAAACTGCCCGCTTGCGTGGAGACCTGTCCCGAACAGGTGCTTACCTTTGGCGAGCGCAGTGACCTGCTCGCCATCGCCCACGAACGGATTGCCAAATTCCCGCAGAAATATCTCCCCACCGTGTTCGGTGAATTCGAAGCGGGAGGCACCGCCCTGCTGTATATCTCCGATGTTTCGTTGGACTTTTTGGGATTCAACGGGGCAACGGGCGACGAGCCGTATCCCGAACTGACCTGGAACTGGCTGGAAAAATTCCCCGTTGTCTCCCTCGGCACCGCCACACTGGCGA
This sequence comes from Anaerolineaceae bacterium, assembly GCA_003598975.1. Taxonomy (GTDB): domain Bacteria; phylum Chloroflexota; class Anaerolineae; order Anaerolineales; family Villigracilaceae; genus Denitrolinea. The sequence continues at coordinate 35,954 of QZIJ01000142.1, read as the reverse complement.
CAGGCCTGTTCTGGATCATCGGACGCCGCATGCAGGCAAAACTGGCGCAACAGCAGACAAACCAAACGCCCGAGGAGAAATAAGTGAACAACATGCTTCGTACCTGGATCAAAGACGGGCTTTGGGCGATCGTGTTTGCCGCGGTCGTGGCGGCGGTCATCCGCTTCGTGGTCGGACTCGGAGCCGGGTCCGGGCTGAACGACGCGACCCCCTGGGGGATGTGGATCGCCTTCAAGTTGGGATTCGTCGCGTTGGCCGGGGGCGGGTTCACGCTGGCGGCGGTCGTTTACATCTTCCATCTCGAGCGTTTCCGCCCCATTCTGCGGCGCGCCATCCTGATGGCCTTGCTTGGTTATGGCTCCTTCATCGTCTCGCTGATTTTCGACCTGGGCCTGCCCTGGCATATTTACATGCCCATTATCAGTTGGCAGCACCATTCTGTAATGTTCGAGATCGCCTGGTGCGTGATGCTGTATTTCTCGGTATTGGTGCTGGAATTTTCGCCCGTCATCCTTGAACATCCTCTTTTCAAACACAAATTCTTCCAGGTCATTCTGCACGGACTTCACAAGGCTATCCTGCCGCTGGTGATTCTGGGCATTGTGCTTTCCACCCTGCATCAATCCTCGCTGGGGGCGTTGTTCCTCATCATGCCGCACCGCGTCCACCCACTGTGGTACAGCCCGTGGCTTCCCTACCTGTTCTTCACCAGTGCCATTGCGGCTGGGATGATGGCCCTGGTTGTGGAAGGTTTTCTCGTGGAGCGCTGGTTCAAGCGCGGGATGCACTTCGACCTACTGGAACGGCTGGGCGCGTGGGTGCCTCTGCCACTGGGACTGTACCTGCTTCTGCGCCTGAGCGACCTGTTCCTGCGCGGCGTTTTGCCAGGCGCGCTGGACGGTTCATGGCAAAGCATCCTGTTCCTGACAGAGATCCTCGTTTGCGGAATCCTGCCCATCGGGTTGCTGGCAATCAAAAAGGTCCGCGAAAGCCGCGAAGGTTTGTTGACCAGCGCCATCCTGATCATCGCAGGCATCCTCAGCCAGCGCATGTCGTTGAGCATGTTCGCCATGCGCCAATCCACGGGGCTGGACTACTCCCCCTCCCTGGCAGAGACGCTGATCGCCTTCGGCATCCCCGCGGCCGCGCTCCTCATCTATCTGTTCTTCGCCGAGAACCTGGCCCTGTTGGGAGATGAGATTCCCAACCCGCAAGCCACCGCAAAACTCCGTCCGCTGTGGATGTTCAGCCAGGATACCCCTGGGCGCATCATTTTCGCGCGCCGCAGCGGACTGGCAACCTTCGCCATCGCGTTGATCCTGCCTGCCATGCTGAATCTGCCCATCAGCGACACATCCGCCAATGCGGTGCAACCCGCCATCGGCTGGGAGACGCTTCGCATCGATGGGAATCAAACGGGCTACATCGTGGACTTTCCGCATGTAGAACATCAGGAAAGGCTGACCGAGCAACTCGGCTCGAAGGAATCCGCCTGTGCGACCTGTCATCACTTGAACTATCCCGATGACGAGGCCACGTCCTGCTCGCAATGCCACACGGACTATTACCAGCCCATTTCCATCTTCAATCACACTGTCCACCAAAAGTCTTTGGGCGGAAATGTCAGTTGCGTTGAATGCCACGAGACGGAACACGTCCGCCAGTCCGCGGCGATCTGTCAGGATTGCCATGAGACGATGACCGCGCAGGAAGGGGAATCCGTGTTCAATCCGTTCGCGTCCTCCTACAAAGACGCCTTGCACAGACGCTGTCTGAACTGCCATGAACAGAAAGCCGTGGAATTGGACAAGCCCGAACTGGCATTGTGCAGCACGTGCCACACGTATTACGAGAGCGATCAGTTACAGACGAATTTGCCCTGAGACGATAAAAAATCAAAAAAAAGACAGTCACTTTGGAAGTGACTGTCTTTTTGTATCCTCTTAAAATTCTGTTGACAACCAATTACTTCTTCTCGTTCCGTCGCAGGTAGAACTTGGTGACCTCCTCCGACGCGGCAGGGACGAGGGCCAGGCCGACGACGATCAGCCATTCGTTCAGGGCGAGGAAGTGGGTGTTGAAGATCGGCTGGAGGAACGGGACGGAAGTGACCAGCAGGAGCAGGGTAATGGAAAGTCCAACCGCGTATTGCATGTATTTGTTGGAGAAGACGCCGATCGTAAACAGCGAAGCGCGCTCCGAGCGGACGGTGTAAGCGCGGAACAGTTCGCACAGCGAGAGGGTCAGGAAGGCCATCGTCTCGGCGGTTTGCACGTCAACGCCGCGCCAATCGTGCTGGATCAAGCCCACGATGGGATTGACTCCTGCGGGCAATGCCTGGTCAATGTGCCAGTACAGACCGAGCGCGAAGGCGGTCAGCACGGCGCTGGTCTGGGTGATGGTCTGCACCACGATTCCCAGTCCCATACTGCGGTTGATGATCGGCTCGCGCTTGGAGCGCGGCTTCTGGTCCATGATGTCGGGATCGCCCTTTTCCATGGCGAGCGCCAGCGCAGGTGCGCCGTCGGTGACAAGATTCAACCACAGCAATTGAATGGCGGTCAGCGGGGCGGGCAGGCCTGCCAGCGTGGCAAGGAAGATGATCATGATCTCGGCCACGTTGGAGGAAAGCAGGAAGAACACGAACTTGCGGATGTTCGAGTAGATGATGCGTCCCTGCTCCACCGCGGCGACGATGCTGGCATAGTTGTCGTCGGTCAGCACCATGTCGGCGGTTTCCTTCGCCACGTCGGTGCCAGTGATGCCCATCGCCACGCCGATGTCGGCGCGTTTGATGGCGGGCGCGTCGTTCACACCATCGCCCGTCATTGCCACCACTTCGTCGTTGGCCTGCAACGCGTCCACGATGCGCATTTTATGTTCGGGCGAGACGCGGGCGAACACATCCGTGTGCTGAATCTCGCGCTGGAGCGTGGCGTTGTCCATCTTGTCCAACTCCGCGCCCGTGGAGACCTTGTGGCCCGGGCGCAGGAGTCCGATGGCCTTGGCGATGGCGCGGGCGGTGTTGGGATAGTCGCCCGTGATCATCACCGTGCGGATGCCCGCTTCGCTGGCAATGGCAAGTGCGGGTTTGACCTCGGCACGGGCGGGATCGATCATACCGAGCAGGCCGACAAAGACCAGATCGTGTTCGAGTTCATCCGCCTGAACTTCACCCTTGAGATCATGCACATTTTTCTCGACGCGGTAAGCCACACCCAGCACGCGCAGGGCGTCCTTCGTCAATATGTCGTTGGCGTCCAGGATGCGCTGGCGCTGTTCGTCCGTCAGCGGCGCGGACTGGTCGTCCATTTTTTGGTAACGCGTACACAGGTCCAGCACGAGATCGGGTGCGCCCTTGACAGCGACCACGCCCCAGTTGCGGACTTCGTCTGTATAAAACGGAGAGATGTCCTCGGGATTTGGTTCGCTCACCTCGTGGATGGTGATCATGCGCTTGCGTTCCGAGTCGAACGGGACTTCGTTCTCGCGCGGGTAGGCCTGTTTCACATTGACGGGCAATGCCCCCGCCTTGGCCGCCGCAACCAACAATGCGCCCTCGGTCGGGTCGCCGACGATGCGATAGGTCTGCTGGCTGTCGGATTCACCGGTGATCTCGATCTCGGCGTCGTTGTTGAGTACACCCAGCCAGAGAGCGGTCAGCGCGGCGGGATAGCGGGTGATGTCGGCAGGCTGCTTATCCACCAGGAAATCGCCGTGCGGGACGTAGCCCGTGCCCGTGATATCAATGTATTGCCCGTCGGCCCACATGCGCGTGACGGTCATCTCATTTTGGGTCAACGTCCCCGTTTTATCGGAGCAGATGACGGTGGCCGAACCAAGCGTCTCGACCGAGGACAATTTGCGGATCAGCGCGTGGCGACGGATCATCTCACGCATCCCGAGGGCCAGGCTGATGGTCACGACTGCTGGCAGTCCCTCGGGGACGGCGGCGATTGCCAGGCTGATGGCGATGATGAAAACCTCGGTCACCTCGTTGGCATATTCCTTGAAATATTCCAGAGGCCCGCTGAACAACCCGCCGATGTCGGTGTAATTGATCAGCGCGACGATGAAGACGATGGCGACCAAAATCAGGGAAGCGATGCTCAGGGTCTTGCCCAACTGGTCGAGGCGGCGCTGGAGCGGCGTCTCCTCCGTCTCGACGGTCTGGAGCATGGTGGCGATCAAACCCAACTGGGTGCGCATCCCCGTGCTGACGACCACCCCGCGACCGCGCCCATAGGAAACCAGCGTGCCCATGAAGGCTGTGTTCTTGCGGTCCCCAAGCGGGACGTGTCTTTCCAGGACTGAGGCCGCGTTCTTCTGCACAGGCAGGGACTCACCCGTCAGCGAGGCCTCCTCAACCCGCAGGTTGACCGCCTCCAGCAAGCGCACGTCCGCAGGGATGTAGTTCCCCGCTTCGAGAAAGACGATGTCCCCAGGCACCAGGTCGCGCGCGGGGACCGACTGGCGATGTCCGTCGCGTAACACTTGCGCGTCGGGCGCGGCTAATCGTTTAAGGGCGGCCAGCGCCTCCTCGGCGCGTTGCTCCTGCACGATGCCCAGCACCGCGTTCAAAACCACGATGGCCATGATGGCTGCGGCTTCCACGTAATCGCCGAGGAAGGCCGAGACGATCGAAGCGACAATCAGCAGGATCACCACAAAGTTATTCAGTTGTTCCCACAACATTTGCAGGAAACCAGGCCGCGGCGCTTCCTGTAGTTGATTCTGCCCATACTGGACCACACGCTGGGCGACTTGTTCCGTGGTCAGGCCATTCTCGTGGACTTCCAGGTTCTTGAGTACCTCTTCAGCCGATAGTGCGTGCCAGGCCTCGGTTTCGATTTTTACATTCTGATTGGTTTGATCCTTGTTTTGCATTGATAGCCTCTTCGTTGAGAATTTAAGCAGTATCCAAACTTAGATCCCCAGCATTTTGTAACAGGATTGGCAGGCCGCGGGCGGATTCGACAACCCATCCCCGCCATTCTGTTCGGTCATATACGAGAACAACGCCAGTGGACTGGCGCTCGCGTTTCGGCGTTTAAGCGGCTCGATGAACTTGCTCCGCTCCCTGCCCTGCAAAGCCTGTGGCAGTCCATCACGGACATTACCGAAGGACAGCGTGTCGAAAGGACGCGCCTCGCCGTGGAAATAACGCGGCACCTGTCCGTGCACGGTCAGCCCCAGATAGACGCAGGGAGTCACCTCGCCGCGGTGGTTGATGTAAACCGTATTGACGGGGTCGGCGTCACAGACGAGGGTGTTGGGTTCGGTCTGAAGCGGATAGGCCCGTATCGGGATGTTCAGCTGTTCGGCATTCGCTTTGGCGCGGGCAACGATGGCAAGATCCTCCTCCAGCGGCGGGTCGCCGAAGACGTGCTTGCCGTCCAACTCGAGGCTAGGGGAATAGGCAAGGTTCGTCGCCACCACCTCGTCCGCGCCGAGGGAGGCGGCCAGTTCCACCAGCGCGGGGAATTCGTCCAGGTTGGCGCGCGTCATCAGGAAGTGCAATTCCAGCCAGGGGCGGGCGCTCCCCGTTTGTTTTTTCAGGTTGGCGAGACTCTCGAAGTTGCGGCATAGGTCGGCAAACTTCGAGTTGGTGCGCAAAGCCTGATGGACGGGAGCCGCCGTCCCTGCGAAAGAGACGGAGATCATGTCCACGCCCATGTCCACCAGTTTGCGATTCTGTTCTTCCAGAAGCCACGTCCCGTTGGTGGTGAATCCCGTGCGGCATCCCTTGGCCTGCGCCATGCCCAGCATCTCCCAAAGCCCTTCATGCAACATGGGTTCGCCCCAGCCTTGCAGGTAGACCAGGTCGAACAGGCCGAGGTGAGGCGCGATGTGTTCGCGATACGTTTCGAGGCTGATATCGCCATCCGCCCAGCGGTGAGACAGGGCGTCGTGCGGACAGAACACACAGCCCGTACTGCAACGGCTGGTGACTTCGATCTGCGCCACCTTGAATGGCCGATCCACTTTTTTATCGGCTGGAGGCTTGGGGAAAAAATTCGCGAGATTCGGAAGGAACGGGATTTTCATTGGAGGCCGTAAAGTTCCTGCACAACTTCGATATAGGATGAGACATCTTTGTCGCGCGGTAATTCGCGCAGATGGACGGTCGGTTCGTGCAACAGTTTATTGACGATGGCTTTGCCCATCGCCTGCATGATCTCCTGCTGACGCGGCGTGAGCGGGCCCATGCGCCGCAGGGTCGCTTCCACTTCGTTTTGTGAGATGCTCTCGGCTTTGGCGTGCATGGACTGGATGACGGAGACACAACGCCGCGCCGCACACCACTGGCAAAAATTTTCCAACTCCTGCCGCACGATAACTTCCACTGTCTCGCAAACCGAAACAGCCAGCGGATGGGACGTCACGACGCTTGCGAGATCGTCAATGTTTGCCAGCCGAACGTTGGGGAGCGCGGCGATCAGCGGGTCCGCATCACGCGGGACGGCCAGGTCGGCCACCAAAAGCGGACGGTTGCCGCGCGCCTGCTGCGCCTTCGCCACCGCTTCGGCGTGGAGGACAATGTGCGGTGCGCCTGTGGAGCAGATCACGATGTCGGCGCGGGCCAGGCTCTCATCCAGCGCATCGAAGTGGACGGCTGTCCCGTTCAGGTTCTGCGCGAGTTTCTGTGCGCGCTCGAAAGTGCGGTTGGCGACCATGATGCAACGCAAACCTGCCTTGACGAGCGCACGCGCGGTGATGGAACTGATTTTCCCCGCGCCGATCAACAGCGCCATGCGGTCGTTCAGCGGACCGAAGGCCTGCTCCGCCAATTCGACCACCACGCTGGCGACGGAAATTTCCGCCCGCCCGATTTCGGTCTCAGTGCGGGCGCGCTTGCCCGCCTGAATGGCAAAGCGGAACAGTGCCGAAAGGATCGGCCCACTCGCGCCTGCCTCCTGCGCCATCTCGGAAGCGGAACGCACCTGGCCGAGGATCTCATTCTCGCCCAGCACCAGCGAATCCAATCCCGCCGCGACCTGCATCAAATGGAGGGCGGCTTCCTCCCCGCGCGTCACATAGACCATGCGCCGCAACTGTTCCACCGTCAGGCCGCCGTGCCGCGCCAAAAATTCCTGCGAGCGCGCTTCGGCCTGCGCAAACTCATTAGCCTGAACATAGACTTCCGTCCGATTGCAGGTGGAGAGCAGGACGGCTTCCTTAATAATACCTTCGCCGTCTCCCCCTCTATTCAATAATTCATTTAATGCCTGTGGGACGCGTTCTGCACTGAACGCCAGGCGCTCGCGCACGTCCACGGGTGCGACTTTGTGGTTGAGTCCGATCATCAGGATGAGGGGGTGTGATGTGGTTTGCATGAGTGATTTGAATTCCTGAAGTTCTACTTCAGGCGTGTACTCCGAAAGTAGAACTTTCGGAATCCTGACGGGATTCGCGATAGAGCCGCGCCCGCTTCACTAATCCTTCCGCCCACACCGCGCAACCGCCGACATGCAGGTGAGTGTAGGAAGCGAGGACGTTGTGCAGCACAAATCCGTCCCGCCCGCCGCCAAGTCCGTTGCCGCGCAAGAGGCGATAGGCAGTTTTCGAGGAATCAGCCGCGGCGCGCGAGTTGTGAAATTCATGTCCGCGCAGGACGGTTCCCATCGGGAAGAAGGGATTCTCTGCATCCACTTTGGCGGTGACGTAACCGTGTCCCTGCGGTTTGTTCGTCATCTCGATCTCGCAGGGAAGCACACCGACCATCTCGGCGGATTTTTCGCCCCAGACGATGCGCCGCGAGAGATACATCATCCCGCCGCACTCGGCATAGACGGGCAGCCCGCGTTCGATAGCCTGACGGACCGACGTGCGCATCGCTGCGTTGGCGGACAACTCATCCATGAAGATTTCGGGGAAGCCGCCGCCGATGTAGAGCGCGTCGAGATCGGGCAAGGTGGCGTCGGTAAAGGCATTGACAAAGACCAACTCCGCGCCCGCCTCTTCGAGGGCTTCCAGGTTTTCGGGATAATAGAAGGTGAAGGCGCGGTCACGCATCACGCCGATTTTGGGATGGGAGTCTGTGGGGCGGGATGATATCCCGCCCAAATCATCCGAGGCAGGAAGCGGAGAAACCGAACTTGCTATACGCAGAACAAGGTCGAGGTCAAGATAACGCTCGATGGCCTGTTGGCAGGTCGTGATGGCGGAGAGAAGCGTCTCCCCCTCGCCGCGCGGGACGAGTCCCAGATGGCGGTCGGGGATGGTCAGCCGTTCGTCACGCGGGATCGCGCCGACGACTGGAATGTTGCAATGAGATTCGATGGCGGTCCGCATGCGCGCTTCGTGACGTCCCTGCGCCACGTTGTTGAGCACCACGCCCGCAATGTTCGTCCCCGCCTCGAAGGTCTGACAGCCGTGGACGATGGCCGCCACGCTCCGCCCGACGCGGGTCGCGTTGACCACCAGCAGGATAGGCGCGTCGAGCGTCCGCGCCACCGCCGCCGTGCTTCCGACGCCCGTCTCATCGAAGGAATCGAAAATGCCGTGGTTGCCTTCGATCAGACTGATGTCGGCGCGGCGGGCGGAACGCGCGAAGGCCGCGCGCAGGTCTTCGGGCTGGTCGTAAAAAAAAGGGTCGAGCGAACGGCAGGCACATCCCGCCGCTTCGCTCAACCACGAGGGGTCAATGTAATCGGGGCCTTTTTTATAAGGCTGAACGGTCAGCCCGCGCGCACGCAACGCCGCGCACAAACCCAGGGTGACCGTCGTTTTCCCACTTCGTCCCTGAGGCGCGGCAATGACCAGGCGCGGCAGGCGGTTGACCTCTGGCACCATTTAAATTTCGGTGACGGTCACCGCGCTCTCTTCGCAGGTCTCACACGAACCACAGCCGATGCAGTCATCGGGACTGCCGCTGAACATGGCATATTTCTTGCCGTCCTCTTCGACCATGGTGATCGCCTGTTGTGGACAATTCTCGACGCAATCGCCGCAGGCCTTGCATTTTTCGATGTCAATGGTGATGATGAACATGGGGTCTCCAAACGGATAGGGTTAGAACGAAAGCACCAGGTCGGACTTAAAACCTTGCTTAACCAGAAAACTCGGTCCGACCAGTTTTTCCACTTCGTCAATCAAATCCTCGGGGGTCATCTGGCAGAGTTGCAGAGCGGCGTCACATACGAAGAATTTGACGCCCAGCCCGAGCGCCTCGTCAATGAATTCGCGGATCGTCCGCCCGCCCTCGCGGGGACGCAGAGTCTCGGCCACGCCGCGCTTGAGGAGTAGGGGCGCTTGCAACACAAAGCAGATGCCTGCCTCCGCGCCCGCCTTGACCGCCTCGCTCGCGAACATGAACGACGCGGGACAACGCTCGGGATTCGCCGAGCCAAAGGTGGCAACCACCAAAACCCGCTTGCCTGCGTATTCGTCTTTCGGATTCAATTTCGTCTCCATCATTTGACCGCGATCCGCAACACCGCTTCATACGCCTGACGGAGGGCGGATTCAGCATCCGACAGGTTGATCGTCCAGAACGCGTCCGCGAGGTTGGTCAACGCCACGGACGGCGCGAGCGCGTCACCCTGGACGCGCGCCGCCAGCGCCATCCCCTGCGCCTGCTCGAACAGCGACGGGTCTTTTGTTGCCAGAGCGCGCAAGGCACCCGCCTTATCGGCTTCACTGCTCATCTCGTCCACGAGCGCCAGCGCCGATTGCGGGTCGGTCTTCGCCAGCGCGGCCGCCAATTCCATCAGCGGATACGAGTTGACCAACTGACCCGCCAGTTCCGCGGCGGCCGCGTACTCGCCGAGGGCGGTCAGCGCCTGCACTCGATAATAGGGCGATTGGATCGAATCCACCAGTGATGCATTGCCGCTTTTGCGGATGACATCGCGCAAGGCCAGGTCACGATACAGCGGCGCCTGAATCTGCGTGGCGGCCTCGGCGTTTTCCCACGCGGCGGCGATGGCGGCCTGCGCCCGCGCCTGCTCGTACGGGTCAGCGATGGCAAGCGAGGCGTCCCACGCGGATTGGAATTCGCCCAGATACAACAACGCGGCGGTCTTCGCTTCGGGATACGCGGCGTCAATTTTCCCGACCAACGACGCGTCACCCGAAGCCGCGGCCAGGTCGCTCAAGGCATAAGCCAGCGACTCGCCCGAAACGCCATCCAATGCGGACAACGCTTCATCGAAAAGTTGTTTGTCGCCCGAAGCCGCGGCCACTTCGCGCAAAGCCCGCGCCCGCTGAACGGGATCGGACACTTGACGCGCGGCATCCGCGGCCAGATCGAATTTTCCCAACTCGCGCAGAGTCCACACCCGAATGGACGCATCTTCAATGGACCTCGCGGCGGTCACCGCGTTCGACGGCTGAATCTCATTCCAGGCCAATGCCACGCCGCGCATCTGGAGGTCGCGGTAGATTCCTGTTTCAGATTCGATTCGATCCTGCTCGGACTGCAACAACACCGCGGCTCGGACGGGATCCACCGCGTTCCACTCGATGGCGATCAACGGCAGACTCCACAGGCGGGCGCGCGCCGCGTTCACATCCACGGCCACCAGGTCGGCTTTTTCCATGTCGATCGGGACGCCAATCATGGCCTCCTGCACGGCCAGCGACTGGCCCCACAGGGCGGTGTCGTTTCCGTCCACCTGCGCCAACGCGGCCAGTGACTCATCGAGGATGGCCTGCGCCTGCGCGGGATCGGTCGCGTTCCACTTCGCAGCGAGACGCGCCAGCATCCATGCGCGCGCCTGGGCGCGGTCTGATGTAGTAGCGGCGCGGTCGGCGGTATCGAGAACGGCCTGCGCCTCCTGCTGTTCGACAGTGGTCACTGTCACCTCTGCCGCTGGGACGCGGAAGATAGGCAGGGTGAAGAGTCCCAGCACGATGAGGATGATCAAAACAGACGTTAACCCAGATTTCCGTTTGCCAGAACCAGATTTGACCATGCGCGTGTTGTACAGTCCCCACGCCAGCGAGCCAAGCACGACCAGCGTCACCAACACGGCGTAAATCAACACCGTCTGCTTTTTGGTGGTATCGGCCAGGTCGTTCAACGCGGTGTAGATTTTGTTCAACTGGTAGCGCGTCGTTTGCGCTTCGCTGACGAAGGCGTCCAAACTTGTGACGGGCGCGTCCAATATGCGGCTGTAGCGCTGGGTGTAGCCGTCGAGGCGCGCCTGGGATTTTTCAGTCAGCGCCCCGACGCTCTGCTGGGAACGGTCAATCATCAGCATCAGCCGCTCGGTGTAAACCAGTTCCTCGTGGATGGTCGTCGCGGCGGGGCAGGGACTGTTGACATCGCGTCCGATGGCACCTTTCCATTCTGTGACGCTGGCGAGGCGCGGGTCGTCCGCCTGGTGGCAGGAGATGCAGTAGTTGCCCGGGACGAGAATCGCTTCGTGGGACGGCGCCCCGTTATCGGTCAGGGAAGAAGCGGCGGCCGAAGAGACCGCGAACGCCAAAATCGCGAGGAGGATCAGGGAGGGAATCAGGATTCGTCGTGTCATGCGTCCACGCTCACAGATTGCTCGTCGGGGATGGCCGCTTCGTCGCGTCCGCCCGACACGATCCAGCGGGTGAGGAAGAAATAAATGGTGCAGGCCGTGCCGAAGATCAGCATGACCACCACGCCGCCGGGACCGGCATTGTTGAAAAATGTGTGAACCAATCCGCCAATGTCCATGTCAAACTCCTGCGCTAATCGCCTGTCGCCGTCGAGGAGACGGGTGCAGGCTCCGCATTGTGCGCGTGGCCGGGCAGAGACTCCGCCGTTTCCCAGATGGGGATGATCGGAAAGAAGCGGGTGAACAACGCGTAGAGGAAGACCAGCCCCGCGAAACAGGCAATGGTGATGAGGACTTCGGGCAGGGCGGGCAGGTAACTTCCGCCTCCCATTTCGTGGAACAGGCGCGGGCTGGTTTCGGTGGGGATGATGACAATGTAGCGTTCCATCCACATGCCGATGTTGATCAGCACGGAGGCGAAGACCATCCAGCCGACGTTGTTCTTGCCTTTGAAGATGAAGATGAGGAGCGGGACAAAGAATACCAGCACGGTCATGTTCCAGAAGACGAGCGAATACGTGCCGCTGAACTTGTCGTTCAGCACTACCATTTCCTCGTGCATGCTGGCGTAACCGATGGTGAGGTGTTCGGCGATCATCATGTACAACCAGCCAAGGATGAAGGTGATGAGCAGTTTACGAAGCGAGTTGAAGAGGCCGTTGTGCAAGACTTCTTCGAGATGATAGACTTTGCGAAGCAATGCCAGGGCAATGACGACCGCCGCCGTCCCTGAAAGGATGGCGCCCAGCAGGAAGAACGGACCGATGAGGGCGGTGTGCCAGCCAGGCTGGACGGTCATGCCGAACAGCCACGAGACGACGGTATGCACGGTGACGACCAGCATGGTCATGAAGACCGCCATGCCGTCCAGCACTTTTTCGAGACGGTGGTATTGCTCGGGGCTGTCCTTCCAACCGAGGGCGAGGACTTTGTACATGCGCTTTTGCCAGTTCGGGACGTCGGTCAGGCGGTCGCGGCACAGGGCGATGTCGGGCAGGAGGGACAGGTAAAAGAAGACGATGCTGGAGAGCATGTACAACCCGACAGCGGTCACATCCCACATGATCGGCGATTGGAAGCGTCCGTAGAAAATCAGATTCAGGATGCGCTCGGGATGTCCCATATCGATCAGGATGGAGCCCGCGCCGAACGGCAGGCTGAAGAGGGTGATCGCTTCAGCGGCACGGGTGAGCGGGGCGCGCCAACTCTGACCGGCCACGCGCAGGATGGCGGAGATGAACGTCCCCGAGTGCGCCAGGCCGATGAAGAAGACGAAGTTGGTGATGTAGACTCCCCAGTAGACCGGGCGGTTCATGCCGGTGATTCCCAGTCCCTCGATGTATTGCCAGATCCACGCGCCCAGGCCGGCCAGCATCAGGACGAGCAGGGAACCCCATAGCAAATAATCGCCCATGCCGACGCGGCGGATAGGGGCAAGGATGGTTTGTTCGTGTCGGTTCGTGATAGGCATGGCTCTATCCTTGCTTCAAATAATAGACCTTCGGCTGGGTACCCAGTTCCTCGAACAGGCGGAAGGCGCGCGGACTGTGCGCCAGTTTGGAAACCAGACTGTTGGGATCGTCCAGGTCGCCGAAGTAGCGGGCATGCCCGGTGCAGGTCTGCACGCAGGCGGGGATGTAGTCGGTGGCGTTGAAGACGCGTCCCGCCGCCTCCGCTTCCTCGCGGGCCTTGCGGAGACGCTGGGTACAGAAGGTGCATTTTTCCACCACGCCCTTGGGACGCGGTTTCACTTCGGGTTCGGGATTCAAATGTTCCTTGAGCGCCTCGGGCCATTCGGGTTGGTACCAATTGAAATAGCGCACCGTGTACGGACAGGCCACCGTGCATAAACGGCAGCCGATGCAGCGGTCATAATCAACCAGCACAACGCCTTCCTCGTTCTTGAAGGTGGCCTGTACCGGGCAAACCTTGATGCAGGCGGGGTTGTCGCAGTGCATACACGGACGGGGAATCATCGTCTCAACGATGTTCGGATACTCCCCCTCCACGAACGGCAGGACCTCGTTCCACAAAATGGCGCGTCCCATTTCCGCCTGGTCTTGCCCGGCGACGGGCGTGTTGTTCTCCATCCTGCAGGCGGCGGTACAGCTCTGACAGGCGAAGCATTTATCCAGATCGATTACCATTCCCCAGCGGGGCATGTCTACCTCCAAAAATCGGGTCAAACCCGGGAAATTCGGACGCGCGTTGGGCCGCAGACGGCCAGTCCGCTCAATGGTTCAGTGCTGAACCCGCTCAACGCGTTGGGATTCGCGCCCACGACAGACGCGTCGTCTGCATGGCGGCCCCAACGGACGAAGGTGTGGTGTCCCTGACCGGGCGGAAGGAAGATCGCGTTCGGCCACATCCCAGCACGGACTCGCACCGCGGCCTGGACGCGTCCCATCTTCGATTCGATCCAGACCCGGTCGCCGTTGTGCAGTTCGAGGGCCTCCGCGGCCTTTTGACCGATCTCCACCCAACTGTCCCATTTGACATATCCCTGCAGGCCGTAGCATTCCTGCAAGGTGGGGATGATTCCCTGCCATTGTGCAGACTGGGTGATGATCGGCTGGGTCACGAGCAGGAAGGGATAGTCGAGCGCCTCGGCGGTGGAATCCGTCAGGGTTGCGGGAACCTCGAAGTGCGGGAGGCAGGCCAGGTCGGAGTCCGAACCGAGCAGGGCGAAGAGTTCGCGCGAGAAGAAGTCGAAGCGTCCATCCTGTGGGGCGTTCAGACGATCGCGTCCCAAAACATCCTTCCACGCCTGACTGCCAGGCGCGGCGTTGAAATAGATCATCTCCGACCAGTTGCCATTGGCTTCCAATTTTTCCCAATCGAAGTTGGAGAGACGATAGTTAATCAGTTCCTGGTAATCCTTCCAGGGCAGGGCTTTCGCCAGGGGTCCGCCGACGCGGTGTGCAAGGTCGAGCAGAACGTCGCCTGGGTTGCGCGTATCGTGGACGGGTTCCACAACTGGTCGGCGCAGAGAGATGCCCGCGTAGCCTGTGCCTTCGAGATAGTCGTCGCCCCAGATTTCGAGGAAGGTGCTGGCAGGCAAAATGAGGTCGGCATGCGCCGCGCTTTCGTCCAGGGTGGAGGCAAAACTGACGATGAACGGGACCTTCGTCAGTGCTTCGAGCGTCCGCCCGTCGTTCGGCATATCGTAAAGTGGATTGGCGTTCAAGAGCAGGAGAACTTCGAGCGGATACGGCTTGCCCGACAAAACGCGCTCAGGGACATTTTGATACGCCGAAAGCGCCAGCGGGAATTGCATGCCAGCGCCGTCAATCCGTTCTTTGGACTCGCCCGTCCGCGCGGCGGCATCGAGCGAATAGGTCGGCCAATCTTTAAGTTCGGGAAAACGTTGGACAATCACACCGCCCAACGCGTCAATCGAACCGACCAGCGCGTTCAAAGCGTGGATGGCCAGCGCGGTGTAAAGCGCGTTGCCGCTGGAGAGTTCGCCCGCTTCAGTAGGCAGGACGGCAATCGCAGGGCGGTTGGTGGCAAACTCACCCGCCAGCCGCGCGATGATCTCGGTGGCAATGCCCGTGATATTCGAAACGCGTTCGAGCGTGTAGGACTCGAGCACGAGCGACTGGAAACCCTGGTGTTTATTTCCATCGGCGTCTTCGAAATCGTCGAAACCAAAAGTGAAATCACGGACGAAGTCCGCGTCGTACAGTCCGCTGTTGATGATGACGTTCGCCATGCCCAGCGCCAGCGCGCCGTACGTGCCCGGGCGGATCGGAATCCACTCGTCGGCTTTGGCGCCCGTCGCGGAAAGGCGCGGGTGAACCGCCACCAGTTTGCCGCGCTGCGGGCGACCGCGGCGCATGAAAGCCGTCGCGCCCAGATAACCGATCACGTTGCGGCTCGATTCGAGCAGGTTGCCGCCGAAGGTCATCACGTAATTGGCGTTGTTGATATCGTAAACGGGCAGTCCGTTGATGCCCTGCGAAAGCCACAGCGCCATGCGCGCCGCGCCTTCGCCCAAACTGTCTCGCGAGATCATATTCGGCGAGCCGTAGGCGCGCATGAAACGCTGGACGGTCTGCCGCATCTGTCCGCGCAATTCGCCGTGCAGGAGCGCGACTGTGTGCGCCTTGCCCGCCTTGCGCAACTCGGTCAATTTATCGGACAGCAGGCCAAGCGCCTCGTCCCACGGAATTTCCTTCCAATCGCCCGAGCCGCGCTCACCCATTTGCAGGCGCGGGTGTTGGATCCGCTCGGGGCTGTACAGCATTTCCAGCGCGGTCTGCCCCTTCAGACAGCACACACCCTGATTCAGCGGGTGAAGCGGGTTGCCCTCCACCTTCACGGCCTTGCCATTCACCACGCGCACGTCCAGCCCGCAACCCGAAGGGCACAGCGCGCAGGTCGTCTTGACGATTCTCTCCTCGGCGGCCGCGGCCTGCGGCGACTGCGGCGCGTCCACCGATTTCAACGCGGTCAGCCCCGCGCCCGCGGCGACGGTCACCGCGCCGAGTTTGAGGAAATCGCGGCGGGAAAGGCCGGTGTTGGTCGTGCTGGATTTTGGATTAGTTGCCATCGTATTGACTCAACCAATGGAATAACTTCTGACTTTGCGCGGGAGCCACGGCGGGCGCTTCCGCCTCCGGGACCTCGGGGGCGGTCACCGTGAAATAGGCCTCATCCACGCTCAATTCGACTCCCAGCAGGGACAGCGACTCCGTTAAATCGGGGATCGCGCCGGGCTTGCCCGCGGCCACCCAGGCCTGTCCGCGTGGTCCGCGCGGTCCGCCGCCCGATGGGCTGATGTGGCAGCTGGAGCACGGTTCGCCCGTCTGCGCGGCGTATTCGGGCAGGGCATGCGCGGGTTCTGGCATCGCCAGCAAAAGGAGGATGGACGCGCACAGCATCAAAGCGCCGAGGAGAATGAGATATTTTTTCATGGCTACACCTCGCCCACAGTGACGGTCTCCCCTTCCACACGGACAGGGATCTGTTCCAGCGGGATCGGCGGAGGGCCTGCCAGCACATCGCCGAACTCGTCGAAGCGGCCATCGTGACAGGGGCAGTAGAATTCCTTTTTGTCGGATTGCCACTGCACGGTACAGCCGAGATGCGTGCAGATCAGGGAGAAGGCGCGCAGGCTTTCGGGAGTCCGCACCACGATCGCAGGGACTCCGCCGTAGGCGATGGCCTTCGTCCCGCCGACCGGCAAATCCGCGAGCGGGAAGGAGACGGGCTGGGCTTCCTGCGCCGCGCTGGCAGATGGGAAGAGACGCCACTGCAACAGCGTCCCCAGCCAGGCCGCGCCGAGGGTTGCCAATCCCAGTTGGATGAACTGGCGGCGGGTCTGGAAGACGGATGGTCTCGTTGTTGGAGAAGGGGAAGTGGACATGGGTTGCACCGCGTCATTCGGGGGAGGCGGGGACGATCTCGTCCACGCCAGCGTAGTTGTGGCAGTTGTTACACGAGGTCGCAGGGTCGTGACATTGCAGACAGTCGGATTTCTCCAGGTCGCCGCGATTGACCACGTTTTTGTGATTGGCCTGCCACCAATCCAACGGGCTGTGATATTCGGGAGCGGGCAGGCTGGGATCGAGGTAAACCGCCAGCGGCCCCTTCCCATCCTTGACAGGTTTTTCCACATATTGCGGATACCAGGCAACGACCAGGAGCAGGATTCCGATGGCGACCAGAGATAAGGCTGCTTTTCGCATGATCGGCTCCGAGATTACAGTTTGAGGGCGCGCGCCAGCAGGTCAATCACGCCGCCGACCTTGACGGGCACATCCCAGTAGTGCATGGATTCGGGCAGTTGCGCCTTGCAGATCGCGCAGACCGTGGCCAGGTAGTTCGCGCCCGTGTGCTTGACGGCCAGGGCGCGCGGCTTTCCGCCCGCCATGCGGATGGGCATGATCTCGTCGGTCAGCAGGCCGTTGCCCGCGCCGCAACAGAAGGTTTTCTCGCGGATCGTCCCTTCGGGCATTTCCACGAAGCGATTGCAGACGGCACGGATAATCTCGCGCGGCTCTTCGATGAGGTAGCCCGCCCGCGCCGAGTTGCACGGGTCGTGATACGTGACGAGGTAGTCGTCGTTGGCCGATTTATCAATCCGCCCGTCGAATGCGCCCTTGTGAAGCATGTCCACGATGTACTGGCTGATGTGATAGGGATAGGGCGGGTCGAACGCGTCCATCGGGCCGTTGAGGGCAGGCGTCATGATACCCGCGCGCCAGGCATGTCCGCACTCGCCCCAGATGATGGTCTTCACACCCAAATCGCGGGCGGCTTGCAGGATGCGGGCGTTGACCTTTTTCAGGTTGGCAAAATTGAGGAACAGGCCGAAATTGCCGCCCTCGTTACAGTAGGTGCTGGTGGTCCAATTGACGCCGAGGTAGTGGAACAATTTTCCATAGCCGATCATCGTGTCGGTGTTGGCGAAGTTATCAGCGGAGGGAGGCACGAGGAGCACGTCTGCCCCCTGCACGTCCACGGGGAAGCGGATGGGATGACCAGTCTCAGCCTGGACGTCTTCTTCGAGGAACTCGCAATTGTCCTTCCACGCGGCGGGCGGGATGCCGAGGTTGTTTCCAGTCTGATAGACCTTCGCCACCACTTCGGTGACGTACTTGGTGGAGACGCCAATCGAGGCCATGATCTCGCGGGCGGCAATGGTGATCTCGGCGGTGTCAATCCCGTACGGGCAGAAGACCGAACAGCGGCGGCACTCGGAGCATTGATAGAAGTAGGTGTACCACTTCTGGAGCATCTCCTCGTCGAGGTCGGCCGCGTCCCCGAGGTCCGGGAAGAGACCCGCCGGGGTGAAGTAGCGGCGGTACACTTTTCGCAGCAATTCGGCGCGGGCGACGGGGAAATTCTGCGGGTCGCCGGTCCCCAGATAGAACTGGCATTTGTCGGTGCAGGCGCCGCAGCGGGCGCAAATATCCATGTACACGCGCAAGGCCTGGTTCTTTTCGAGCAGTTCACCAAATTTGGCGATGGCGCGCTCCTGCCAATCGGGGACGCGCTCGGTGGGCAGGTCAATGGCGGCGGTATCCTTGGGCTTGCTCGGATAACAGCGCACTTCGGCCGAGGCGTGTTCGCGAAGTTTGGGCGGCTTCAACACACCGTTTATGGCGGGGTCTTTAATGATGGGAGTCTCATCGAATTTGGACATCGGCGTCTCACTGGATTAAATTACCGTTTCATGAAATCGGGAGAACGACTTCCGTTTCCCTGCACCGTGAACGGTTCGTGGCGCGAGGGGCTGAAGAGGATGCCGCCAACGTGCAAAAGTTTGCTGAACGGGAAATACAGCATCAACACAAGCACAAAGAATAAGTGCAAAAGGAACAGGGGGTGGCGGGGAATTTCGACGGGATGGAAGGTCATCAACCCCACGATGAAGCCTTTTACGTCCACGATGTTGACGTGCAGCCAGTAACTGACAGCCAGCCCCGTCGCGGCAACCAGGCCGAGCAGAACGAGGACGAAATAGTCCGGGATGTTGGAAATGTAGAGCGTGCGCGGCAGGCCAAGCCGCCTCCAGAAGAGAAAGAGGATCGCCGCGCCAAACAGCGAACCAAAGAACAGGGCCACTGGTTCCATATACAAAACCAGACCGGGCACGGGATAGGTGAAGTAACGCAGGTGTCTGAAGAGAACGGAGGCCAGCGCGGCGTGAAAAACCCACGCCCCGGCCCACAGCCATTTATCGGCCTTGAACAAGTTCGGGAAGATGGTCACATCCCCCAGCACCCGCAGGATGGCCTGACCTTCTGTCTTGGCTCCCGGCGTTAGCGAGTGCGGATACGGCATGGGCGTCCGCAGGTAAACAGCCAGTTTCCACAGCAGGCCGGCCACAAAGGCAAACGCCGAAAAATATGCCAGGCCAATGAAGAATAATGACAGCAGTGTCCAGGTGATTTCGCTTGCTTCCATAGCGCCTCAAAGGTAAGCGAAGGGATGGGAGGTTGGTGAGATGGCACGTTCATGCGCATCCATCCCCTCCCATCCCTGATTGTCGGTGACGAAACTCGGACAGGAACTAAACGCAGCCGGTCGGTTTGGGCAGTCCTGCGATCTTGCATGCGCCCTTGGCCGGGCCGCTGGGGAACATCTCGTAGATCGTCTTGAGATCGTAGCCGGTTTCCTTGCACAGTTTACGGATCATGGGAGCGATCCCGAACTGCTGGAAGTAATTCCTCAGATACTTGATCACTTTCCAGTGATCCTCGGTGAGGTTCGTAACATCCTCCAGCTTCGCAATCGCGACCGCGAGGTCCTCGTTCCAGGTCGCCGGATCTTGGATGAAACCATCCTCGTCCACATCCACCTGAATACCATCTAAATTCAATACAGGCATACCTACCTCCTTGCTTGATAGTTCAATTCTGACCTCAGGCCGTTTACGCCTCGGGGAGTTTGATGAACGTGGCGCCGCCGAAGGATGTGAACTCCAACGTGCCCGCGTTGACCAGCTCGGTGAGTGCTTTCTTGACCAGCTTCTGATCCAGGCCAAGTCCGCCCGCCACATCACGGTGGGTCATCATCTTCCCTTTTTGCTTGAAGAACTCGACAATCTGGGTCTTTAGTTCCTCAGTTACTTCGTCGCTCATCATGCACCTCTCTACCATTTGAAGGTGGGCGTGGAACGGAACGTTTCGGAGGCGAGGGTGAAGTCGTCAATGAGTTGGACCGTGAACGGGATGCCGGTCAGGTCGAAGAAGCGTTCCCAGCCGATGCGGTCAATCCACTCGCCCATGCGCTCGTGCTTGTGGGCGTGTGTAGCCCAGATCTCCACGATGTTGCGCACAGCACTGGTCACTTCCGGCCAGCGCGGCGGATTGTTGGGTAGGAACGGGATGACCAGGCGGGAGAATTTGGGCGGCGTGCGGGCGCTGGAGATCTTTCCCCCCACCCAGATGGAGACGCCGTCACCGATGGGATCGGCCAGCGGCATGCCCGGGCACATGGTGTAGCAGTTGCCACAGTACATGCACTTGTCCTCGTTCACCGTGAGGGACTTTTCCTTCGGGTCGGGGCGGATCGCGCCGGTCGGGCAGGCCGCGATCACGTTGGGGATCTCGCACTTGGCGCGTACCGTGTCATGGTTGACGTGAGGCGGTTTGCGATGGATGCCCAAGATCGCAATGTCCGAGCAGTGCACCGCACCACACATGTTCAAGCAGCACGCCAGTGAAATTCGGCAATACGCCGGAAGTTTCGAGTCCGCGAAATACTCGTAGAGATCGTCCATCACCGCCTTGACGATCCCGGACGCGTCGGTGGCGGGCGTGTGGCAGTGGATCCAACCCTGGGTGTGGACCGGGTTGCTGATGGCATGACCGGTCCCACCGACAGCATAGCCTTCCTTATTCAAATGAGCGATCAGCGGTTCCACCTGGTTCTTATCAGAGACCAGGAATTCCAGGTTGTGGCGGCTGGTAAAGCGCAGATGCCCGCCGCAAAATTGGTCGGCAATGCCGCATACATCGCGGATCCAGTCGGTGCTGACCAGTCTGCCAGAGCCAACGCGGATGGTGTACAACTCATCCCCGGATTCAGCCACGTGCTTGAGAACGCCAGGTTTCACGCGTTCGTGATATTTCCACTGCCCGTAATTCTTCAAGATCACTGGCGGCAGCAAGTCCTTGTAGAAAGGAGGGCCGAAGTCAGTTTTGCCAGCCATTATTTCACCTCCTCGGGATCCCAGAAGTAATAGGGATTGGCGCGCGGGGCGCGGATCATCTGCGGTACGGGTGGCAGGTCCACGGCCTTCAGGAAGGCGCGCATGCCCAGACGGTTGATCAACTCACCCAGGCGTTCGCGCATCTTGCCGTTCTCATCCCACCATTCCCAAATCTTGCGGACCAGTTCCTTGAACTCGGTGTACGGTGGCTCCATCTTCATGAAGGGGACAATCACCCACGAGAGCAGGGCGCCGCGTACGATTGGGGCTTTTCCACCGACGAGGATGGTGGCACCTTTTTCCTTGCCGGGCCGCAGGGCTTTGGGCATCAGGTTAATGCAGTGCATACAGCGGTTGCATTCGCCATCGTCAATGGACAGTTTTTTGGCGCCCGCGTCCCATTTCATGCAGCCGGTCGGGCACAGGTCCACAACTTCCGCTTGAATATCCATGCCTTCGTTGGCATAGTTGGTCACTTCACCGGAATCCACGCGGATGCTGTCGCGCCAGGTTCCGATCACCGAAAAGTCGGAGCGGGCCACCGAGGCCACGCAGTCGTTCGGGCAACCGGATATCTTGATCTTGGATTTGTAAGGGAACATCGGGCGGTGCAATTCATCCTGGAATTCCATGGTGACGCTGTGAAGCAGGTCCAGGGTGTCGATGCAAGCATACTCGCAGCGTCCCGGTCCCACACAGCAGGAGGGCGTGCGCATGTCACTACCCGACCCGCCGAGGTCGAAGCCGATCTCAGCCAGATCGTCGAAGCAGGGCTGCAAAGCATTTGTGGGAGCTCCGAGCAGGATGATATCGCCGGTGGCTCCGTGCATGTTGGTCAGGCCGCTGCCGTGCTTGTCCCACACATCGCAAAGCTCGCGCAGTTTTTCCGTGGTATAGAACCAGCCGGAGGGCATGTTGACCCGCAAGGTGTGGAACTCTGCCACAGCCGGGAATTCCTCGGGCAGGTCAGAATAACGTCCGATGACACCGCCACCGTATCCTTTTACCCCGACAATACCGCCATGTTTCCAATGTCCGATCCGGTCCATATACGAACGTTCAAGCTGGTGCAGTAAATCCTTGGCCGAATCCTTCTTTTCGGCGGCGCGCTTGATCTCTGTCACAAAGCTTGGCCAGGGCCCTTCTTCAAGTTGATCCAGCAAAGGGGTTTTGGAGTCCTTAGCCATTATTTTCTCCTTGTGACCGCTGATAAAATTTGACGGTGGGAAAGCGACATGGTCTGCCGCTTTCCTACCAGTCTCTTTTCAGTCGGTCAACGAATGATCGATTTGCACAGGCAAAGATCCGAACTTGCTACAGGCTGACGGGGAAGAGCCAGCCAAAGATCAGCCAGGAGACACCCAGAGCCAGCAGGGTGTTGAAGATCGTCACGATCAGGTACACAATGACCGGCGCCCAACCCATCTTCTTGAAGCCAGAGATCTCAAGTTCGAGTCCCATGCAGACGAAGGCCAGACAGAAGGCCCAGTCTTTCATCCCGCCGATGGCTTTACCTGCGGTATCAGAATTGATCCAACCTAAGGTAAAGATCAGGGACGCGACCAGGAAGCCCAAAACGAATTTGGGGAAGCGTTGCCAGATGATGGCGGCGCTGGGTTTTTCCTTCTTCCCTTCCACCACGGTGGTGAAGTACAACGCCAGCAGGAAGGCCACCACGCCAATCAGGACGTTCTGGGTCTGCTTGACGATGCTGGCGATCTGCTGGGCAGTCTCACCGTAGATGGTGCCCGCGCCGACCACTGCGGCGGTCGTATCCACGTTGCCGCCGAACCAGGCGCCTGCCACTGCTTCGGGCATGTTCAGCGCACCGGCAATCAGCGGCGCAATCACCATCAAAGGCAGCGCTGTGACGATGACCAGAGCGGTAACGTAGGTGATCTCTTCTTTCTTCGCCAGCACGGAACCCGCGGCGGCGATGGCGGCCGAGACGCCGCAGATCGAGACCGCAGTAGACATGACTGCGCGCAGGGTATCCGGCAGGCCAAACTTGCCGCCCAACCACCAACTAAACATATACACTGCGGCAACCATGATGATGCCCTGAATGATCGCGCCCGAGGCGGCTGTGACAATCACCTTGAAGCTGATGCCTGCGCCAAGCAGGACGAGACCAATCTTCAGGAACAGTTCGGTGCGGAAACCAGGCTTCGGATACTCGAAGAACTTGATAGCCTTCAGGATGTAGTTGAAGATCAACCCCAAAAGCGCAGCCCAAATCGGGAATTCCAACACCTTGCCCGGAATACCCAATCCGCCCAGGTCTTTGATTCCGTAAACCTGGTCTTTGAACCAGCGCGCCAGGAAAGCCAGCGCAACGACAATGGCCAAGCCAACCAGGAAATTCAACACCCCTGGGCCGGCTTTTTGTTCTTGTTTAATCGTTGAGGTAGTCATTGTGACTCTCCTTTTAGAATTTGACCCACGCGGGATTGATGATATTGACCATGGCCAAGATTAGCAAGACAAAGGCAATGATTGTGGCAAGCCAATCCTCATTGATTTTGATATTCATCCTTCTTCTCCTTAAATCTACGTTTGACAGGATATGTTGTGGACCAAGCGATGCAAACAGAAAGATCACTACGACCCCGAGCGTTTGTTCTTGAGATCCATGCTCGTGAGGGGTCTATTGTCGGTTGCGCCTCCTTTCATATTGGGATGATTGTAATAAGCCGTGAAACGACTAAAAGGGTCTTTAAACGAATTGACTGTCATTGTTAATGACAGTCAACACTGCTACATTATAGGAAATTTGGGAAGTGGTATATCTAAGACTTGTTTTAAGTGGCCTAAGAAAAGTCTTAGGCGGATCCATGCATCATTTCTTTAAACTTTCCTTTCGGTTCACCTGGTATTGCCTGTAAAATTCGATCCCAAGAAAAACAAGACCCACCGCGCCTACCGCGATGGCCGCCGCCTGCGCCCACACATGCAGCCAAGCCAGGATGATGATATCCGCGCCCATCAAGAGTCCCCAACCGGCTGCCAGCATCCAGCGCTTCTGCAACACATTGGAAATGGCAAAGCTGAGCAGGAAAAACAGGATACCCACCGTCACGTGAAGTTGCGGTTCATCGAATATGTCAATCTCCAAAACCCAGGCGCCAATCAATAAAATGCCAATGATTAACGGCACCAGGGTGAGCGTCAGTAACAAATTTCTGCCGGGCGTGGATTTTCGGGCTGGACCGGTTGACTTGGATTTCGAAGTGGTTTTCTTTGTCATCGCCTGCTCCAATTGCATACTGCGAGGGTAAAATGCCCGTACAGTATAATCCAAATGAAAATGCTGGCAATATTATGAAAATCACTTCAATGAATTTACACGTTGTGCGGAACTGGTTATTACAAGGTGACTTTTCATCCATCCTGGAAATTGCACACCGACAAAAACGCATCCTGAGCCTCCTCACAGCATTGACCTATGATCCGGACGCGCAGGTGAGTGATCGTGCAATAGAAGCAACCGGGCTGGCGGCGGAACACATCGCCCGGCACGATCCAGAATTCGTTCGCAATTACATTCTACGTTTGTTCTGGTTAGCCAATGAAGAGTCAGGCGGGGTATGTTGGCGAGCTCCTGAATTGATTGAAAAAATCATCATGGCCTGCCCCCAATTCAATTATTTCCATCCGATGCTGACTTCGTTGGTCGATTCCGAAGTATTTCCTTCATCCAAATAATAGACCTCCTGCAAATGTCCGAAAATTGGGCGCAGCATGCCAAATGTTCTACTTTTGGAACACCTCCTGAAGTTCAACATTAGGAATCCAAATCCACTTATGCAAGAGATCTAATGAAAAATGCTTTACACAGATTTGGTTTAAAAATCCCTGCTTAGCCATTACATCATGCCCGAAAAGTAAACCTGTGGTTTACGGTCCTGTTGCAAGAGGTCCATTATTGGATATACTATCCTCCGCCATGACCGCCCTCACATCCCAACTCATTGACCGATTCCCCTACATCCAATACGCCGACTCCCGCTCTATCCAGCGCGGACGCGACTACTAAAAAGAAGGCCGCGCCTGGGACATGAACATGATCACCGAAAGCAGGGCGCTCTGTCTCGTGAATGGCAATACGGGTGAATACACGGTCGAGATCGAAGCGGATAAAAAATCGAGAAACCTTACCTTCGAGTGCGACTGTCCCTACGCCGAAGAGGGCAACTTCTGCAAACACATGATCGCCGCTTCGCTGGCTGTGAGCGAATATTTAAAAGACGGGAAGAAATTGGATAACGAAGAGGAAGAGGATTGGGATGACGAGGAAAACGACTGGGAAGAAGATGAAGAAGACGAAAATACCATTATCCGTCCCAATGCCCAGGCAAATTTGAACTACCCGCCCAGTCTGTCATCTTCATTGAAGAGGTGGAGACAGCAACTCGAAAACGCCCTGCTCCAGATTCTACGCACGGCCAGCGTCGGCGCGCACGTTCAAAAGTATGCGGCGGTTATTTTGCTTTCGAAAGAGATGTACTATGATCAAAGCGGGTACTCACTCAAGCCCTACATCATCAGGGCAAGGGATTGGGCAATTCTGCAAACGATGGCGCAATCCCAAATTCCCGACATCAACGACCTGCACGACAAAAATCGCGAATGGATCAAATACAGCGCCGAATTGCGCGATAACGCCAACTCAACAGGCTGTCTTAACTTATCCAACGAAGCCATCAACCTCCTGAATTTTCTCGGGCAAGTATCACGCTTCTACTACAGCAGCATATCGGGAGTGGTGACTTACCTGCCCATGTTGGCGCAATTGAATGTACCTGTTTTCCTCACCAGCAACGAGAGGCGGAAAATCCGCCAGCGCGTTCAGGTCATCGCCCAGCCTACGGACCTTGAGATCGCATTCACCCACGAGCAGGGAAATTAGAACCTGCAAGCCGCTTTGAAAAACAAAATTTTCGCGCCCTGCAAATCAAAAGTGGAGGTGGTTTCCTACAACCTGCCCTGGTTGTTGATGGACAATCTGCTCTTTCACCTGCGTAATTCCAGCCGCCTTGCCCTTCTTTCTTCGTTCCCCATTTCCATTCCAGAGAGCGAAGCCAAATTTTTCCGCGAAACCTATTTGCGCCGCGTGGGCTTGAACCTGACCGCCGCCGACTACGTCATCCACCTCGACCCGTGGTGGAATCCCGCCGTGGAAATGCAGGCCAGCGACCGCGCCCATCACATCGGCCAGGACAAACCCGTCTTCGTTTACAAGCTGATTGCCCGCGACACCGTGGAGGAAAAGATTCTGCAATTGCAGGAAAAGAAACGCGTCCTCGTCAAAAACCTGATCTCCACCGAAGCCAGTTTCTTCAAGTCGCTGACGCGGGATGATGTGAAGGACTTGTTCAGTTAGCCATATCCACCTATCTCGACTACGTTTACCAAATCAAGTGCTTAGACCCGAAAGCGCCGACCACTAAAAACGTAGGCGGCAGAAAAGCATTACATTTCGAGTATGTTTGGATTAAAAAACAATAGTCGCGCAGGTTGAGATCAAAAACGGCAGATGTTTATCTCTGCCGTTTTTGATAATAGGGACCATGGTCGAACATGGAATTAATGACACCCCTCCGACTTCCACGCAGGGTGCATGGACTTCCACGTAGCGACTGCTTGTTCCATTTTGGTCACGGCTTCCTGCCAGGCCTGATCAGGAATTTTTCCATTGGCAATATCCTGAAGCATGGTGTCCACAATGCCTGGCGTGCCGAAGACTTCCCACGCCCAGGGCGGCACAACGTCGGAGCGTTGGAATTGTCCGTTCGCCACCGAGCCCATGTTCATGGCGGGATGATTGGCGTAGGCAGACCAATCGTAAAAGGAATGAATCCAATCCGGGTGACTGCTGGAAAACGGGTCGGGGCTGACCAGCGCCTTTTCTCTCACCGACTTAAGCGGCGGGATCATGTGTCCCGGCACAGTTAGATCATAATCCAGTAACTGGTCGCCGCTGACCAGCCATTGCAGGAAATCCTTGGCTTCCTGTTGATTCTTGGTACCCTTGGCAATGGCAAACCGATTCCGCACCCCGAGGGTGACTTTGATATCGCCAAAGGGAGGAAAAATTACCGTCACTTTATCGGATAGTTCAGGATGCGTCTCTTCCAATTGGACCCCCAAGCGTCCGCCATACATGGACATTGCCACCCGCTGATTGAGGAACGCGTCGATTTGTTCGCGGTAACTCCATGTGCTGTAGCCAAATGGGGCATATTGCGCCAATTCCGCCCAGCGCTTCACGGCTTGTAATGCCTGTGGTTGCCCAAAAGCAAGCTCGCCATCGCAGGTAAAATAATCCCCACCGTTTTGCCACAAGAAGATGGAGAAATAATTGACCGTGGCAATGTTCTGGCCCGCGGGCAGGGCGATGCCGTACATATCACCCTGCGTCAGGACACGGGCGGCATTCAGAACTTCTTCATACGTTGTTGGGATGGGAAGTCCCGCCTGCTCGAGCAGGTCCTTGCGCACCCACAAGCCATACACGCTGACCGCGTACGGGACGGCATACACCTGTCCATTCTGCGCGTAGAGACTGCCCGCTACAAAATCATCTTCACCGATGTTCGCGACGATGTCATTCAGCGGGAGTAGGTAACCTGATTCCACCCACTGCGGCATGAGCGTGGGCTCCACCTCAAAGATGCCGAGGTCCGCGCCCGATGCGAGCGCGCTAATGAGGCGTCGCCCGCGTGAGGCAGGCGACGCCATGACGATATCCACTTCAACATTGGGGCGCTGGGATTGGTATTTTACGATCAGCGTTTGCAGGATCGCCAGTTGGTTGGGGTCGCTTTCGGTGGTGAAGAACGGGATGATTTTCGGGGAGGATGAATCCGTCGAAACGGAGACTGGCGCGGTCGGAGTCGGAAGCGGAGAGGTCACAACAGGCGCGCAAGACGCCAGCAAAGTCCACATCAGGAAACCCAGAACGACCTGGCTTATCTTGCGGGTTGGATAAGAGTTTTGCATATTTTGATTCTATCTGCTTGCCGCAATAACTGCTACCCTGGTCTCAATCCTCCTGTCCATCTCCAAAGACTACGCGGTCTACCTTGACCGGTTTCCGCCTGAGCCGCGCAATCAGCGCTGGAATGTACGGCAGGATGACAGCGGCCGTGGCGGCCAGCAGAAGCCCCAGCGAGAGGGGACGGGTAAAGAACACGCTCGGGTCGCCTTGACTGATCGAGAGGGCGCGGCGGAATTGGGCTTCGGCCATCGGCAGGAGGATCACGCCGAGGATGGTCGGCCCGACCGGGAATCCGTAGCGGCGCATAAAAAAGCCCAACACGCCGATCGCGTACATGATCATCACATCCATGAAACTGTTGGAGATGCTGTACACTCCCAAGGTGCCAAACACAAGAATCCCTGCATAGAGCACAGCCCGCGGGATCGCCAGAATCTTGATCCAGATGCGGATCAATGGCAGGTTCAGGATCAACAACATCACATTTCCGATGTAAAGACTGGCAATCAGCGCCCAGACCAGTTCCGGTGATTTTTGGAACAGCAACGGCCCGGGCTGTAGATTATAAATCTGGAATGCAACCAGCAGGATGGCGGCAGTGGCGGAGGTGGGGAGACCCAGCGTGAGCAACGGGACAAGCACGCCGGAGAATGCTGCATTGTTGGCCGCTTCGGGTCCAGCCACACCCTCGATAGCCCCATGTCCCCATTCTGCTTTATTCTTCGATAGACGCTTTTCGGTGGTGTAACTCAGGAAAGTTGGAATTTCAGCACCGCCCGCGGGTAAGGCTCCGAACGGGAACCCAATCAGCGTGCCGCGCAGCCAGGCAGGCCATGACCGCCGCCATTCTTCGCGGGTCATCCCGACGCGGCTTTTTACGGGTAGGATTTCTTCTTTGGTATGCCGCATTTGAGAGGCAACATACAACGCCTCGCCGACCGCGAAGAGACCTACAGCCACCACAACAACATCAATGCCATCCAGGAGTTCGGTCAGGCCAAAGGTTAGGCGCGGCTGGCCTGTCAACACATCAATGCCGATCAGCCCAATGAACAGACCGATGAATAGGCTGACCATTCCTCTCAAGAAGGATTTTCCCACCAGCGCTGTAACACTCATGAAGGCCAGCACTGTCAATGAAAAATAATCGGCGGGCTGGAACAGCAGGGCGAGTCTGGCAATGACCGGGGCCACAAATGTCAGTAACAGGGTGGAGATGGTCCCCGCAACGAAGGAGCCAATCGCGGCGGTGGCTAGAGCTGCGCCGCCGCGTCCCGACTTTGCCATGGCAAATCCCTCGAACGTGGTCGCCACCGAAGCCGATTCGCCGGGCGTGTTCAACAGGATGGATGTGGTGGAACCGCCGTACATCCCGCCGTAGTAGATGCCCGCAAACATGATGAGCGCGCCGGTCGGGTCGAAATTGTAGGTGAGCGGTAACAGCAATGCCACGGTCAAGGCGGGACCGATGCCCGGCAGAACGCCAATGGCGGTTCCCAGCGTAACGCCGAGAGCCGCCAGAAGCAGATACTGGAGGGTTAACGCGCTGGCAAAACCGTGTAATAGGTTGGTCAAGACATCCATAATGAGATCCTCACAAGATGCCTGTGAGTAACCCGGCTGGGAGTCGCACGCCGAGAACACGGGTGAAAGCCAGGTAGATGACAAGTCCCAGCGCCACGCCCACAATGATATCGCGTCTCAATTGGGTACTGCCCAGAATGCGCCCAATGACTGGAAAAAAAAAGGCAGTGGCAATGGCATAACCCAGCGGATGAAGCAGGGAGGCGTACGCCACGAGCGAAAGCAGGGTCAGCATGGTCGTGGTCCAGTCTGTAGTTGCGTTTTCAGACACAACATCCGCCACGAGATCGTTGTCCAACACAACTGTGGTCCTCAGTAAAAACAGGAAACCGAGAATCAGGATACCGATCCCAATGGCTGTTGGGAAAACGCGTGGTCCCACTACGATGAAACCTGCACCCGTTCCAATCTGTGATACCTGGGTGAGAATAATCCCACCCAGGATGATCACAGTCAATGCCACAGCGCGCAGACTGAATAGCGCACGGGTTGAGAATGCGGGTTTCGAGTCGTTACCCGACGTCATTCGATCAGTCCAATATCACGCAGCACACCTTCGATGCGCGTGATCTCGGCAGTAAGGAAGGCATCAAATTCATCGCCAGACTTGAAGAAATCGGACCAGCCGTTCGTCTCCAGGGCCTGTTGCCATTCTGGGCTGTCGTGCATCTTTTCGATGACCGCCACGACCGCATCACGCTGTTCGGTGGTGAGGTCCGGGGCGCCAAAGACTGCGCGCCAGTTCATGAGCGCGACATTCACACCTGCCTCTTTGATGGTTGGAGCATCCACGCCTGCCAGACGCTCCTCGCTGGATACAGCCAGAAGGCGCATCGTTCCCGCTTCCACCTGATCCGTAAATTCGGAGAGTCCAGACACTCCAGCGGTAACCGCCCCCGAAAGGATGGCCGCAACCGCTTCGCCGCCACCGGAATGGGCAATGTAGTTGATCTTGTCCGGGTCAACGCCAACTTCCTTGGCAATCAAACCGACGAGGATGTGATCCGTTCCGCCAGCCGAGCCTCCGCCCCAACTGATGGCTGTGGGGTCGGCTTTGAAGTCGTCAACGAGTTGTTGGAGGGTCTCATATTTCGAATCGGCTGGCACAACAATGGCCTCTGCCTCAGCGGTCAAAAGCGCAATGGGCGTAACTTGTGTCAGGTTCACCGGTGATTTGTTGGTTTGGATCGCTCCAACCATCACCAGGCCACCCACCATCAATTCGTGGGGATTGCCCTTCGCCTCACTGACAAATTGCGCCAGGCCAACCGTGCCGCCCGCGCCAGAAACATTATAGACCTGGACGGTCTGTCCTGTAACACTTGCAATGACAGGTTGCATGGCCCTGGCTGTTCCATCCCAGCCACCGCCCGGTGATGCAGGTGCCATGATATTGATTGTCTCTGTAGGATACGTGACTGCCGAGCCTGCGGCAGGGGCGCAAGCGGCCAGCACGAAGGCGAGCGCGAGCGCCAGGGACAGGAACACGTTCAACTTACGATTCATTTTTTCTTCTCCTTTAGTGAATTGAATTTCTTGAATCCGCTGGTTTGAAGCGGCTCAATTCGTTGTCAAGCGCCTCCCACTCGGGCAGACGGACGAGGCGCTGTCGTTCGTTCCACTCCAGCATAGAGGGGATCAGCAGTTCGCTGGAACGCGCTTTTTGCAACACAGCGAGGGCGCCTTGCATGGCGCGCGATGCCACGCGCATCGCCAGGTTCGGATGAATCACAATGCGATAGCCCATCCCTTGCAGTTCATCGTGCGAGATGATGGGCGTCTTCGCGCCTTCGGTCATATTGAAAAGCAGGGGGGCTTGGATTTTGCGCGGCAGTTCGGCAATCTGTTCTTTTTGCGTGGGCGCTTCGACGAAGAGGATGTCTGCGCCCGCGCGGGCGTAGAGGTTGGCGCGGCGCACGGCTTCGTCCATACCGTTCGTGGCGATGGCGTCCGTGCGGGCAATGATCAGCATTTTCCTGCGCACCTTCACTGCCGCGTTGATTTTCAGGATCATCTCCTCGGCGGGGATGATTTCCATGCCGTTGAAGTGGCCGCTCCGTTTGGGCGTCACCTGGTCTTCGAGTTGGATGGCCGCCACGCCCGCGTCTTCATAGACCTGGACGGTGCGCGTCACATTAACGGCGTTGCCATAGCCCGTGTCCGCATCCGCCAGGACGGGAATATTGACCGCCTCGACGATACGGCGGATCGGCTCGAGCATTTCCGTCAGAGTCAGCAGGCCGATGTCGGGCAGGGCAAATTGCACATTGGCGATGCCCGCACCGCTGACATAGACCGCGCCAAATCCCACATCCTCCACGATGCGGGCAGATAGCGCGTCCGTCGCGCCAGGCACAACCAGAATTCCAGGCTGGGAAAGAAGGTTGCGAAGAGCCTTTGCTTTCATTGTGTATAGGATACTGGCAGGGGATTAAAACCAAAACTCCCAAACGGCTGGATTCTTCCCTTCCGTTTGGGAGTGGAATTTTTCTCATCCCCAGCCCTTCCCCTAATGAGGGACGGGAGAGGGTCAGGGTGAAGGCACTACTTCACCAACCCCATCCGTATCGCCTTCACCGCCGCCTGCGTACGGTCGTTCGTGCCCAACTTATGCATCACCGTTTGAGCATAGCCCTTCACCGTCCCTGCGCTGAGACCCAGCACATCGCCGATGGCTTGGTTGGTCAGTCCCTCCACCATCAGGCGCAGGATGTCCATCTCACGCGCAGTGAGCGGTTCCACCAGCGCCTCAGGCGATTCATCCGTTTTCTCCGCGCTCTCGAGACTGCGCAACACGTCCTGCAAGAATTGGCTGTCCACCAGCGAAGTCCCTTGCGCCACGGAATACAACGCCGCCAATAATTCCTCGCGCGAAATATCCTTCAACACAAATCCCGCCGCGCCCGCCGAAAGCGACCGCAACAGATACGCCGTGCTTCGATACGTGGTGACCATGATGACGCGCGTCTCCAACTTGGCGGCCTTGATCGCCTCCAGCGCCTGAATGCCGTCCATGTCTGGCATACGGATGTCCATCAGTGCCACCTTAGGCTTGAGCGTGGACACCATCTCCAGCGCCTCGCGTCCATTGCTGGCTTCGCCGACAATACGAATGCGCGAATCCGCCAACATGCTCCGCAAGCCTGCCCGTACCATCGGATGATCGTCGGCAATTAACAGTGTGATCTCATTTTCCATGTTCGCTCCTCGGCGTTAAAAACTCCAATGGGATTCGAACCTCGACGCGCGTCCCCCTGCCCACCTCGCTCGTGATCGTGCAGACGCCATTGATCATCTGCGCCCGTTCTTTCATGCTGACTAATCCTAAATGCTGGGCTTCATCCTGACCGATAAAATTCGCGTCGAAACCCTGACCCCAATCCTGCACGCGCAGCATCAGGCTTTGATCGTCCGCTGTAAGTTCCACCCGCACCCGCTCCGTGTGCGCGTGCTTGCGGACATTGGTCAACGCCTCCTGCGCGATGCGGAAGATGGCCGCCTGCACCGCGGGCGCGATCTCCAACCCGCGCGTGTCGGTGACGATTTCCGCCTTCCAATGGCGCTCCTCGCAAATCTCGTTCACGTACTGGCGGAGTCCCTGCTCGAGGCCGAGGTCATCCACCATCGTCGGGCGCAGTTCGGAGATAACGCGTCGGGCCTCGTCAATGGCCTGTTTAACGAGAGTCCGACTGACGTCCAGGGATTGAAGCGACTGTGCGTTCAGTTTGGATCCGATCTGCGAGTTCAGAGCGTTCAAGTGCATATTAGCGGAGATGATGAGTTGCGTCAGGCCGTCGTGCAAGTCGAGACCGATGAGGCGGCGTTCTTCATCCTGGATGTGCGCCAGCCTGCCGATCAAGGCGCGCAGGCGTTCCTCGCGGCTGGACAGGCCGACCATCATTTCATTGAAAGAAACCGCCAACCGACCGAACTCATCCTCGCCAGGGATGGTTACAGGTTCCTCCAAATTTCCTGCTGTGACACGCGCCGCGCCATCGAGCAAAGTTGTAACGCGTGAATTGACCTGCCGTGAAAGTTGAAACATGAATAAAATGGCAAACACTGAAATGACGACGGTGGCCAGGATGCTTGCCATGCTCGCCGCGCTGACCGCGTTCAAGAGGGCCTGCCGTTCCTGTGCGAACCTGCTCGTTTCGTATGGCTGGATCTTCCCAACAATGGTCTGTTGCCCCGCGTTGAATACGATGGAAATGAAGTTGGCGTAGAGCGATTGTTGCAAATCGCGTCCGCCGATAAGGCTAGTTCCGAGCAACTTCAATTGATTGAACCGCGAAAGGATGTCCACCGCCCAAGATTTTTCCTTCTGTGTTTGGATAATGGATGAAAAATCGTTCATGCCCTGTTGGAAGGACACGACCGCGTCTGTGAATTGCCCGCGCTTGGTTTCGTCAGGAGAAGCGAGGTAGCCCGTCACCGCGGTCAGCATGGAACGGGAGGCTTCATGCATTTCCGCTACGCTGGCCTGGTAGGCGGGATTGTCAGGTCGGCTGGAGGTCGCCTCGCTGGACAGGAACGCCGAGAGTTCAGACTGTGTGGCGATAAAACTATCCATCTGGGCAGACTGTTTGTCGTGCAGGTCGATCAGGTCATTGCCAGTGGTCAACGCCTGCTGGTGAGCGCGTTCCAGTTCGGACGCCCATTGCTGTTCGTTAGGCTGGCTGGCCAGCAGGCGGTATTGTGCAATCTCGCTGGAAAACCGTTCCAATTGTTCATGAAATTGGATCTTGAATCCTGCTTCTCCATTGATCTGGTAACGATATAAGGCCGCCTCGGCATCGCGCAGGTGGGCATTCATCTGTACCGTCACCAACTGCCGCTGGCGGATCAACTCGATGGCGTTCAACGATTGCGAAATGGAACGAGCCAGGTAGATCACCGCCGAAACGTTGACCAGAACCGTGGAGCCAAACAGCAGAACAAAGATGATCAGCCGCGTGCGCAAAGACATGGATTAACTATAATCGAAGTGCGGGCTCAATGGTGAATGAGAAAGTTACAGGCTGAAAACTATCTGTCCCGCGCGGTATATATCTGGTATACGGGTATAAATTCAGGCCCGCCCGGTTTATGCCCGCCATATAGAGAACATAAAGCCAAAAACGAATGAATACCCTACATATAGGGGTATTTTCATTTAATCCATTCCTGTAAACAATCAATCCACTTTTCCCATCCACCAACAGTTTGCCCGATCCCAGAGATTACATGCCTTAAACTGATCCTGTCAATTCATCACTACAGGCAGGTTCCTATGCAGAATTATTCAACCGTTCTAGATCAGACCATGTGGGGAATCCATCTCAACTTCGAGGGGTACTTCGCATCCCCACCGAATCCTCCCTCCTGGCTTACTCAACTTCAGCAGCAAGATTGGCAGCGGCGAGGCGTTATCCTATGGTATGCAGATCATCGCATCGTTGCTCATCTGTATGCAAGTTATGGACTTGAACTTCTTGAACACCTGCACAACGATACTGCGTGGAAGATGGAAGGTCTGGGCATCGGCTCGCCGGCTTTCCAAATTCCAACTAAGTAGTGCAAACACTCCATCGACAAAGTTGGGAGGAGATTGGGTGTTGAAAAACCAAATAGAACTTAGCGCAGATCAAACACAAACTCTTGTCAAGTTTCTCTCAGAAAAAGAGAGTTTGTTGAAAAGTATTTCATCGTACGACAAAGAAGATGCAAAACAAGACATCAACAAGGTTTACCGGCTAATCGCTGCTTATGGCAGAAAAGTACGGGAAGGAAATGGAGACAGAGATCTGATCAAAACCAGAGAACCAAGGCTCATGCCGACCTCGATCCCACGTGGCAGTTATTTCACGGTTTATCAGGCAGCACAGGTTTGCGAGGCCACGTCTAAACAGATCCGAGCTGGATCCGCAAAGGGAAACTTGAAGCACTCAATCTACCAGGATTAGGGAGCATCATTGAGGCTGAAAAATTAAACGAATTCTTGGATCAGAGAAATTCGGATGTCAACTTGTTGCCGCGATGAACCCCTGTCCCTGCGGATGGCGCGGGGATGTACACAATAGATGTACTTGGTGTTTGTAACATAAGCGGTGGGTGAAATTGGAAACTGAAAAGTCCAAACAAAGGTAGAGGAAACGCGTTGGGTTAGAAGAACGAACTCCCCGCC
>QZIJ01000067.1 GCA_003598975.1 Anaerolineaceae bacterium | reverse complement strand
AGCGTCGTCTTCCCGTGGTCGATGTGTCCCATCGTCCCAACGTTCAGGTGCGGTTTGTTCCGCTCAAATTTCTGCTTCGCCATGACGAATCTCCTTTTGATTATCCTAGGATGTCAAATTACAGCAACTGAGCCCACGATGGGATTTGAACCCATGACCCCGTTCTTACCAAGAACGTGCTCTGCCGACTGAGCTACGTGGGCTTGACGTGCTGCCCGGCACGTGCCGGGAGTGGGCGGTGAAGGATTCGAACCTCCGAAGGCTGCTGCCAACTGATTTACAGTCAGTCCCCTTTGGCCACTTGGGTAACCGCCCGGTTAGTCTAGTAGTCTTTCGTCTACTAGTCACTTGGTCCTGTTGGAACAAGGCCAACTGACTAAGAGACCAACCGACTATTCAATTGTGGAGCCGACGACGAGAATCGAACTCGTAACCGCCCGCTTACAAGGCGGGTGCTCTGCCGATTGAGCTACGTCGGCCTGTCAGGTTTTTAAGCAGGAAGATTATACCAAAGCCCTTTGGGGGTCGCAAGGCTTCGACATTAAAACTGCTCCAGGGAGTCCGGAGCAGACAAGGCGGAAGTTTATCAGCATTAAAGGTACACGTCAAGCCTGATGAGTGGTTTTCGCCATTTTTACCACACAAATTGCAAGTTGCTCCGTCTGTGACATTTTTATCAATCGCATCCCTCGGTTATAATACTCAGCATGGGACACGTGATAGCCATAGATGTGGGCGGTACGCATTTACGCGTTGCCGCCTATTCGTCTAACAACCAGGCCCCCTTCAAGCATCAGCGCATAAAAACCCACGCCCCCAACGAAGAAGTTTTCGAACGAATGACTGCGCTCATTGATGCCGTATGGCCGGGCGATGTGGACGCCATCGGCGTCTCATCACCGGGGCCGCTCGATTCGCGCACGGGCGTGGTGATGTCCACCCCCAACATCAAAGAGTGGAAAAACTTTCCCCTCACCGCCAACCTGATGAAGCGCTTTGGCGTGCCGACGTTTTTGGATAACGACGCCAACCTCGCGGGACTGGCCGAGTGGGAATTCGGCGCGGGACGCGGCCACCATGACGTTCTTTATTTGACGGTCAGCACGGGCATCGGCGGAGGCGTCATCCTCGGCGACCGCCTCTTGCAGGGACATCACGGGCTGGCCGCGGAGCTCGGACACGTTATCGTGGCAGTAGATGGCCCCGTCTGCGGCTGTGGGTTTCGCGGTCATCTTGAGGCCTTTTCCTCCGGGACGGCCATCGAACGCCACGTAGCCGAACAACTCGCGGCAGGACGCAAATCCACGCTGACGGGAAAGCCGTCCGCGAGGAAGATCGCGGAGGCCGCAGAAGATGGTGATGAGTTGGGACGCGAGGCGTACGCGCGCGCGGGCGAGTATCTCGGCATCGGAGTGGCAAATTACCTGCACATCTTCGACCCGTCCATTGTGATTCTTGGAGGTGGGGTGTCCAAGAGCGGGCCGTTGTTGTTCGAGCCATTCGAAGCCAGCCTGCGAAAGCACGTTTTCCACCCGCGCTATTTGGATGGATTGGTCATCGCGCAGGCAGAGTTGGGCGATGACGCGGGCCTGCTCGGGGCAATGGCGCTGGCACGGTTGAAGATTCAAAGTTGATGCGAGGGTGGAGCGGGAGAAGTGATCGCCAAGGGGCAGAAAAAGGCCTGTTGAACAGAAGCAGGCTAAACGTCAGGAAAGAAGCGGAGAATTTCATCCGCAGAAAAAAAGTGTTCGAATTCGAAGGAGTAGTTCATGCAACCAATGAAGTTACCAGGTCCAAAAGCGCGCGCGTTGGTGAAACGCGATTCCGCCGTCATCTCGCCATCGTACCCGCGCGGGTATCCGTTCGCAATGGATCATGGCAAAGGCACCGAAGTTTGGGATGTGGACGGCAACCGCTTTTTGGATTTCATGGCGGGCATCGCGGTGGCATCCACCGGTCACGCGCACCCGAAAGTGGTGAAGGCCATCCAGCAACAGGCGGAAAAGTTCATTCACATCTCGTCCGATTTCTATCACGAAGGCTGGATCAAACTCGCGGAGAAACTGGCTGAGATTGCGCCGTTCGATGATTACGGCGTTTCGTTTATGACCAACTCGGGGACTGAGGCGGTGGAGACGGCGATCAAACTCGCACGCTACCACACGGGACGCAGCAACTTCATCGGCTTCACGGGCGCGTTCCACGGTCGGACAATGGGTGCGGTGACGTTCACTGCCAGCAAGCCGAAGTATCACAAGGGCTTCTATCCGCTGATGAACGGCGTTCTGCATGCGCCATTTCCCGATCCGTATCGTCCCGTGTTGGAGCGCCGCAAGGGAGAGGATTACGGCGAGACAGTTGTCCGCTATATCCAGGAGCAGATCCTTGAGCACATCCTTCCGCCCGAAGAAGTGGCTGGGATTCTCGTGGAACCAATTCAGGGCGAGGGCGGATACATCGTCCCACCTGCGGGGTTCTATCCCGCCCTGCGCGAACTGTGCGACGAACACGACATCCTGCTGATCGTGGATGAAGTCCAATCGGGGATGGGGCGCACGGGCAAGTGGTGGGCTATCGAGCACTTCGACACCGAGCCAGACATCCTCACCTCTGCAAAAGGAATCGCTTCAGGCATGCCGCTCGGCGCGTGCATCGCCCGACGCGACATCATGGACTGGGAGAAGGGTTCGCACGGAAACACCTTCGGCGGCAATCCCATCTCGTGCGCCGCGGCCCTCGCGACGATTGATCTGATCGAGAAGGAATATCTGCAAAACGCGGAGGAAGTGGGACAGTACACGCTCGACGCGCTGGCAGAAATCCAGATGCGGCATCCGTCCATCGGAGACGTGCGCGGCATCGGCTTGATGATCGGCGTGGAATTTGTCACCGACCGCGAGACGAAAGAACCCGCCGACAAATTGCAAGACCGTGTGGTGGATTTGGCCTTCGAGCGCGGCCTGCTCCTGCTGGGCTGTTCCAAGAGCGTCATCCGTATTGCCCCACCGTTGTCCATTTCGACATCAGAAGTGGATGAGGGATTGAAGATCTTCGAAGAGGCGGTCATGCTGGCAGAGAAGGAATTTGGGTTGAGGAAGAGCAGGAAGTAAAACGTAAGACAAAAAACGTAAAGGTCTCCGAGGTTGAAAATCTAGGAGACCTTTTTGTTATTCATTCGATGGAAAGGTCCAGAACGAAACCGATTGAATTTATTAATCCCAAGTGCTATACTGAATCTGTGGCATTTGTTCAACGTAAGGAGGTTGCCATGGGACAAGGGATCTGGCTGGCGGTCATTCTAGCCTTGATACTGCAATGGGTCTTTGGCCTGAACTTTTGGACAGCCGTCATCATTGCAGTTATCGCTGCACCCATCCTCGGGGCTATACTTCAATCCATATTTGGTTCCAAAACCGTCCAAGCCCCACAGGCTGGTCAGGAAACTCAAAACCCAGAAGAGGGAAAAGCACAACCACCAGAGGAAGATAAATAGCCGTCTATTCTGTTCCTCTACCAACCCGCCATAAATACAGACGATACAACAACGGATTGTAGACTCGATCCCTTGCCTGTTCTGCGCGCTTCAACTCCCCGCCAAACCCGCGCTTGAAGCGATAGACTCCCCACAGGCCATCGTGACGCGTCTCAAAATTGGCTTCGAGCGTTTTCTCATCCTCGTCAGGCACACCCCACAAGTCATATTCATCCGCGCCTTTGGAGCGCGCCCATTTCATGGCTTCCCACTGCAAGAGATAGGTGGGCATGCGGTTGCGTTCCTCGTCCGTGGACGCGCCGTAGACGTACCAGGCGCGTCGTCCCCGTGCGAAGACCATCAACGCGGCAAGAGGCTTTCCTTCAAATTCGGCCACCAGCAGTTCGGCCATGCCAGTCGGGTGGAATAAATCGTACGCGCGGCGATAGTATTCCAGCGAGTGGACACCGAATTTGTCGCGCCCGCCCGTGACGAGCATCATCGTGTGAAAAGCGGGGATGTCATCCCAGGCGCGGACGGTCACTCCCTTTTTCTCCGCGAGACGGATGTTGTAGCGCGTCTTCTGTTTCATGCGCGCGAGGATTTCCTCCTCCGTGCCGCGGATATCAACATTGATGGTGCGGGGAGGTTGGATGTTGTGAGGGGAAGTTTCAAGTTCCATGTTCCAGGTTTCAGGTTTTTGTTCTTCCCAAAAATCAGGTTCGATTTTGAGGAAAATGGCGCGATGTTTTTTGCAAACCGAATCAATTTCGTTCCAAAAATCACCGTCCATCGTCCACTGTCCACCGTCAAGAATCGGCTTCGGCGCATACGCGATTGTCAACCCCAACGGCAATTTGCGGAACAAAATTTGCACGCCAATATCGTCGGTGACGATTCGGACAGCGTCCCAGCCAAAGGCAGACTTCAACTCACCCCATTCGCCTGTCTGCAAAATGTGCGCGTCGGGATGGCCCTCCAGAAAACGATTCCATTCGTTGAGTGAAACTTCAGCCATGTGGTCTCGATACACGCCGCTACTCGACCACCGTTAAACCAGCGACAGCATGTCGGGCGGCGGACTTGACCGCACCGCCGCGCCGGGAATCACTTCGTCCAGCACGCGCAACAACGCCTCGATTTCATTCTGATTGGCCAGCCGCGCCAACTCATCCAGCGTGGTGTTCAGTTTCGTGCCTTCCACTGCCTCGTCCGATTCCACGCGCACGATCTCGGGATGCGCCGTGGGCGAGAAACTCATCGTGTCATCCGAAAGTTCCTCGGTCAGTTTTTCGCCCGGGCGGATGCCTGTGAACGCGATCTCGATGTCGCGGCCAGGTTCGAGTCCAGACAGGCGAATCAAATCCTCGGCCAAATCCAAAATTCGCACAGGTTGTCCCATGTTAAGGAAGAACACTTCTCCGCCCGCCCCCATCGCTGAGGCCTGCAACACAAGATGCACCGCTTCGGGGATGATCATAAAGTAGCGCCGCATTTCGGGATGCGTCACCGTGACGGGACCGCCGCGCGCGATCTGACTCTTAAATTTCGGTACAACCGACCCGCGGCTGCCGAGCACGTTGCCAAAGCGGACGACCGAGAACGCGCGGCCCGTGCGATGCGCGGCGTTGACGACGATCATCTCCGCAAGACGTTTCGTCGCACCCATCACGCTGACGGGACGGATCGCCTTATCGGTGGAGATGAGCACGAGTCGCTCCACCTCGTGGCGGGCGGCCACTTCCACGATGTTGCGCGTCCCAAGCACATTGTTCGTGACCGCGTCCACCACGTTGACTTCCATCAACGGGACGTGTTTGTGCGCCGCGGCATGGAACACCACCTGCGGGCGGTGTTCCGCGAAAACGGATTCAATCCGCGTCTCGTCGCGCACGTCCGCAATGACTGGATGAATCGAAAGCGAAGGATAATCCTCCTGCAGTTCCAGCAGGGTTTCAAAGATGCTGTTCTCGCCGTGACCAAGCAAAACGAGTTCAGATGGTCTCCAGCGCGCGATCTGGCGCGTGAGTTCGCGTCCAATGGAGCCGCCCGCGCCAGTGACGAGGACCCGCTTCCCGTTCAGGCTTGAACCGACGAGGCGGTCGTCAATGCTGACAGGTTCGCGGCGGAGCAGGTCGGTGATGTCCACTTCACGCAGGCGGTTCACGCTGACCTTCCCACCGATAAGTTCGTTCATGCCAGGCATCGTGCGCGAGGGAATGCCGCGTTTGCGGCAGGCATCCGTGATCTGACGAACCAGCCGCCCCGAAGCCGACGGTATGGCGATCACGACTTCGTCCACGTGGCGGTTTTCGAGGACAGACGCCAAATCTGTTACCTTGCCAATAACGCGCACGCCGTAAATTTCGTGACGTTGTTTGGCGGGATCATCGTCGAGAAAGCCGATGGGAGTCAGATCGAGTTGGTTCGTCTTTTGTAGTTCGCGCGCCACCAGCGCGCCCGCGTCCCCCGCGCCGATGATGAGGGCACGACGTCCATTTTCGGTGCGCGCGCCCTGCTCACTGAGAATCCGCAGGGCGAAACGCGAACCACCGATGAGGACGAGCGAGAAAAGCCAGTCAATGATGAGGGCCGTGCGCGGCATCCCAGGCTGGATGAGTCCCGCCGCGCTCAACGCCAGCATCACGCCCGCGGTCAGCACAGAGGCGGTC
This sequence comes from Anaerolineaceae bacterium, assembly GCA_003598975.1. Taxonomy (GTDB): domain Bacteria; phylum Chloroflexota; class Anaerolineae; order Anaerolineales; family Villigracilaceae; genus Denitrolinea. The sequence continues at coordinate 41,179 of QZIJ01000067.1, read as the reverse complement.
GAGACGGCCACGGCGATCAATTTCAGTTCATTCGTGCTGGCATACATCCACAGGCGGCGATAGAGTCCGAAAAAATAGTAAGTCGGAATTTTCACCACCAGCGCCACGCCCGACATGATAAGGATGGCGGGAAAATAGAACGACATCTGCCCCACATCGTAACGCAGTGCGAAACTCCCCAGCACTGATACGATGATGAGGATGAGATCGCCAACGAGGACAAATCGGTTGCGGACGTGGGGACGGGCGTTCATTGACGCATCCACTCCACCGTCTGCTTCAGGCCATCTTCGAGCGAGGTCCGCGCGCGGAAGCCGAGCAGGTCGGATGCGAGTTGCGGACTGCCGATGGAGCGATAGATGTCGCCTGCGCGCGGCTCGGAAAATTCGGGCGCGGGCGCGGACGGGAACAGGTCCTGTAAAATTTCGACCAGGTCAATGATGCGCGTTTCCTGTCCCGTGCAGATGTTGAACACGCCTCCCGGCGCGGACGAGTGGGTGGCCGCGGCCAAATTGGCGCGTACCACGTCCCCGACGAAGATCAGGTCGCGCGTCTGGCCGCCATCGCCGAAAATGGTGACGGGCTTGCCGTCCAGCAATCGACGGATGAAGATTGGCACGGCCGCGGCGTATTGCGAATCGGGTCGCTGGCGCGGGCCGTAAACATTGAAGTAGCGCAGGGCGACGACTTCCAACCCGAAGGTGTTGAAATACAACTGGCCGTAAATCTCATCCACGCGTTTGGAGGTGGCATACGGCGAGAGTGGCCGAAGCGGGGTCTCCTCCACGATGGGGAAGGCGTCCGAATCGCCATAGACAGCCGTGCTGGAGGCGAAGACCACGCGCTTCACGCCATATTTGTGCGCGGCCTGCAACAAGGTCGCTGTTCCCGTCACGTTCACGTCGAAGCACTCGGTCGGTTCCTTCATGGATTGGGGAACGGAGACAAACGCGGCCTGGTGGAAGATCGTCTCGATGCCGCGGCAGGCCGAGGTCACGCGTGAGGCGTCGCGCAGGTCGGCTTCGATGATTTCCACGTCGAGACCGTCGAGATTCTCGCGCTTGCCTGTCGAGAAATTATCCAGCACGCGGACGTGGTCGCCGCGTTCGAGCAATGCGCGCACGATGTGCGAACCGATGAACCCCGCGCCGCCCGTGACAAGTGTGTTCATTTTCACCTCCCTGCCCCGCGCGCGACCGTCCCGATGGTGCGCAGGATTATCTGCACATCCATTGTCAAGGTGCGATGTTTGATGTAATAGAGGTCGTATTCGAGTTTGACAGCCGTCTCGGTGACGCTGGCAACGTAGCCATAGTTGATCTGCGCCCAGCCCGTGAGACCTGGCTTGACGAGCAGGCGGGCGCGGTAAAACGGAATTTGGCGCTGAAATTCGGCTACCAGTTCGGGGCGCTCTGCGCGCGGCCCAACGAGACTCATCTCGCCGCGCACCACATTCCAGAACTGGGGTAATTCATCGAGACGGGTCTTGCGCAGGAAGTTGCCCACGCGTGTGATGCGCGGGTCGTTTTCGGTGGCAAGGCGCGCCTTGCCATCGGCTTCGGCGTTCTGGTGCATGGTGCGGAATTTTCGGATGACGAACAGCGATCCACTTTTTCCCAAACGGGATTGGGAATAGAAAATGGGCTTGCCGCTATCTATGAGGATCGCCAGTGCAATAAATGGATAGACGAAGAGGAAAATCGCCATTCCCGCCAGTCCGCCGAGAATGTCCACCACCCGCTTGAATAATTCATAAAACCCGCTGACGCGCGCCTGATCCACGAAGGAGCGGATCAACCAGTCGGATTCGAGATGCTGGATGGGGACGCGTCCTGTCATTTCCTCGTAAAGTGTGGGCATGGGGATAATCTCCACACCATCCTCCTGCGCGTCGAGAATACGCTGGAAGGTAACGCCGCGCATGACTCCCATAATGCCGATGATGATGTCGGAAATATGCTGCTCTTCCAATGTTTGGAGAAGTTGTTCGCTGTTCCCGAAAACGGGAAAACCCTCGAAACTCTTTCCGATCTTTTCGCGGTCATCGTCAATGAAGCCGACGAAATGGAAGGGCGGCGGGCTCATGGATTTGTAGAGGCGCGCCAGCGTGCGTCCTGCCTTACCCGCGCCGACCACGAGGATGCGGCGCTGGAGTCCCGACGAGGTGTAGAAGCGGATGTAGAGCATGCGCCAGCCCAGGGTCAGGAGGGAGGCGAAAAGGAGGAATGCGCCCACGAGAATACGCGGCAGTGATTCGGGGTCGCGGTTCGTGATGAAAATCAGCGAGTACAGCGCCAGTCCAAGAACAGCCGCGACTGCGATCCCGCGCAGGGTCCGTCCGCGATGCGCGGCGGTATGCGAATCGTAAATCTCGACCATAAAGATGATCCAAAGGATCGGCAGGAAGTAGAACCAGACGGGGACGTCCGCACTGGGGAAGAACTTGATGGCGCGTAGAGGTGGAATGCCGCTCGAAATCAACTTGTACCAGGCGTAGCCCAGCCAGGTATAGTATGCCCCCACATCGGCCAGAATGGCCGCGATCAAATCACCGAAGAATAACAGCGTGCGATGCTCGGTCGGCCTCAGGCGCAAACCGAGCGGTCGGGTGGGACGCTCAGCCATTCGAACTTCCCAGGGATGCGAACAGGCTGTAGAGAAGCCCTGCGCCCCACGAAAAATGGATGGCCGCCACCGCGACGGGGAAACTAAAAACCAGCGCGGGCTGTCCGCGTTTCGCGGCCTGATGGATTCCCGCCGCGAGCAAAACAAAAAGATACGCCGATAATTCCACCGCGAGCAAAATCCGCGCGGGAAGCCAGAACGAAAACGCAAGCAAAAAAATCACACTCGCCACAAAAACGGGAGGCAGGAACTGCCTCCAGCGCAGGGTTTCGGGATAGCGCCGCAACATGCGCGCTTTCCAAAATCCATAGCGCCAATACTGTTTGACCAGCGCACCAAAATCGGAACGGGCATAATAGACGGAGCGGATGCGCGGGTCGAGCCAGACGATTTTTCCCGCCCGCCTCACGCGGACGTTGAACTCATAATCTTCATTAGACAACAGCGACTCGTCGAACGCACCCACCTCTTCAATCAGCGACTTGCGGTACGCGCCAAACGGGACGGTATCCACCGCGCCCGCCTCAGGTCTCAGACGATAGGCCGCGTCCCCCGCCCCCAGCGGATGCGACGCCGCGGCCGCGATCCCCGCCGCCACCCATCCCAACGCGCCTGGCTGAATCTCCCACGCGCCGCCCACGTTCGCGCCGCGGCCCTCGTCCAGTGCGCGGACGCAATTCTCCACATAATCGGGATACGGCTTCGAGTGCGCGTCCATACGGACGATGATCTCCCCTCGCGCGGCCTCGATGGCGCGATTCAACGCGGCAGGGATGACGCGTGCCGCGTTCTCCACCACGCGCACTGCCAAGTCGGGGTGCGCGCCTTGGAATTCGGCAATCACTGCGCGGGTTCGGTCTGTGGACATGGAATCGGATATCACCACTTCCATCTCGGCGCGGGGAAATGTCTGCCCGTGGATGGCAGATAACGTATCGCCGATGGTGGCATCTTCATTGTAGCAGGGGATGATGATGGATACTTTTGGCATGGTGGTACGCAATACGCGCGCCGTAGTATGGGTTGCGGAGTACGTAATTGCGGACGGTATTTTACCACCGCAAGAGGCTGTCCCTTGGATTAGTTCAGACAAGTGCGATGGCTTCGATCTCCACCAGTCCGCTCTTTGGCAGGCCGGCCACGGCAATCGTGCTTCGGGCGGGCGGATTTTCGGGGAAGAACTCTGCATAGACGGCATTCATGGCCGCAAAGTTCGCCATATCTGTGAGGAAAACCGTGGTTTTGACGACGCGATCCATGCCTGAACCCGCCGCTTCGATGACGTGCTTCAAATTGGTCAGCACCTGACGTGCCTGCGCCTCCACGCCGCCCGCGACCAATTCCATGGTGGCGGGGTCGAGTCCCGTTTGCCCCGCGCAGAAAAGGAAGTCACCCACGCGGATGGCCTGAGAGTAGGGACCGATCGCCTTGGGAGCCTTGGGGGTAGAGATGATTTCTTTTTTCATGGGCAGGGTCTCCTCATTTGTTTTAGGATGGATTGATTATAGTCGGATAGTCTCATTGACAAATGGTCAAATTGATTTCAGAGTGTTATCCAAAGCAGTTGAGACAAAAAACTCTGCCCACCTAATTTCAAGAGAGGAGGGTCGAAACCCAAAAAGTGGATCATTCCGAAACGATGAGGCTGCGCGCTTTGGCACGTGAAAATTAGATCCGTCTAACCGCCAGCATCGTCAAATCGTCCGAAGGCGGGGCGTTGCCGATGAAATCATCGAGGGCGGATTCGACGGTGCGAATCATGTCATCGGCGGAGACGGATTCCTGCCAGCCGAGGGCGCGGAACAGGCGTTCCTCGCCAAACATATCGCCTTCGAGGTTGAAGGCTTCGGTCAAGCCGTCGGTGTAGAGCAGGAGAGACTCGCCCTCCGTGAGTTGGATGGTGCGCTCGGTCATGTGCGAATCTTCAGACGCGCCAAGCGCCACGCCGGTGCGCGTCAGTTTTTCGAGGGAGTCGCGGCGCACCCAGAATGGCGGGTTGTGTCCCGCATTGGCATAGGTAAATTCGCCTGTGTTCAAATCCAACACACCATAGACAGCGGTGACGAACATGCCCTGTTTGGTATCGGGCAGGAGCAATTCATTGACGCGGCGCAATGCCTCGGCAGGAGATGACGTTTCTTTTACAGCTGCGTGGACGAGGGTACGCGTCAATGCCATGAACAGGGCGGCGGGCATGCCCTTATCAGCCACATCCGCAATGAAGAGACCGAGGCGGTCATTGGGCAGTTCCATCACATCGTAGAAGTCACCGCCCACCTGACGCGCCGTGCGCCAGCGCGCGGAGAGTTGCCAGTTTGGATGGGTCGGCAACACGTCGGGGATGAACGTCTGCTGGATCTGCCGCGCCAACTGAACTTCGGTCTCGAGGCGCTCACGGACGACCATCTCTTTTTGCAGGCGGTCATTCTGGATGGCAAGCGCGGCCTGTTGCGCGATCCCGCTGATGATCTCCACACGGCGGGAACGGAAGCGCAATCCGCCGGGAGCCTCCTCGATGACCATCACGCCATAGAGGTCGTTCTTGATCGAGAGCGGCACAACCATCAGTAGGGGGGAATCGTCTCCGTAGACCACGGCCAGTTCTTCGTCCGCGTGAGGCGGGAGGCGGAACCAGTCTTCGGGGGTGGAGTCCAGCGCCAATCGCCGAACGATCGGTCGGTTGGATTCGCAGGCGGAATCCAGCAAAAGGAATTCGCCAGGTGCAAGGGGACGCTGGAATGCCGCTTCGTCGGCCTCGTCGAATCCGTATTCCTGCGCAGGAGTGTAACGGTCGTATTCGGCATCATAGAGGTAGAGGATGGCGCGGCGCACGCCCACGAGGATCGGCATGATGCGAACAATGGTGTCGAGGATTTCATCCAGTTCGCTGAGGCTGACGACAGCCTGCGCCACTTGCAAAAGGGCGGCGGAGGCGTAGGCCTGTTCCTGCGCCTGGTCGTAGAGACGGGCGTTCTCGATGGCGACCGCGGCGTAACTGGCAAAGGTGGAGAGCATCTTTTGCGCTTCATGGCCGTAACGTCCCGGTGTGTGATGCGAGAGGGTGATGATGCCGAGAGGCTGGTCGCCGATGCGGAGAGGCGCGGCGATGGAGGAATACTCCACACCATAGCCCGCCGCGATGCCCGAAGGCCAGAGAGGGTCGCTGTGCTTGCGGATGATCGGCTCAGGCGCGAGCAACGCGGACATCATGGCCGCGGATGCATCCGGGTTGTCATAGCGCGCGCTTTCGAGCGAGTTGATGTCACAGTTGGAACAGGCCGCAAGATAGATGTCTTCATCGCCGAGCAACCAGATGGCGGAGATATCAATCGGCAGGTTGTGGCCGAGTTCGGTCAGGATGGCCTGCAGAGATTCGTCGAGGCCGACATTATCGGAGAGCAAACCCGCCACCTCGCGCAGACTATCGGCCACGCTCCGCCGCCATTGCTCGGTGCGATACAGATCGGCGTTGTGGATAGCGGCGGCAATGTTGTCTGCGACGGCTTCAAAAATTAGCTGGTCGTCTTCAGTAAAAGCGTTGACGCGCTCGGTCTGAATATCGAGCAGGCCGATCACTTTCCCATCATAAACGAGCGACACGCACAACTCGGCGCGAATGTCCTTTGGCGGGAGCGGCGAGGGACGATAGCGCGGCTCCTGGGTCACATCGTTGGCGAGCACAGTCTGTCCGTTGCGCGCCACCCACGGGATGATGCCATGCGGTTCATCCAGCGGGAACGCGAATCCCTGCAGGCGTTTGCTCCGCCGTCCGCTCCCCGCTTCATACTCAATCGTCCGTCGGTTGGGATGCACCGAAAACATGTGGACGAACGGGAAACCGAATCGTTTATGGATCAACTGTGCGGCGTTCCGCATCAACTCCTGCAGATCGAGCGAGGAGGTCACGCCCTTGCTCACTTCGGCAATAAGACTCAGTTGGTCGGCGCGGCGGCGCAGATCGCCATAAAGACGCGCACCCTCGACCGCGCGCGCGATCGAATCGGCAAGCGCCTCCAGCACAAGCAGGTCGTTGGGATGAAAGGCGTGCGGCTGGTCGCTTTGCACATCCAGCACGCCGAGGACGCGCTCTTCGATCTTCAACGGCAAGGCAACTTCGGAACGCGTCTCTGGCAGGAGATTGATGAAGCGATAACGTGCGTCCTGCTGGACCTCGTCGCTGAGCTGGCGTTCCCCCGTCTGCGCGGCCTGCCCAATCATTCCCTGACCGAGTTCCGCGTCCACCACAATGGTCTTTTTCCTGCGCCCCGGCCGCGGCGCCGACGCGCTGGCGCGGAACCGAAGCGCCTCTTTCCCCGACTTGAGAGTAAAAAAGGCCACGTAATAATAGTTGAATGTCTTTTGAATGAGACTCGTCACGCGGCGGGCAAGTTCATCCAATTCGAGCACGTTGGCGATCTGCGCGCTCACCTCACGGACGAGATTCAACTGCCCGAGGCGGAAGCGCTCCACCGCAGCACGATGCGAGGAGTAGAGTCCAATCGCAACGATGGAAGACAGCCCTTCGAGAATATCCAATTCCTCGGAGCGGAATGGTTTTTCTCGGCTGATTTGCAACGCGCCCATTGTCATACCCTGATCCGCAATTGGCAGGGAGACCCAGTGGGTTTTGGCCTTTTTGTTGGAACGATTAACCTGCCCGGTGTGGTAGGCGCGGCGCAAACCTCCAGCGGGAGGTTCGGGGGAAAACAATGGGGTGGACTCCCTGTCAGGCAGGCGAAACAGGCCCTCATCCAGCCAGAGCGAGACGCGTCCACTCACCAGGCGGCGGGTCATTTGGAGAATCCGATCCTGCTGGGCAGAGAGAGAGTCCGCGCTGGCCAGTTGTTCTCCCAGGCTGGCGAGCCTGCGCCACTCGGACGGATTGGGAGAAGTAAGCGCGGCTGTCATAGGGCCCCCGATTTTCTTTTGATCATTGTCAGTGTGTTGCCGTTCTTTTTGGAGGATGAGAAACGAACTTCATCCATCAATTGGTGAATAAGATACACCCCCAGCCCGCCAACCTCGCGCTCGCTCAGATCCCTGCTCAGGTTGGGTTTGCGCACCTGGGTAATATCGAACTCTTTTCCATGATCGTGGATGATGATGGTGATCTGCCCCGTTTCCACTTTGCAGGCAATTTCGATTTCGCCATTGGGAATGTCCTCGTAGGCATGTTCGATGATGTTGGAACAGGCCTCGTCCGCCGCAAGTTGGACGGAGTACATTTCCCTGCCAGAAAAGCCCGCCTCTTCCGCGGCCTCGCCAACAAAGTCACGGATGGCATCCAGGTTGTTGAAATCGGCTGAATACTTGGCTTCTTTCATTAGACCTCTTGCGAAAGTGCTTTTTAGCCACAGATTTACCCTGCGGGCACGCTGTCACAGATTTTCACTGATGCATTCAAAATCCGTGCGAATTCGTGAAATCCGTGGCAAAGAATTTGATTGACTTTGCATTACAGACTTATGCAAGAGGTCAATTCATCAAACCTTGCGCAAGATTAAAAAGCCGCTTCCACCACGCGCGCTGGAAGCGGCATTTGTCTGAACACAACGACGGCCTGTAAATCTTAAAAACTGCCGACCGCGCTCAACGCGTCATCGTAGGATTTGAATAATTCTGTGAACCCGGCCAATTCCAGGGCTTCGCGAATCCGAGTGGGCACCGCGGCCAAAACCACCTCGCCACGGTTGTAACGCTTGCAGGTCCGCTGGGTGGCAAGCAGGGCACGGAAGCCTGCGCTGGACATGTACTCCAACCCAGTCATATCGAGGACGAGTTTGAAGTGTCCCTGATCGCAGACCTTGTCCAAAGTCTGGCTCAATTGCGGGGCAGTGGAACTATCCACGCGGCCGTTAATTTCGATCACGTTGCAGTGTTTGAACTCTTTTACAACGATTTCCATTTCTAGCCTCCAGCGTTGGGGTGACAATTTGCTTGCGGTGCAAAAATTATATCACGAAGTACTTGGGGGCAAAGTGGGGAAAGAGAAATCCAAAATGATATTTTGCAGAGTATGTCCAAATGGCGGATCCTCCGCAGGTCATTCTTCCGCTATAATGACCATGAGGAGAATTCCCATGGCACCATTTACAATTATCAAGGGCAAATTCCACGTCAAAGGCTACAAGCCCGACGGTGACTCCATTCGATTCGAAGCGGACAATCCCGCGCATTGGGATGCATTCCAATGGAACAGCCCCAGCAAAAAGAAGGCCGCCAAAAAGCAGTTACGCATCGAAGCCATCGACGCGCTCGAAACACACTACGAAGGTTATCACCAGCCGCGTCCGTTCGCACTGGCGGCCCTCGAACGACTGCTGAAACTATTGGGAATCAAGGACATCCATTACAGCCTGAACGTGACCACCATTGTCAAAGCGGACGATGCCCAGCCAGGATTCATCGCTACCGATGGGCTCGACCAATATGACCGTCCCATCTCCCTGCTTTTCCCCGCCTCCGCCAAACTGACCGACGGTTCGCTCCTGACCTCGGACCAGCTTTCCCTCGAGAAGTCGGTCAACTACCTCCTCGCCCGTGAGGGACTGGTCTACCCCACCTTCTACACATCCACCGATAAAGCCTTCGTGGAAAAGATCCGCAAGGCTGTACGGCTCGCGCGTGAGGACGCACGCGGCATCTGGGCCATTGACCGCACCCCTGACCTCATCCTGTGGGATACGCGCACGATCCAGGAGGATGTCACCATCCTGCCCAAACTCTTCCGCCGCCTCGTGGAGTTCTGCGACGCCTACGCCGATTTAGCCGAACTGCCCGCCTACATGGCGCGTCAAAAGGACAACCTGGAACTGCTGAACGATCCAACCCGGCGCTCCCTCGCCAGTCTGATGACATTTGATGTGACTGGGCGGCGCATGTCACTCATCGTCCCTGTCGAGGACATCTTCTTCTCCCCCAAAGGATAAACCCAACCATTTTCACTTACAAAGCAGAACCCCGTTTTCTTGAAGAAAACGGGGTTCTGACAAATTACTCTTCCTTCTTTCCTTCCATCTCTTTCTTGTGCGCTTCGATGATTCCCGCCGCCAGGTGTTGCGGGACAGTATCATAGTGGTCGAGTTCCATGGTGAAGAAGCCGCGTCCGCCTGTGATGGAGCGGATCTGCGTCACGTAGCGGAGCATCTCCGCAAGCGGCACATGTGCGATGACGACTGTGTTGCCGCGCTCGGATTCGGTCCCTTGCACGCGGCCGCGGCGAGTGTTCAGGTCGCTCATCACATCGCCCATGTGCGCGTCGGGAACGGTGATGCGGACGTTCATGATCGGCTCAAAGAGCACGGGGCCCGCCTGCTCCACTGCGAGTTTGAAGGCCTCGCGTCCCGCGGTCTCAAACGCGATCGGCTTCGAGTCGACGGGATGCTCTTTGCCATCGAACACGATGACTCTCACATTGTTCATGGGATAACCCGCGAACGCGCCATGCTCCATGGTGGCCTTGATGCCCTTTTCGATTGGAGGCAGGAACGAACGCGAGAGGCTCATACCCACCAGTTCATCGGTAAATTCAAAATCGCCTTCAGGATACGGCTCGATGCGAAGATGGACTTCGCCAAACTGACCCGCGCCGCCTGTCTGTTTCTTGTGGCGATACATGGCCGAACCTTTGCGCGTGATACCCTCACGATAGGGAACCTTCGGCTGGTCGGTTGTCAACCCGACCTGAAACTTCGATTGCGCCCGATGGATGGCAACATCAATGTGCTGGTCGCCCATGCCCTGCAGAATGGTTTGTCCAGTGGACTTTTCATTGTGCCAGGTAAGGGTCATATCCTCCTCGCACAGACGGGTAAGCGTGGGGCTGATTTTGGCGGCGTCGGCCTGCGTCTTCGGGTGAATTGCCACACGATAGAGCGCGGCAGGATATTTCGGCGCGGGCACGGTCAGCGGATGGGCCTTATCGCTGAAGGTATCGCCCGTCGCAGAGACGGTCAACTTGGAGACCGAGCCAATATCTCCCGCGTGAATGACCTTGACGGGAATCTGTTCCTTGCCGCGCTGGACGTGCAAACCCGCCATGCGCTCCTCCGCGCCCTTGGACTGATTCCACACGCGCGCGTCGGCACTGATCGAACCGCTATAAACGCGGAAGTAGGTCATCTTGCCGACGAAGGGATCGGCGGTCGTCTTCCAGATATACGCGGCCAGCGGACCCGTATCCGAACAGGTCAGTTTCTCCTCGCCATCCTTGCCAGCCGCCACTTTCGCGAGATTCTGCGCGGGCGAGGGCATCAAATCCACGATGGCGTTGAGGAGCGGGGCAATCCCGACCTCGTGTCCGCCCGCGGCGACGAAGACGGGCGCGAACGCCCCAGAGTGGACAACGTCTTTTAGTCCGCGAATCAATTCCTCGTTCGAGAGCGAACCGTTCTCCAGATATTTTTCGAGCAGGGTGTCTTCGCCTTCGGCCGCGGCTTCCACGAGCGCGAAATGTGCCTCATCCGCCGCGGCTTTCATGTCCGCGGGGATGTCGGTAACGGTTTTACCGTCTGCCATGTAAGCCTTCATGCTTACGAGATCAATCACGCCCTTGAAATCATGTTTCTCGCCAATGGGCAATTGCAATTTGACGATGCGCCCGCCCGCGGCATGGACAAACTCCTCCACCGACGCGTACGCGTTGGCAAAGTTGGCGTTGTCACGATCCATGCGGTTGATGACGAAAAAGCGCGGCAGGTTGAAGTCCAGTGCGGTGCGATAGGCCAGCTCCGTGCCAACCTCGAAGCCGCCCACCGAGTCCACCAAAATCACCGCGCCATCGGCCACACTCAGGGCCGAGATCATCTCGCCGACAAAATCGGTGTAGCCAGGCGCGTCGAGCACGTTAATCTTGTGGTCGCGATATTCGACAGGAAGCACACTGGTGTAGAGAGAAAGTTTTCGGCGGATTTCCTCTTCATCGTAGTCCGAAGCGGTCGTCCCGTCCTCGATCTTGCCAAGGCGGGTGGCTGCCCCCGTAAAATGCAAAAACGCCTCGGCCAGCATGGTCTTGCCTGCAGAACCATGCGAGACGAGGGCGATGTTCCGAATAAACTCGGTGGTATACTCTTTCATCACAAATTTCCTTCCATCATGCAAAATGGTTTTGGTTTCCGGGAGAAACCTTATTTCTGAGGATTGGATGTAAGCCCCCCGATTTTATGGGAAATCGGAAGAGTTGTCAAAGTGAGAATCGTCATCTTATTCCATTACATTTACGAGGTTGAGCGTGGAACAAGTCTTTAATCAATATTCCTTCGTTTTTATCGCCGCGGCCGTGATGTTGATCGCGGCCATCATTGTTTTCAGCCACAAACCGCGCTGGCAGGATACACTGGCATTGGGCGTGATCGCCGCGGGGTTGGTGACGGCTTGGTTCATCCTGCACCCCGTCCAAACCCCTTTGATGGAGGATGCCAAAATGGTGCAGGAGATGATCGGGCAGGGACAACCCGTCCTGCTGGAATTTCAATCGCCCTACTGAATTACCTGCACAGAAATGAAACCCGTCGTGGACGGTCTCGAACAGGAACTCGAAGGGCAATTGCTCATCATCCGCCTCAACATTCAGGAAAGCGTCGGCCGCGAACTCGCGCCCGTCTACGGCTTTGAATACACGCCCACCTTCATCTTCTTCGACGCACAGGGCAACGAACTCTGGCGTGAAGTCGGCGGACTTGACACAGAGCGCGTGCGACAATCTGTCAAATGATTCGCCGTTTTCGCTTTTGGTGGATGTACCTCCGCCGCCCGCCCTGGGATAGCGGCACCACGCCTCCCGAACTTCACGATTTCATCGCCACGCATCCCGCGGGTCACGCCATTGACCTCGGTTGCGGCACAGGCACGAATGTCCTCACCCTCGCGCAACATGGCTGGCAAGTAACGGGAGTGGATTTTGTTCCAAAAGCGATTCGTGCGGCAAAACGAAAAACACAAAACGTAAAGAATCAAGTTGATTTGCGCGTGGGCAATGTGACGAATCTTCGCGGCATCGAAGGTCCCTTCGATCTCGCGCTGGACATCGGCTGTTTCCACGGAATCGAAAACAAATCCGCTTATCTGGATGAACTGGATCGACTCCTCGTCCGCGGCGGACACTGGCTCCTCTACGGATTCTTCAGTCCCAACCCGCATCTCGCGGGAACTGGTTTGGCCGCGTCCACCCTCGACCGAATCCAAGCCCGCGGCTTCTCCCTCCTCTCCCGCACCGACGGCTTCGACCGTCACGAGCGTCCATCAGCGTGGTTTTTATTTCAAAAAACAACAACTTGATAACTGTGACTGAACGCTGATTATTGTTATGCAAATCCTTTTCCTCTTCCTCGATGGCATCGGCCTCGGCGCGGACGACCCGAATATCAATCCCCTCGTCCGCGCGGAGATGCCCAACCTGCGCGCGTTGCTCGGCGGGAATCCGCTCATCGCCGCGAGCGCACCATTCGTGGGCGATCGCGCCACACTCGTCGCGCTAGACGCGTCACTGGGGGTGGAGGGTCTCCCCCAATCGGCCACGGGGCAGGCGGTGTTGCTGACGGGAATCAATGTCCCGAAAGAAATCGGTCAGCACTATGGCCCGAAACCCAACCCTGAAATCGCATCCTATCTCCAAGACGGCAAAACTCTCTTCTCGCGGCTACGCGCAAACAAAAAAACCGCCGCCCTGCTCAACGCCTATCCCCCGCGCTATTTTCACGGAATTGATTCTGGCAAGCGGCTTTACTCGACCGTGCCGCTGGCACTCACCAACGCGGGCTTCTCCCTCTTCACCAAAGACGACCTCTACGCGGGCCGCGCTCTCTCTGCAGATTTCACGGGTCAGGGCTGGCGCACGATGCTCGGCTTCACTGACGCGCCGACTCTTTCTCCCTTCGACGCGGGACAAAAAACCGCCGAACTCGCATTGCAATACGATTTCGCGTTCTTCGAATATTGGGCCAGCGACTACGCGGGACACAAACAGGACATGGACGCGGCATGCGCTCTGCTCGCATCTTTCGACGGGATGCTGGGCGGCCTGCTCGACGCGTGGGACGACACCCGCGGTTTGATTCTCCTCACATCCGACCACGGCAATCTCGAAGACCTGTCCACACGGCGGCATACGGACGCGAAAGTTCCCGGACTGGTGATCGGGGCGCGATCTGTACGCGAGAAGTTTGCGGAGGGGCTGACGGATTTGACTGGCATCGCCCCCGCGATTCAAAAGATCATCAGTCTACAAAGCGCATGAAGACTTGATTGGCAAGGAGGCGGGCGGAGGGGGTGAGGCGTAAAACGTAAAACGTAAAATGGGTGGCGTCTTCCACGATGACTCTTTCCAATAAGCCGAAGCGGAGGAGTTCTTCGATTTCCTTTGGATAAACTTCCATCAAGTCATGTCCAAATCGGGATTTGAAATCAGATTCTGAAACGCCGTCTATCAGCAACCGCAAATTGTTGAGCATATATTCGCTCATGTCGTCGCGGAGAGTCTGTTCGTGATGGTTGACGGTGGCAGGAGTGAGGGGGAATTGGTAATTGGTAATTGGTGATTGGTAATTGGCGAGTCGCTCAATGTAGGTTTTAATGCGGAGAAAATTGGAGTAACGATAGCCGTCCGCGTATCCGTGAGCGCCCGCGCCGAGGCCGAGGTAGGGGAGGGAGCGCCAATACTGTAGATTATGTTTGCAGGCGAATTTAGATTGAACGTTGAACGTTAAACGTTGGACGTTTAACGCCCAATTTGAAATTTCATAATGGACATATCCATTCGCGGCGAGAAACTCTTCGGCAAACTCGTACATGTCTGCGGCAAGATCGGGGTCGGGGAGAGGCAGGAGACCGCGCTGGGACCAGCGTCCAAAAGGCGTGCCATGTTCGAGTGTCAACGCGTAGGCGGAGATATGTTCGGGATGGAGGTCAACGATGCGCTGGATGGTGGATTTCCACGAGGCGAGGGTTTGCTCGGGGAGGCCATAGATGAGGTCGAGGCTGAGGTTGTCAAATCCCGCTTGCCGCGCCCATTGGATGGAGCGGATCACGTCGAAGAAATCGTGGGCGCGTTCGAGCATGTGCAACTCTTCGGGGTTCGCGGATTGGACGCCGAAGGAAATGCGGTTGATTCCCGCTTCGCGAATCTGATGCAGAAATTCGAGCGAGGTGGTTCCAGGGTTGGCTTCAATCGTCGCTTCGAGGTTGGGGGGGAACGCGAAGGCGGCGCGTAACGCGTCCATAATGGAGACCAGTTGAGATCCAGAGAGAAGCGAGGGGGTTCCGCCGCCAAAAAACACGGTTGGAACGTTGAATGCTGGAAGGTTGGAAAGTTGTCTTCTGACATATTCGATTTCGCGAATCAAGGCGTTCACGTAGGAGGGAATTAAGTCTTCCTGCCCCGCATAAGTGTTGAAGTCGCAATAGGCGCAACGGTGAACGCAGAAGGGGACGTGGATGTAGATGGAGGTGTCAGGTGTCATGTGTCAGGAGATGGTGGGATGCTGATCGAAAAATTCTGGGTACATGTGGCTGTTTGTCATCAAGACTTCTGGATGCGCCTGCTTGAATTTTCGCAGGCGTGCATCGTGCGGACCAAGCACAAGGTTGATCAGCCACTTGGGCGTTGTGTCATCATAGACCGCGCTCGAGTCGCCTGCATGGAAGAACCAGCCAGTTTTTGTTTTGATGGCGACGCCGCAATGTCCGCGTGAATGACCGAAGAGAGGGATGAAATACATTTCGGGCTGGAAGGGAAGTCGAATTGCGTCGAAGTCGTACCACTTTGAGTCTATCGTTTCATAGAGAACGAAGTCGGGCTTGTGCGCGAGATAGCGCGGGATGTAGGCGTACTCTGTCCATTGACCGATTTTGCCGTCGGTGAACGCGTCATATTCGCGCTTGTGGACATGGACCCTAGCATGTGGAAAATCGGGCAGACCGCTGATGTGGTCGAAGTGCATGTGCGTGAGAATGATGTGCTTCACATCTTCGGGGTTGTATCCCAACGCTCGGATACAGTTGATTGCGGCTTCGTTCACATCGAAGGGCATGACCGTGATGATGCGAAACATGCGCGTCATCTTGCTGGGGTGGGCGTAGTCAGTGAGGCCGAGTCCCGTGTCCAGGAGAATCAATCCTTGCTCTGATTCGATCAACAGACAAACCATACCCGTTTTTAATTTGCTCGGCCAGCGGGCGTTGTCGGTGAAGCAGTTCATCAGGTGAATGGTCATGGCGTTTTCTCCTTCTCGAAAAAATCCAAACCCATGTGTCCCGCCACCATGCGGACTTCAGGATGAGATGCGGCAAAGGCTTTCAGCCGCGGCACTTGAGCGCCGATAGTGGGACGATAGAGCAGGACAGAGAACCAATCGAACTGCAAGTTGGCGGGAACCGCGTCACCGACCTGGAAGAGCCAGCCAGTTTCCGTCTCGATGGCGACGCCGCAATGTCCCGAGGTGTGACCCGCGAGCGGAACCAGCCAGACCTCGGGTTGGATGCCCGCGATGCGGACGGCGTCGAAATCGTACCACCGTTCCCCTTCCAGTCGATGAAGTTGCCAGCGCGGTCCATGCGCGAAATGAGATTTGTCGTATGGAATTTCAAGAAGTTTGCGCGGGCGTTTCCAGGCTTCGTATTCACGCTGAAACAGATGCACGGTCGCATGCGGAAAATCAGGCAGGCCACCCGCGTGGTCGAGATGGAGATGCGTCAACACGATGTGGCGCACATCCGCGGGTTGGTATCCCAGCCGCGTCAGTTGGCGGACAATCGCGATTTCAGGGTCGCGGACTGCGTGCATCACGGCCATGAAATCGCGCATCATGCGCGATGGATTGTGGTAATCGCCGAGTCCCAAGCCAGTGTCCACCAGCAACAAGCCGTCGTTCGTCTCAGCCAGCGAACAGACCGCGCCAATCTTTCGATACGGCGGCCAAGGAAGGCGTTTGGAAAACCCGTTGAGAACATGAATGGTCACATATGCATTTAACCACAACGATTCACAAAATGGGGATTGCTTTTTTCGGCGGATTGCTTTGTAATTGCGCAACCATGCGAACTGTCAAACTTTTTCTACTGATTGTGTTGACTCTGTCTTTGACCAATTGCTCTTCGGCCGACTCGACGATTCCCGATCCGACCGCGACGCTCGCCGCGACTCCGCCTCCCACGGACCCCGCGCCGACTCCTGCTCCGATCTTCGAACCCACGCTGACGGGACCGACGGGCGCGTTCGCGTCGGCGCAGATCGAGTTCGTGGCGAACATCGAGACCGCGGGAATCTACGTCAGCGGGGAGGACCTGCCAGAAAACGCGTCCATCCTCTATCGGTCCAGCGGGGATGCGGATTGGCGATCTGGACATCCCATGCTTCAGATTGACGACGGTCGGTTGGTCGGGAGTCTGTTTGGGCTGAAGGAGTCCACCAAATATTTTGTCAAAGTGACGAGCGACTCATCCGAGATCAGCGGCATCGTCGTCACCCAACCCGAAACGCTGACCATCGCGCCGCAGAACATCATCCACGTGAACGCCAGCGCGCCCGCAGGCGGAGATGGCTCCGAAGCCGCGCCGTTCCAGACCATTCAAGAGGGAGTGGACCGCGCCTCGGCGGGCACACAGGTGCTGGTGGCGAACGGCGTCTATCGCGAGGAGATCGCCTTCCCAACTTCGGGAGCGGAGGAACAATGGATTCAGGTGAAGGCTGCAGGGACGGGCGCGCTGATCGACGGCTCGGAGATTTTGGTGGGCGAGTGGAACGTCGTCCCAAAGGCAACGCAGGTGTGGTCGTTTCGATTAAAAGGAGCGGTTGGTTATCTGGCGCGGGATGGAAAACATTTCCATCAATACGCAGACATGAAAGCACTGTTGCGAAGCCGCGGCGCTGCGCAAACCACCGTGACCGAGGGCTGGTTCCACGACACAAAGAGTGGCTGGCTCTACGTCCGAAGCGCGGACGACCCGTCCAGTCACACGTGGCGCGCCGCCGTCCTTGACGAGGCATTCAACATCAACGGCCGCGATTGGATCTGGATCGAGGGCTTCGACATCGGCTACTACGGACGAAACAGCGGCGGTTGTGGAATCTGCGCGCTGAACGCGTCGCATTTGGTGATCCGCAACAACCGCATCCACAACCTACAAAAAGGCGTGTACGTTCACTGGGAGAGTGGCAATCCAGAGCAGGGTAACGACATGCGCATCGAGTTCAACGAAATTTTCGACCCAGGCGTGGACGAGATCGAGTGGAACGCGGCCAAGGGAACCTACGCCGAAGGGACGGGGATCATCCTGCGCGGACACGTCGGCGCGATCGTGCGCGGCAACCGCATCCACAATTTTTTCAACGGAATCTATACTGGCACAACCGCTGGCATTGACAACCCCGAAATCGCCCGCGACGCGGACATCTACGACAATATGTTGGATCACATCAGCGACGACGGACTCGAACCCGAGGGCGCGTGCGTGAATCATCGCTTCCGCCACAACCGCGTGGACACGATGCTGGTCGGCTTTTCCAACGCGCCCGTCACGCAGGGGCCTACGTGGGTCATCCGCAATCTGTTCACCAACTTCACCAGTACGAGCATCAAGTGGGCGCGCAATCCCGATGGCGCGGTGTATTTCTATCACAACACCTTTTATACGAACGCGCCAGACCTGAACGCAATGAGCATGATCACCATCGGTCACAACGCCGTGATGCGGAACAATATTTTTCAGGGAAACGGATTTGCCTTTGAAGAATCCCACTACAATTCATCGGGCATGGATTGGGACTACGACAACTGGCACACGACGCGCGACGCGTCGCTCCCCCACTTCCGCTGGGAGACGATTGACTACCTGAGCATCGCCCTGCTCTGCGCGTCCACGGGATTGGAATGTCACGGTCACGAGTCCCCGCCTGGATTCGCGAATCCGCTCGGTGGGGATTTCTCGCTGCTATCCACGAGTCCGAATATTGACCGAGGAGTCGTCATCCCTGGGATCAATGATAGTTTTGTGGGGAATGGTCCCGATATTGGGGTATTTGAGTATGTGAGTCCATGAATAGCAGAACTCCGAGTTTTTGAAAAACGCGGAGTTCTCAGTTTTTTTACACCAACATCCTGACAGGATTCTCTAGGAACTCTGCCAGTTTCTGCATGAACTGCGCCGCCTCCGCCCCGTCGCTGACTCAAAGATGGTCCCTTATAGCCAATCGACTTTTCGCCATTGACCACGTGGATTTCCTGCAATATAATAATAAATGAATAATCGTTCATTTTACTTTCAACCCAGCCCAACCATGTCCCCCCGACCCAATGTCAGCGCAGAACGCAAACCACAAATCCTGCTGGCGGCTATGCAAGTTTTTCTTCAAAAAGGTTTCACTGCCGCACGCATGGAGGATATTGCCAAACAAGCCAGCCTTAGCGTAGGCAATTTGTATCGCTATTTTCCCGGCAAGCTGGATATCACACTCGCCCTGATGGAACTCTTTCTCGAACCCAGCCTGAGCAACTCGAATGATCTGCTGTCCGCTCCGGGAACGTGCCGCGAGCGGCTGGAAAGTTCCTTCCTGCGCGTTCTGGAAAAACAGGATGCGTCCCTGCTCACCCTCTACGGGGAAATGTATCACCTCGCCCGTTACGAACCGCGCGTCCGCACGGTGTTGCAAGACTACAACCAGCGCTACCAGAAAATCGTTGCCAACCTCCTCCAGCAGGGGATCCAAAACGGCGAACTGCGCTCGGTTGATACCGACGCGGCTGCCTTTGCGTTCCAGTCCATCTTCGATGGCTTCATGCAAAATATGGCTTTTACTTCCCGGCCGCTCAATCTTTCCGTTGTTTTGCATCAGGCATTCGACATGCTTTTCAATGGGCTTTCCGTTACACGCTCCAACACCTCTTGACCTAGAAAGCCAAAACTGTGTATTGCCAAAGGAGGCAGATGTGCAAAGTCAAACCTTGATCGTTCCGTTCAAGCGCCGCGAGATTGTCATTTTCACCGCCCTCGCCTATGCCTTCAGTTGGGCATGGTGGGGCGCGCTGATATTTTCAGGCACGCAAACCTTCTCCAACCTCTCGCAGATGAGCGCCAACGAAGCCCAGTCCGCGCAGATGATGATCGCCATTGGCGACTTCGGTCCGCTCCTCGCGGCGCTGATCATGCGACTCTTCGTCAGCCGTGAGGGACTGCGCGGCTCGATGGGCTGGAAGCGGCCATTCAAGTGGTACCTCGCCTCTTTCCTGACCCCGATCCTGTTCTTCGTTATCCTGGCAGTTTTCAACCATCTGACAGGTCTGGGGCGCTTCGCATGGACACGGACAGACATGCCCTTCGGCGCCTACCTCGGCATCGAACTGCTCATCGGTGCGATCATCATTTCGATATTCATCATTGGCGAAGAATACGGCTGGCGCGGCTATCTGTTGCCACGCGCGCTCGCGCTTGGCGAAATCAAAGGGACAATCCTCGTCGGCGTCATCTGGGCGTTCTGGCATTTGCCCCTGCTCCTCATCGGGTTGAACTATCCGGGGCAAAGTCCGCTGATTACCATCCCGCTATTCACGCTGGTGGTGATCGCGCTCTCCTTCCCCTTCACTTGGTTCTACAAAGCGACCGCTGGCAGTATCGCGCTTGCCAGTTTGTTTCACGGCTTCATCAACTCCTACGGCGACGGCTTGACCGCGCCCGAAGTCGTCCCCACTGGGAATTCGCTTGTCACGGGGTCGGCGGGAGTTGTGATGCTTGCGTTCCTGCTCATTCTTATTTTCCTCGTCTATCGCGTCTTCAAACGCGCCACAATCTGATTCAGTACATACGGAGACAAACATGAAACACATTCGTATCAACTCAATCTTCATTCTGCTCTTTTTGCTGGCAGGCACAATCCTGCTCACCGGCTGCGAGCAGGAAACCGGGTGGGGGATTACCGGGGACAACGATAAGGATGGCATTATCAGCATGGATGATAACTGCCCTGATGTGGCTAATCCCGATCAGGCAGACGCCGATGATGATGGAATAGGCGATGCCTGCGACCCCGAACCGAATATCCCTGACGAGGCGCAACAAGTCCCTGAACCGCCCGCTGATGGGTGTCCACAGGTTGACTTATTCGCGACGTTCCTGCCAAACGGTCAAATAGGAATTTGGGACGCCCAAACCACCATCCCGGACAAGTCTTTTGATAATCAATCTCAATTGACGTACGCGGGTGGAAATCCGATGACAGGAACGTTTACACGTGAAAGCGGCGATGTACCGCTTCTGTTTACTCCCTATGATTCAGAAGAAGCTTCTCTATTCTTCTTTCTCGCTTTTGAAGCAGGCTATAGCGAAGAAGAAGCCAAAGACTTATACGACCACTATTTGTATATTCAACGCACTGGCAGCCTTGATTGTCTTTTCGATGTTCGCCCATTGCCCAACCCGGCCAACCTGCCCCCATACACGCAGGACGCCACTGGCGATGTGCAACAACACATGAATCCCGGTCAGCCTGCCACCAACGCCGCGCCTTATGATGACATTCTCTGGGTCATGCCCTGGCTGGATAGTTACCCGCTCCACTCCTGGCGGGAGGGTTTATCCCGCAAGGTCATCTTTGCGCCACACCCGCCCAAACTGGCGAAACTGGCACAGGCTGAGTCCAATGATGCGCCGGTGCTGATCCAAACCTTGTCCAGCACAACTTTCACGTACACCCTGCCCGGCGGTACATCTTATCCCGGGCTGGATGGGATGCCCCTGCCTCCCGGTCAGATTGACTTTGGAAACAGTGCGTTTTCAATTGCCATCGAAGATGTGAACAAAGCAGGCAACCCGGTCATCAGCCTGTTGGAGGGGACAGGCCCGGACGGTTTCCAGGTCTTCCATCCCGGCGCGTGGACGGCGGAGCCGCTCCAGATTAACGGGAAAAATTTCAGCGTGAGTTTGGCGGGAGCATGGTCAGGCGTAGTATCCAATTTCAAAAACAGCGAGACAGCCATCTGGGTGGCACGAGGCGAGGCGGAGGTCAGCGGCAACGGGAAGACCGTCAAATTGTCAGGTCCCAATGATGGCGCGACCGTCGCCCTGTCTGTCATCGCATCGGATGGCACGCCTGCCGCGGCGGAGACCGTCACACCCATTCAATTGGGTGAACGCTTCGGAGTCTATACCGGCGCAATGCCCGGCAGGCTGACGTTTGAAGTCCGGCTGGCAGGCCCCTTCCAACCCTGGCCGCTGACGGAGGAAATGCTCACCGGTATGGGCTGGCAGGTCGTGCTTGACATGGATGGCAACCCCGCCACCGGTGCCACTGGCGATATTCTGGCCGCGCAGGGATTGGGCTTTGAAGTGTTCTGTACCTATTATGAGAAAGAAGCGTGCAGCTTCAGGAACGCCAGCGGGGAAAAGATTTCGTTTCCAAAAGAATTGTTCACAGTGACGTTTGACCCGCAGGGACGGGTGGTCATGTCGGCTTCGTGGGCAGATTTGCAAGCGATTGCCAAAGAAGCGGGTGTAACGCTCGACCCGGCAAAAATGAGTTGGCGCTTCTCGCACATAAATTCGATGCTGGACGGCACCCCACAGGATGTTTTCCCGGAACCGTAAAACCGGCTGATTTTTGTCCATGGTTTTCATTTCATAGTGCATAGACAGCAACTCAAAAAGAACTCGGAAGTCTGCGGGACTTCCGAGTTCTGCTTTTTTCACACCAGCATCCTCACCGGATTTTCCAGGAACTCCGCCAGTTGTTGCATGAACTGTGCGGCCTCCGCCCCATCGCTGATTCTGTGGTCAACCGAGATGGTCGCTTTCATCCGCGAGCCGACTTCGATTTGTCCATTCTCGACGACGGGCGTTTCCTTCGCGGAACCAATCGCCAAAATCGCGGCCTCAGGCGGATTGACAATGGCGATGAATTCCTCCACATCGTACATCCCAAGATTCGACGTGGAGAACGTCGAGCCTTCGATGTCATTCGGCTTGACCTTGCCTTCACGCGCGCGTCCAGCCATCGCCTTAACCTCCCCCGAGATCTGGCGCAGGGTTTTCTGGTCGGTGTCTTTGACAACGACGGTCATGAGTCCGCCGGGGACAGTCACTGCGACGCCGACGTTTACGTGACCGAATTGGATCACCTCATTGCCCTTGATCGTCGCGTTGAGATTCGGGAATTGACGAAGCGAAAGCGCCACGGCTTTGAGAATAAAGTCATTGACCGAAAGTTTTTCGGTATCGGGCATAAACGCATTCGCTTGTTTGCGAATGTCCATCAACGCATCCATTTTGTATTCGTGCGTAACGTAGAAATGCGGGATGGTTGTCTTGGATTCAACAAGGCGGCGTCCGATGGCCTGACGAAGTTTGGTAGTCGGAACCACTTTGTCTTCGTAATTGGTAATTGGTAATTGGTAATTGGGTTGTGCGGACGGACGACCTTCGACCTGCGACTTTTGACCAGAAGCAAGCGCAGACTCAACATCCTTGCGGACAACACGTCCGCCTGGGCCAGTGCCTTGAACAGCGGCGAGATTGACGTTGTTGTCTTTTGCAATTTTCTTCGCGAGAGGAGAGGCCTTGACCGGACCCGTTGATGGGGAGGAAACAGCCGGAGAAACAGAATCCGCTACAGGCTGAGTTTGAGGCGCAGTGTCCGCCTTTGGACTTTCGACCTTCGACGGCGCAGCCTTGGGCGCATCCACTTTTTCGCCAGCCTGTCCTACAACAGCGATCGGCGCGTTGACGGGAACGCTGGTGCCAGCATCAACGATGTGTTGCAAGACGACACCACTAGCGGACGATTCCACTTCCACAGTGGCTTTATCGGTTTCGATCTCGGCCAGCACGTCGCCCTTGTTGATGTTCTCACCAACCTGCTTGACCCAGCGGACCAGCAGGCCCTCGGCCATGTCAAAGCCGAGTTTGGGCATGTTGATGGTTTCAGCCATTACTTCAAAACCTCCTTTGCCGCGGCGACGATGTCGTGCACTTGCGGGAGGGCGGCTTGTTCGAGCGTGCGGTTGTACGGAAGCGGGACTTCTTTTTGCGCGACGCGGATGATTGGTGCGTCGACGTAGTCAAAGGCTTCTTCGTAGATGCGGCTGACAATTTCACTGCCGACGCCATACGACTTCCAACCTTCTTCAACAACGATGGCGCGATTCGTTTTCTTAAAGGATTCCAAAACAGGTTCCATATCCAGCGGACGGAGTGTGCGCAGGTCGACGATCTCGGCTTCGATACCTTCCTTCGCGAGTTCGTCAGCGGCTTTCATCGAAAGTTCCAAGCCCTTGCAATACGTGACGATGGTCAGGTCTTTGCCAGGGCGCTGCACTTTTGATTTTCCAATTGGGATTAGATATTCGCCATCGGGAACTTCACCGCGGACTTGGTACATCGTCGCGTGCTCGATAAACAGGATCGGGTCATTCGAACGGATGGCGGACTTCAAAAGCCCCTTGGCGTCTTCTGGCGTCCCAGGCGACACGACTTTCAGTCCGGGGAAATGTGCGAAGATCGCGTCGGGAGTCTGTGAATGGGTCGCGCCGAGTTGACGTCCCCCGCCGCCGACGGCGCGAATCACCAGCGGAAGCATGAACTGTCCGCCAAACATATAGCGCAGTTTCGCGGCCTGATTAACGATGTAGTCCATCGCCGAAAACGCAAAGTTGATCGTCATCAATTCCGCAATCGGGCGTTGACCCACCATCGCCGCGCCGATCGCACCACCGATGATGGCGTTTTCTGCGATAGGGGTGTCCTTCACGCGGTCCGCGCCGTACTTGTCAAAAAAACCTTTGGTGACAGCATACGTGCCGCCCCACACGCCGACTTCCTCGCCCATGATGAAGACAGCGGGGTCGCGGTCCATTTCTTCCATAAGCGCTTGCGAGATCGCCTCGCGCATTGTGATTTTGGTCATGTGTAAAATCCTTTAACCACAAAGGACACTAAGGTCACCAAGGTTTGTTGACTTGCGCAACAAGATGATCTTCCTTGATTTTCCTTTGTGTGCTTCGTGTCCTTTGTGTTTAATTGTCTGCGTAAATATCCGCGAACAATTCCGACAGTGCGGGCTCGGGCGAAGTCTCTGCGAACTCAACTGCTTTCGCAACTTCCTCTTCCACGCGGGCTTCAATCTCATCCAACGCCTTACGGGTGGCGATCTTCTTCTCGAGCAGGTACTTGTTGAAAATGCCGATGGGATCGCTCTCCTGCCACTTCTTGACCTCTTCCGACTTACGATAGCGTTCGGGATCGCCCATCGAATGGCCGCGGAAACGATAGGTGTTGATCTCGAGCAGGTAGGGCTGACCTTCCCTGCGGACGTAGTCAATCGCCGCCTTCGATGCTTCGTAGACCTTCATCACATCCATGCCGTCCACTTCGGCGTTCTTCATGCCGTAGCCTTCGGCCTTCTGGCGGATCTCGTCAACCGCCGAAGCGCGCTTGACCGCGGTACCCATTCCGTATTGATTATTCTCGCAGACCCACAGCACGCGCAATCCCCATGTCTTTGCCAGATTCAACGCTTCATGGAAATATCCGATGTTGGTCGCGCCGTCGCCAAACATGCAGATGGTGACGTTGTCGTTCTTGGCGTACTGGTCGCCGACCGCGAATCCCGCCGCGATGGGAAGATGCCCGCCGACGATGGCATGTCCGCCCCACATGTTCTTTTCAGTGTCCGCCATGTGCATCGAACCGCCCTTGCCCTTCGACGTTCCCGTCGCTTTGCCGAGCAATTCCGCCATGACCGAGTCCGCCGAAAGTCCGCAGTTGAGCGCCACGCCGTGGTCGCGATAGGCGGTGATGACGCGGTCACGCGGTTCACGCGCCGCGATCAACCCCGTTGAAACGGCTTCCTGTCCAATGTACAGGTGCATGAAGCCGCCGATCTTGCCAGCCTGGTACAACTCCGCGCCGCGTTCTTCCACGCGGCGGATCAGAACCATCTGGTGATAGAGGTCAAGCAATTGTTCTTTCTTCATTGAAGCTCTCTCCGCTGAGGCAGGTAAAAACCTGATTGAATAATTTCAGGCAAAACAACACCGGGGGAACCCCGGCGGTGTGCCCTTCGCAATAATCGAGACGGCATTATAGTTCAATTTCGCACCATTTCGGTCTTTTTTTCGCAAATTTGAGAATTTTTGATAGTCCCAAAATCTTCAATTAGTGACTTGAAATTATGAAACTTATCACTATAATAAGTGTTGTAAGCAATGGGTGTGGGAACCCATAAACCATCTATTTAAACAAGGAGAATGCAAATGAAACTCACCCCACCTAAAATGATTACCTTCTGGATTTCTATTTTGCTTGGTCTGCTTGGTTTGCTCAGCCAGTTGGCTATTTTCACGGCAATCCCCATAGCTGCCTTCTGGCTTTTGTTCATCGGTTTCGTTCTGCTCGTTCTCGGCCTGCTCGTCAAAGGCCTCTAATTTTTTCTCCCACACCCTGAAAGAGACCCCCGTTCGCGGGGGTCTTCCTTTTTAAGTGTAAAATGGGCGCATGGACTGGATCACCGGGAAACGAGACGATTCAAAAAAACTGGTTGCACAATTGGGCGACCCATCCAGGCGCGCCGCGGCCGCCAGTGAACTTATCCGCCAGGGTTCCGCCGCGGTGGATGCGCTCACGGACGCGCTCGCGAGCAAAGACGCGTCCATGCAGACTCTCGCCGCGCAGATTCTCGTCAAAATGGGGACGACCGCCGTCCCGCGCCTCTCCCAACTCCTCGGCACGGCGCATCCCGCCACCCAACAGTTGCTCACGGATATTCTCGGAGAGATTCGCCACCGGAGCGCCCTCCCCGCGCTGACGGAAGCCGCGCGCCGCGAGTACTTCACCGTCCGCGCACGGGCCGCGTCTGCGATGGCAAGAATCGGCGACTCGTCCGCCGTCCCGACGCTGATCGCCCTATTGGCAGATGACGAGCCTACGGTCCGAATCGCGGCGGCATTGGCAGTCGGCGCTTTCCATGAGCCATCTTCCATCATCCGCCTCTCTGACGTATTACTCGAAGACCGCGAGATCGAAGTACGCCAGGCTGCCGCAGAGGGACTCGCCGCAACCCGTCTGAAAGAAGCCATCCCTTACTTCATCGAAGCCATGGCCGATTCGTTCTGGTGGTACGAGCGCGAGAACGCCGCCGAGCCGCTGTTGGCCGCGCTGACCAAATTCGGCGCGGACGCGGTGGAGCCGCTGGTCGGCGCGCTGACACATTACGAAGCCACCGTGCGTCGGAGCGCGGCAGTTGTGCTGGGACGCATCGGCGACACACGCGCGGTCGAGGCGCTGGGCATGACGCTCTACGATATGCACGATGAGGTGGGGCACGCCGCGGCCGAGTCGCTGGCTGGGTTTGGCGCACCCGCCTTGGGCGTCCTGAGCGAAGCGTTGAATCATCCCGAAGCGGGCATCCGCCTGCGCGCCGTCTCCGCATTGACTAGGATCCGCGACCCGCGCGTCCTGCCTTTGCTCGCGGAAATGCTACACGATCACGACCGCCTTGTGTTGAAACAGGTCATCCAATCGCTCGGTGAACTGCGTGACCCGCGCGCAGTCGCCGCACTGACGCCCATCGCCGATAACCGCGCCGACCGCGAACTTTCGATGCTGGCGCGCGAGGCAATGAGACAACTTTCGTAGAAACCTGGTTTCTCACTGTATGAAGGACACTCCCCCCGTCTCCCAAAGATTGACCGAACTCGGAATCCTGCATCGCGTCTTTCGTCACGCGGGACAGGTTACATCACTGGAACAGGCCGCGTCTGAACGCGGACAGGTTCCCGAGCAAGTTGTCCGCTCGATTGTCTTCCGTCTCGGCGAGGGACGTTTTGCCATGGTACTGATAGCAGGCGCGGCGCAGATCTCGTGGCCTGCCCTGCGCGCCCACTTCGGCCAATCACGGCTGACGATGGCCGACCCCGAGGAAGTGTTGCGCGCCACGGGCTACCGCGTCGGGACGGTGGCGCCTATCGGATTGCCGAATCCGCTCCCCGTCCTGATCGACGCGAGCGTGCTCGTCCACGATGAGATTTCGATGGGATCGGGAATGTCCAACACGGGCATCATCCTGAAACGCGATGATCTCTTGAAAATTTTGCCAGAGGCAAAAGCAGGAAATTTCGCATCATCCACATGAACCCTTCTGCGTGATTTCGGGTTAAGCATTACAAATCTTATTGGCAAAGGAGAATGACATGACTTACTGGATGATCTTTTTACGATTGGCGCATATTTTCACGGGGGTCTTCTGGGTGGGCGCGGCGCTGGCGATGTATTTCTTCATCAACCCAGCCGTGCGCGCAACGGCCGAAGCAGGACAAAAATTCATGGGCCATATTTTGACCCAAAGCCGTTTCTCCGCCGCCATGATCGGCGCGGGGCTGACCACCGCGATCGCGGGAACACTCCTATATTGGATCGATTCCGACGGATTCACCTCCGCGTGGATGATGGCTGGCCCAGGCATCGGATTCGCGATTGGCGCGACCTTCGCGGTAATTGGGCTGGTCGCGGGTTATATGATTCCCCGCACAGGCGCGGCGATGGGAAAGTTAGCCGCGCAGTTCAAGGGGCCACCCACACCCGAACAGCAGGCACAGATGGGCGCGCTTAGCAGTCGAATGGCGATGATCTCGACAGTGAATATTATTTGCTTGATCGCTGCCACTGTATTAATGGCGGTGGCTCGTTATTTAAGATTCTAGCGCGGCGGACGGTGGCACGGCTTCATGTTACAATCATTTTGTGACTGACGAAATCAAAGTTGTTGCCACCAACCGCAAGGCTGGTTTTGAATATTTTCTGCTCGAAAAGTTCGAGGCGGGATTGTCGTTGCAAGGATCGGAAATCAAGTCCATCCGCGCGGGACAGATGAGCCTCGTTGAATCCTACGTGGAGATCGAAGCAGGCCAGGCCTGGTTACGCGGCGCGCACATCGCGCCCTACGAACAGGCCAACCGTTTCAACCACGATCCCCTGCGCGCCCGCCGCCTGCTCCTGAATAAACGCGAAATCCGACAGCTGTTCAACTCAGTCCGCCAGAAAGGCATGACCATCGTCCCGACGCGCGTCTACCTGAAAGAGGGGCGCGCCAAGATCGAGATCGCCCTCGCCCGCGGCAAAAAACTGCACGATAAACGCGCCCTCATCGCTGAGCGCGACGCTCAACGCGATTCGGATCGCGAGTCGAGAGTGAGATAGCATGAAACCATCCACCATCGGCGGCATCAACAACCTGCCTGAGAACGAAAAGCGCGAAATCTACATGCGCGTCGTCCCGCGCGGCCTGATCGAACGGTTTCATCTCCCCGCGCCCGATTCCCAGCGCATCAAGAGTTTCACCCGCTTCAAATTTGCGCCAGGCTCCAGCGATGTGGAACTTTCCCTATTCCACGAAGAACGCTTCGCCGACCCCATCCTCTATGGCCACCTCACCGACACGCTCAATGGACAGATTCACATCCTCCTCTATATCATGAACGACCCCGCCTCACCGCGCTACAATGTGGATGTCACCGCCGATGGGATAACCACCAAATTCGGGACATTGCGCCGCAACCTGGAGGCCGAGGCGGCCGCGCTTTCAGACAACCTCGCGCCGGGACAGATCCGCCGCGGCCTGAGCATGCTCTCCGAGGCCATGGATACCTTTGAAAAATTTGTCAAATATCTCGGCCACGAAATCTACTTCGTCGAACCCCTCTACTATCATAACGCCATCATCTTCGAGCGTCACGGCTTCACTTATCAGGAAGGCCGCCGCTTCATGGAGCGCATCCAAACAGGATTTTCCGCGGGCGGCGATCTGCTCCCGCGACTGGACAATTCCCCATTCCGTCAACCCGCCGCAACGAACAGTATTCGCCTGCGCTCGTGGGCCATCCACGACGGGATTCTCGGCGAGCCATTCACGTCCGTTACGATGTACAAACGCGTGGGGAAATCGGCAGGAATCAACACCTGCCCCGATGTTGCGTGGTAAAAACACGAAAAGACAGTCACTTTCGAAGTGACTGTCTTTTCGTTTTAACGATACACCTCAGGCCGCCTGTCCTGCAAAATGGGGATTTTTTGTCTCGCCTCCGCGACCTTCGACGAATCCACCATCAACGTAATCAACTCATCCACTTCCCCGCCTTCGGCCAAAATCTCGCCCCACGGATCCACCGCCATCGAATGGCCGAAAAACTCGTTGGACGCGTCTCGTCCGACGCGGTTGCACGCGAAGACGAACATCTGATTCTCGATGGCGCGCGCACGGATGAGCGTCTGCCAGTGGACGAGGCGCGGATGCGGCCACTCGGCGGGGAGGAAAACCATCTCCGCTCCAGCCAACGCATAGCCGCGAAACAATTCTGGGAAGCGCAAATCGTAGCAGATCGCCAGTCCCGCGCGGCCGAAGGGTAGATCAACGAGGGTGGGCTTGTCACCCGCCGTCAGATGCTGATGCTCGTCCATAAAACGAAACAAGTGGATCTTGGAATAGTCAGCCAGCAGAGTCCCATCGGGCGCGAAGACTGTCAGCGTGTTGCCAAATTTATTTTCACCCAGGAGGGATAAAGTGGAGCCGAGCAGGTAAATCCCCGTCCGCCTGGCGAGGGCCGATAGGTCGGCAAACACGCCAGCGTCGAGGGAGGAGGCATAACGCGAGGCGCGAGTCAAATCGTAGGCGGTGGACCAGAGTTCGGGGAAGAGAATCAAGTCCGAGCCGCGTCGCCTGGCTTCCTCCGTCATGCGCGTGACAGTCGCAAAGTTCGCAGCGGGGTCGCCGAATTTGACGTCCATTTGGCCGAGGGAGATTTTGAGTTGCATGTGTCCATTATAATCGGCGCATTCCGTAGGGCGGAATGGCATTCCGCCTCACACAAGGAGATTAGAATGACTCAAATCGGATTTATCGGCCTCGGTATCATGGGGCGCGGCATGACGCACAACCTGCTGAAAGCGGGACACAGCGTGACGGTTTGGAATCGCACCGCAGTGCGCATGGACGAGTTCGCCGCGGCGGGCGCGCGGACCGCGTCTTCGCCTGCGGAATTGGCAGCACTATGTGACATGATTTTGGTCTGCGTGAGCGACACGCCCGATGTGGAAGAAGTTCTATTTGGCAAAAATGGCGTGAGCGCGGGAATTAAATCTGGCGCGCTGGTGGTGGATCACAGCACGATCAGCCCACAGAAAACTGTCGAGATGGCAAAGCGGCTGAACACGCAGGGTGTAGCGTATTTGGATGCGCCCGTCAGCGGAGGGAGCGAGGGCGCGAAAAATGGGACGCTTTCGATCATGATCGGCGGGGACGCGTCGAATGTGGAACGCGCCATGCCCATCTTGCAGGCTTACGGAAAAACAATCACACATGTCGGCGCACAAGGCGCAGGGCAAATGGCAAAACTGGTGAATCAGATTCTGGTTGTGGTGAATCAACTCGCGGCGAGCGAGGCGCTTCTGTTCGCGCAGGCGGGCGGACTCGATCTCGCAAAGACAATCGACGCGGTGAAAGGCGGCGCGGCGGGTTCATGGATGCTCGCCAATCGCGGCCCGCAGATGATCGTGCGCGACTTCCGCCCTGGCTTCACGATTGACCTGCAACAGAAGGATTTGCGTCTCGTTTTGGAAGCGGCGGACAAGATGGGCGTCCCATTGCTCGCAACCAGCCTTGTTTTTCAACTGTATCGCACGTTGCAGACGCAGGGTCTCGGCGGCGACGGGAATCATGGATTGGTGAAGGCGCTGGAAAAGATGATGAACGTGGAGTTGGGAAAGTCACAGTAACGCAAATCGGCAATTTACGCACATGAATCAAAAAGACGCCTTCACTGGCGTCTTTTTCTTAGGTAGCGGGGGCAGGACTCGAACCTGCGACCTCCGGGTTATGAGCCCGACGAGCTGCCACTGCTCTACCCCGCATCGGTTTGAAAGCCCGCAGAGTTTACCACCCATCGGGGAGAGCGTCAAGCAAAATTTATCCGTCATTGCGAGCCGCGACACTTGGAGAAGATTGCTTCGGCAAAGAACGCCTCGCAATGACGGAGGAAAGTTCTATTTCATCCTCAACCAATAGATCGTTACAGACGCTTGATAGTTGACGGTTGGTAAATAGCCCAATAGCCAACGGTCATGGTCAATCTCAAAGACTTTGACGAGTTCCATCTCGAAGAGCGGACTGTCAGTGAGGCCCATGATGGCGGCGAAGTCGAGAATTCCCTCGGATTGCTGTCCTGTCCGCCCGGGCAGGACGAGGCAGGTGACGCCGTGCTCCACAAGATAATCGTCCGCGCCGCCTTCGAAAAATTTATCCGCGCCGTCGGGATTCATCAACGCGGCAATCTCGACGAG
This sequence comes from Anaerolineaceae bacterium, assembly GCA_003598975.1. GTDB lineage: Bacteria > Chloroflexota > Anaerolineae > Anaerolineales > Villigracilaceae > Denitrolinea. Next base: position 9,247 of record QZIJ01000067.1, on the reverse strand, counting down.
AGGGCGGTCACTGTAATAGCGCAGGGAACCCACGTCGAAGGCCGCGCACAACTCACCGTCCGAAAAGTTTTCGCGGACGTATCGCGCGGCGGCAATGCGCGCATCCAGCATGTGTTCAATGTTCGCATCATAGACGCGGTTCCAGTACAGGCCGTTCGCCAGGGCGATGACAAGCAGGAAGAGTCCCACCACCCAGCGACGGAACGATATTCGCGCGAGACTGGAAAAACCCGCCACAATTCCAATCCACAAGATAATGTAATTGACCGCGCCATAACGGCTGGCCGTCCCTGGGATGGGGAGCAGGAGCATGTAGGCCAGATTGTGCAGAACCACCCAGAAAAACAAAATAAGCAATTCGCGCTTGCGCGGGTCGCGCGACCAACTGATCCATTTTGATGATTTGAAGAAACGCGCGCCTGCCCGATACATCAGCCAGATGACCATGGCCGCGGCCAGAAATGCCCAGACAGAAATATCCACGCCAGGACTGCCCGCCACGCCAGCCATCCTGAACTTGGGCGGCGGGAGCGCCATCCCGCCGAGGCCGAATTCGAGCAGGTAGGCGATCCACATGGCAGGATACAGCAGGTTGGAAATGCTCCCGAGAAACTTTGGCAGGTGGTATTGTTCCAGAAGAAAATTGGTGGCAACAGCAGAGCCAAATTGCTTGGCCGATGCGCTGGTGGGCAGGAAATGTCCCGTGCGGAGTTTGATGTAGCCATACCAGGGCGCGGCGAGCAGGAGTCCGATGGAAGCGGCGAGGACAAATTCGCGGCGCAACCGTCCATGCGCGAGCAGTTCGGCCAACCCGATCGCGGCGAGGAGGAAGAGTCCCTCGGGACGCGTCAGTGTGAGGAGCGCGGCGAGAAAACCGAACCAGCCCCAGCGTCCCGCGCGATGCGAGAGGAGAGTCAACACGCCGAGGGCGAGGAAGAGAGTCGTCTCCATCCCATTCAGTGAGAACCAGAGCAGGTTGCCCGAAAGGGAGACGAGCAGGGCGGCCGCGGCGGAGCGAAGTGGAGTCCAGAGAGAGCGCAAAAGCAGATAGACGCCGATCCCCACAAGGATGAGCGAGGCGACGCCCAGCGCTTTTGCCGTCAGATGGACGGGGATGCCAAGGGTGTGTCCCGCGGCGAGAAGAACAACCCATAGAAAACTGGAGGTGGCCAGTCCCTTCTCATCGGGAAAACTGAAAAAGAGTTTGCCGTGCTCGGCAAGATTTTCCGCGTAGACGAAATGGATGTAGGCATCGTCCATTGGGAATTCACGCGGCGATGGATACAAATAGAGGAAAGCGGCCGCGAGGATGAATGCGGCGATGCACGCGGGGATGATCCAGCGCGGCAAACGCTGAGCGCGCGCGTCGAGGCCGCGTTCGAACTTATCCCATTTTTCGATGAATTTTTCCGCCATGAGTTGCCTTTTGATGATGATGTGGTTTGGCTTGAAAGCAGGTAAAATCCCTTGCGAAGTATAGCACGCGTGGCGGGACAGGCAATCCGCCATTCATCCCAATGGAGTTTTATGAACATTTCACTTGCACTCGGCGGTGGTGGCGCAAAAGGCAATGCCCACATCGGTATCATTCGGCGGCTTGAACAGGAGGGGTTTCGTATCCGCGCGGTGGCGGGAACGAGTTTCGGGGGAATCGTGGCGGCGTTGTACGCGTCTGGGAAAACCCCCGACCAGATCGAGGAACTCTTCGCGGGCGTGGATCAGACGCGCCTCTACGGGCACGCGACGGGCGACGGGCCGTCCCTGCTCGGACTGGCGGGCGCTTCGAAACTCTTCGACGACGCCTTTGGCGCGGCCACCTTCAACGATCTCCCCCTCCCCTGCGCGCTGACAGGCGTGGACTTGAAGTCTGCCCGTGAGGTGATTCTGACCGAGGGCTCGGTGCGGGAAGCCCTGCTGGCGACCATCGCCCTGCCTGGAATTTTTCCTCCGCGCAAAATCCAGAATTGGGAACTGGTGGACGGCGGCACGCTCGACCCTGTGCCCGTCTCGGTGGCGCGGATGCTCGCGCCGAACCTGCCTGTCGTCGCGGTGGTGTTGACTTCGCCCGTCGGCGAGCCAACTCAAACCTTTGAAGTGAACATTCCCTATCTGCCGGGCGCAATTGCACGACGCATCACACGGATGCGTCCCGCACAAGCCTTCGATATTTTTCTGCAAGCCGTGGAAATCGGCAATCGCCTGATGTCCGAATTACGATTGGAAAAAGACGATCCCGAAATCATCATTCGCCCCGCGGTGACACACATCCAATTGCTGGACAAGGTGGACGTGCATGAGGTGGCGAAACTCGGCGAAGCCGCCGTAGACGCGGTCCTGCCCGAGTTGAAACGCGTCACTGCCTGGCCCGCACGGCTGGCGCGGACGTTTCGGAAGTAATTGGTAAATGGTCATTATCGGCCTGCTCATGCCCTATCTGACGGTCGGGGTGGGGCTGTACGTTGTCAACAATGCCTGGGTCGCTGTCCTGGGCTATCATGCGGGAATCATCCTGCTGGTCACGCTGGCGGGCGCGTGGCCGAGACTGGGCGAGTTTCGTCCCAACGCGCCGCTTTGGAAAACCATCCTCTTCGGTCTGACAGGTTTGAGCGCGGGCGCAGCGCTTTATTTTTTATGGCCGTTCATCCATGTTTCGTCAGAATTGACAACCGCGCTTTTGCGCTGGGGATTGAACCCGCGCAGTTGGCCGCTATTCATCGCGTACGGGGCACTTGTCAACCCGTGGCTGGAGGAGGCCTTCTGGCGCGGCTGGCTGGGAAGCGCGAACCGCCATCCCGTCCTGCATGACGCGGTTTTTGCGGGATTCCATCTCGTGGTCCTCGCACCGTTCTTTCCGCTTCTCTGGCTGATCGTGGCTTTCCTCGTGCTGGCGTTTTCTGGCTGGCTGTGGAGGCAGGTGATTCGGACTGAAAAATCCATGTTGGCATCCACGCTCTTTCACATGGCCGCGGACGTAAGTATTTTGCTGGTGATTTGGTCTACGGTAAGGAGATAATATGAAACGTGATCTACGCGAATATTCAAAACAAACCGACCGCCGTCTCGTTATCGGCGCTATATTGATTCTGTTCATCGTCGGCGGCGGACTCATCTGGTGGTTTTACGGCACGGGCGCGGCAGGCCTCGGCATCACCTGTCTCGTGGCCGCGCTCGCACCTGTTGTGCTCATCACAGCCGTCTTCTACGCGGCGGAATGGATCATCAAACATGCAGGCCGTAAATAACACCACCCTCGAAATATTCGAAAACTGGACGTTGCGCGTGCGGACTCCCACGCAGACTCCCGTGCACCTGCTCCTCATGCTCCACGGCTGGACGGGCGACGAGAACTCGATGTGGGTCTTCGCTCGCAACTTCCCGACCGATACCCTGCTTCTCGCCCCGCGCGCTCCCCACCCCGCGCCGCAGGGAGGCTTCTCCTGGCGTCCGCATCGCGATGGGACCTATGGCCGTCCACACCTCGACGATCTGCGCGAGGCGGCTGAGGCGCTGATCCGCCTCGTGGACGCGTACGCCGCCCAAAGTCAGATCGATGCGAGCCAGTTCGACGTGATGGGTTTCAGCCAGGGCGCGGCGCTGTCCAACGTGCTGGCGTGCCTGCATCCGCATCGAATCCGCAAAGCAGGGATTTTGGCAGGCTTTATGCCTTCGGGCATGGAGGAGATCGTTGCAAAAAAACCACTGACAGAAAAAAAGGTTTTCGTTTCACACGGCACGCAGGACAATCTCGTCCCGATTGACCGAGCCCGCGCCTCGATGTCCCTGCTCGAACAGGCAGGCGCGCACGTCACGTATTGCGAGGCGGAAGTCGGTCACAAAGTCAGCGCGGATTGTTTGCGCGGGCTGGAAAGTTTTTTTCAAAATTAAATTCAGTGCGTGGATTTCACGGATTGAAGGAATTACACGATAAAGAAATTTAAAAAAATCCGTTCTGTCCGTGTAATCCGTGTACAAAAAAACAAGATTAAGGTTAACTCACCCACCCGTTGACGCCCCTCCTCTTTGCGGGTATCCTTGCCCAATCATTTTCATCCCTTTCATCTGTGGTTGACCCGATGACAAAACTTTCCCGACGTGATTTTCTCAAATTGGCTGGTCTCGGACTGGGCGCGCTGGCGCTTCGTCCCTTTAAAGATTTTAACTTTGAGACTCTGCAATCGCCCAAACGATTACCGCAATTTCCAAACAGTGAGATCATCGGACGCATCGTGACCCGCGATATCTCATTGCGCGAGCGTCCAACCAACTTGAGCGCGGAACTCGCAACCCTGGAGGCAGACCATTTGATCGAATGGTGGCGCGAGGTGGTAGGCAACGTGGTGGGCGGTTTGTCGAACCAGAGGTATTTGGAAACTCCGCAGGGATTCATCTACTCCTCGATGGTGCAACCGACAAGGAACCTTCCAAACACACCCATCGCGCAAATGCCAGAAGGACAGACGGGGTTTTGGGCCGAAGTGACCGTTCCATATATTGACCTCGCGCACGAGGGAATCGTCGCCTCACCCTGGCTGAAGGATAATATTCAATACAATTTTCCTCCGCGCCTCTATTACGGGCAGGTGGTGTGGATTGACCAGATTCGACAGAGCAACGGCTTCATCGAATATCGCTGGAGCGAGGATGCCTACGGTCACGGCTATGGATACGGCGGTTCGTATGGCGAATTTTTCTGGGGCGACGGCGCAGGGTTCAAGGTGTTGACCGAGGAGGATGTCGCGCCGATCAGCCCGCAGATTGACCCAAACGAGAAACGCATCACGGTCAACCTGGACCACCAGACTCTTTCCTGCTTCGAGAGAAACGTGGAAGTCTATTTCTGCCGGACCTCCACAGGTAAGGCCTTCGATCCCGTCACCGGCCTGCGAAGCGATGAATATGCCACGCCCGCTGGAAACCTGATCACCCACTGGAAGATCATCTCGAAGAATATGACCGCAGGCTCCGCGCAGGCGGGATATTCCACTCCAGCCGTCCCGTGGTGCACGTTTGTCAGCGGCGAGGGCATCGCCATTCACGGCGCGTTCTGGCACAATGCCTTTGGTGAGAAGTGGTCGCATGGCTGTATCAACGTCAAACCCGAAGATGCCAAATGGATTTTCCGCTGGACGACCCCAGCCATTTCCCTCGCGCAAAGTGAAATGAGATTATCCCTGCCCGAACACGGCACGATCGTACTTGCCAACGAAGTATCTTTTTAGGAGTTTCATGGACATTACCAACATCACCGTCGGACTCGCCTTCCTCGCTGGTCTCGCTTCATTCCTCTCTCCGTGCGTCTTCTCGCTCGTCCCCGCCTATATCGGTTACCTCGGTGGACGCGCCGCGGGCGGCGAAGGCGGCGAGAACAGCCGCTGGATCACCTTCTCGCACGGACTGGCCTTCGTCCTCGGCTTTAGCATCGTCTTCGTCGTGCTCGGACTCGCCGTCGCCGCCGCGGGCGCGTTCCTCTACGACCTGCGCTTCTGGCTGGCGAAGATTGGCGGCGTGGTCGTCATCATCTTCGGCCTGCACATGATCGGCGTCTTCCGCATCCCCTTCCTCGAATACGACGTGCGCGTTCATTCCCTGCCCGACCGGAAATGGGGATACCTGTCCTCCGCGCTGATGGGCGTCTTCTTCTCCGCGGGCTGGTCGCCGTGCGTCGGTCCCGTACTCGGCGCAATCCTCACCCTCGCCCTCAACGGCGGTGACCTGGCCCTCGGCGCGAAGTTGCTGACATCCTACTCGGCAGGACTCGCCATCCCGTTCCTCGTCGCCGCGCTGGGAATCGGCTGGGTGTCGAACATCCTCCGCAGACACAGCAAGGTCATGCGTTACGTGGAAATCGGCATGGGCGTTCTCCTCGTTGTCGTTGGAATCATGCTCCTGTTCGGCACGTTCGAACTGCTCGCCCGCTACGGCCTGTGGGTGGATTTTGGTCTGTAAATGCTGACGGTCACCCTTTACACCCGAAAAAGTTGCGGCCTGTGTGATGAGGCCAAAGCCGAACTGGCCGCGCTCGAAACGGAATTTCCGCATCGCCTCGCGGAAGTTGACATTGAATCCGATCCCGCGCTCCTGAAGAGGTACCTGACCGCCATCCCCGTCCTCGAGATCGGCCCATATACCCTCCACGCGCCCATCACAAAAGAACAACTGCGGATGACCCTCGGCGCGGCCATTGACCGCCGCGGCCAATTGGAAAAAGTCGGCAGCTCGGCCTACGAAGCGCGCGTCCGCCGCGGACAGGAGATCACCACCTCCGACCGAATCTCCAACTGGATTTCAAAGCACTACCTGCTCCTGCTCAATCTCTTCATGGCCCTGTACGTTGGCCTGCCCTTCCTTGCCCCTACTTTGATGAAGGCAGGCGTGGAAGTTCCCGCCCGCGTCATCTACACCATGTACAGCCCGCTCTGCCACCAGTTCGGATTCCGCTCCTTCTTTTTATACGGTGAGCAACTCGTCTATCCTCTGGAGGAGGCGGGACTTAGCGACATCAAATCCTTCGATGACATCACAGGCTGGACAGACCTGTCCAACCCATACAGTCCCGAACGCCTGCAAGCGCGTCAGTTCGTCGGCGATGAACACACGGGCTATAAAGTTGCACTCTGCGAACGCGACGTTGCCATCTATGGCGGACTCCTGCTCTTCGGCCTCGTCTTCGGCCTGACCAAACGCCGCATCCCGCCTCTCCATTGGGCGCTCTGGCTCTTCATCGGCCTCGGCCCCATCGGCCTCGACGGCTTCTCGCAACTCTTCAGCCAATTCGAACTGCCGTGGCTGATGCAGATCGTTGCCTACCGCGAATCCACACCCTTCCTGCGCGTCCTCACTGGCCTGCTCTTCGGCATCAGCACCGCCTGGTTCGCCTATCCCTACATCGAAGAATCGATGGCTGAAACCCGTCAGTTCTTCATCAAAAAACTAGCGGTCGCGAAATAGACATGCGTCGCACCTCACCCTGAGACAAGTTCTCGCTGTCAGGTGCGACGCATCCTCCCCAACATGCCCTTCCACCACAAAAACGGACTCCGCTACTTCACCTTCGACAACCTCGCGGGACTCTCGCACGCCGTCTTCACGCGTCAGGGAGGAGTCAGCCCCGCGCCGTGGGATTCGCTCAACGTCGGCGGAAGCGTGGGAGATGACATCGTCCATGTGCGCGAGAACCGCATCCGATCGTTCCACGCGCTCGGACGCGATCCCGCTTCCATCCATGACGTGTGGCTGGTCCACGGCACGGACGTTGTCCACGCTGACGGTCCTCGCGACCTGACCCTCAAGCCTCCCCAGGCCGACATCATCACCACCGATAACCCGCGCGTCACCCTCTTCATGCGCTACGCGGATTGTGTCCCGCTGATCTTCCACGACCCTAAAAAGGGAGTCGTAGCGCTCGCCCACGCGGGCTGGCTGGGGACAGTCCGCAACGTGGCGAAAGCAACCCTCGACTCGTTGCACGCGCGTTACGGCACCGACCCGCGCAACGTGCGCGCCGCCATCGGCCCGTCCATCGGCCCCGACCACTACGAAGTCGCCGCGGATGTAGCAGAAAAAGTTCGCGCCGCGTTCGATAGCCGCGTCGAGTCCTTGCTCGAGCCGCGCGGCGAGAAATTCCACCTTGATTTATGGACAGCCAACCGCCTGCAACTCGAATCTGCGGGTGTGGAAAACATCGAAGTGGCACAAGTCTGCACCGCCTGTCACACCGATGACTGGTTCTCGCACCGCGCCGAAAAGGGAAAGACGGGACGCTTTGGCGCGTTGATTGGGCTTTGATCAGAAACCCGTTTTCCGCGAGAAAACGGGTTTCTGCTAAAATATAAACATGCCATCCCTCTCCGACTCCATCCACGAACGCTATCTGCACACCCTCGACCGCATCTCTGCCGCTGAAAAACGCGCGGGACGCGCGCCTGGCTCCGTCAAACTGGTGGTGGTGACCAAGTCCCAGCTCGTGGAAACGGTCCGCGCGGCGCTGGAGGCGGGAGTGAAAATCCTCGGCGAGAATTATCCCGAAGAGGCGGTGGCAAAAATCAAAGCAATCGGCGCGGCGGATGTGGAATGGCACATGATCGGACACGTCCAATCGCGCAAGGCGGATTTGATTCCCCGCAACTTTTCCCTGCTCCACTCGCTCGATTCCATCAAACTGGCTACGCGCCTTGACCGCTTCGTTTCTCAGGCAGGAAGTCACCTCCCCGCGTTGCTGGAGTTTAATGTAGGCGAGGAAGAGAGCAAGTTCGGGTGGGTCGCGTCGGACGAATCGCGTTGGCCTGAACTCCTACCAGAAATTGATATGGTGTTAAAATTGAAAAAACTGACGGTGCGCGGTTTAATGACGATGCCGCCGCTGTTCGATGATCCTGAACGGACGCGTCCCTACTTTCAAAAATTGCGCCGCTTACGCGATTTTCTGGCGCAGAATTTCCCTGCCGCGGACTGGTCCGAACTTTCGATGGGAACCAGCGCGGACTTCGATGCGGCCGTGGAGGAGGGCGCGACCCTCGTCAGAGTTGGAACCGCCATCGTGGGACCGCGTCCGCCTAAAGCATAGACCTGAGCGGAGGGTCGAGTAGACGGCGTTCTCCCGTCGTACCGAGACCCGAAGTCAAAGGGTCAGGAATGAAGTGAGGTTGTTTTGTTCATTGATATTCTGATCCGCATCATCAATTTTTCAGCATCACTGCTCATCCTGCTGATCTTTGTCCACATCGCCCTGTCTTTTTTTGTGGATCCGTATCATCCCGTGCGGCAGACTCTCGAGCGGATTGTTGGCCCACTGCTGAATCCGATTCGACGCGCTGTACCGTTGATTGGCATGTTCGATATCAGTCCAATCATCCTGGTTTTGCTGATCTCCGTCCTTCAGTCCGCGCTCGTCAATCTTTTGTTCACGCTGAGGTAGTCATGCGAAAATATCGTCTGCACGATGGCAAGAAAGGCGCCGCGCTGGCCGTGCGCGTCACACCGCGCGCCAGCCATAACGAGATCGTGGAAATCATGAGCGACCACACGGTGAAGATCCATCTCACTGCACCCGCGCATGAGGGCAAGGCCAACGAAGAGTTGATCAAATTCCTCGCGGGCGTGCTGGGCGCGCCGAAATCGCACATTGACATCGTGGCGGGTGCCAGCGGCCGCGACAAATTGATCTCGGTGCTGGATATGGACGCCGAGGAAGTACACAGCCGCATCGTTGGGCATTTGAAGTAAAAGCGACTGGCCGCAATTGCGGCCA
>QZIJ01000041.1 GCA_003598975.1 Anaerolineaceae bacterium | reverse complement strand
CGCCTTCGCGATGGCGAGACCCAGCCCCGAGGACGCGCCATCCGCCTCTGTCCGCGATTTATCGGCGCGGTAGAAGCGGTCAAAGATGTGGGGGAGGTCTGAAGCGGGGATGCCTTCGCCAGTGTCTTCCACGGAGATCAGGATTGACTCCCCTCTCCCTTTAGGAGAGGGGTCGGGGGCGAGATCTGATTTGCGCGTAGCCAGAATAGAGATGCTTCCACCCGTAGGAGTGTGACGCAGGGCGTTGCTGATCAGATTGGACAGCACGCGGTTCATTCGAGATTCGTCAGCTTGGATTTCGGGGAGATTCTCGTCCGCGTCGACAGTCAGCGTAATCCCCTTTTGTTCGGCGGTAAATTTGAAGGACGCGGCGGCGCGTTCGAGCAACTCCTTCGGGCGGATGGATTGCAGGTTCAGGCGAAGTTCACCCGCGTCGGTGTGTGCCAGCAGGCGCAGGTCCGCGACGAGACGCTGGAGACGGTCAATCTCTGCGTAAATGGTATCCAGCCGTTCGGGAGTCGGAGCGAGGTCGCCATCGCGCATAGACTCGATGTAGCCCGCGATGACCGTCAGCGGAGTCCGCAAGTCGTGTGCGATGTCGGCGGTCATCTGCTTGCGGAGGGTGTTGGCGCGCGCCACTTCGCGACTCATGCGGTTGAAGGAATTTGCAAGTTCGCCGATCTCATCTTTCGAGGTGACTGCGACTTGCTGATTGAGTTCGCCGCCCGCCATTTTTTCGGTGGCGAGGGTCAACGCGCGCAGAGGACGGGTGAGCGTGCGCGCCAGCAATACTCCAACAATCAGCGCGAGAACCGCTGCGCTAAGAGCCGCGAGGGTGAGGGCGCGATTGGTGCGGTCGAGATAGGCCTTTTCCTGCGGGGTCAATTCGATGGGCAGGGGTTGGGACAGGATCGTGCCGATGGAGATTCCGTCCACAACAACGGGCGTGTCGTGAGCAAGGATTTCCGCGGGGACGCGTTGGCCGATGGGGAATCGCGGCAGGAGTGGAACGATGACGATTCCGTTTGCGTCAGCAAAGCCGAATAGATTGCGGCGATCAGACGGAAGAGGCTGTGGATTGAATTGGTTGGGCTGGTTCAGGAGAGGTTGTTGCGGCGCGGGGTTGTTAATTTGGCGCAGGAATTCGTTCAGACCCCGCACCGAGCCTGTTTGCTGGTAGTAATCGGTGATGAGCGCGGCAAAGTCCGCGCGCTGTTGTTCGAGGACAAGTTCGTTGAGGCGCGTCGCATTGGTGAGGCGGATGGATAACGCCACAATGGCCGCGGCCGTGACCGCGATGAGAAGAAAGGCGAGGGTGAGTTTACGGGTGAGGGTCATGGGAATACGGTACACGGATTACACGGATTGGACGGACAGACACGGATTTTTTTAATTTTTTTCCGTGAAATCCGTGTACAGGTTGTGTTTTCATTCTGCGCGGAAGCGGTAGCCGACGCCGAAGACGGTTTCGATGTATTCTGGTTCGGCGGGGTTGGATTCGATCTTTGCGCGCAGATTGCGAACGTGAACATTGAGCGTGCGTTCGAGGCCTGCGAAGCCGCTATCCGCGAGACGCTCGGAGATTTGCTCGCGGGTGTAGACGCGATTCGGCACGGACATGAGCAAGGCGAGCAGGTCGAATTCGAGGGGAGTCAGGTCAGCTGCCGCGCCGCGCACAGAGACGGTGTGAGTCGCGGGGTCGAGAACGAGATCGCCCGCCGATAGGATGCGGTTCGGGTCGGCCGCGGCCTCTTGTCGTCGAAGGACGGCGCGCACGCGTGAGGTCAGTTCGCGCATCCGAAATGGTTTGATGACGTAATCGTCCGCGCCGAGTTCCAATCCCAAAACGGCGTCGGTCTCCTCCTCTTTCGCGGTGATGACGATGACAGGCGTCTGCTTCTCCTTGCGATACTGGCGCAGGAATTCGAAGCCGTCCATCTGCGGCATCATGATGTCGAGCAGGATCGCGTCGGGGTTGGAGCGGCGCGCTTCGTAAAGCGCGTCCTGCCCGTTGGCTGCGGTGACGATGCGAAAGCCCTGCTGGGTGAGGTAGTCCTGCAAGAGTTGACGGACGCTGGCGGTGTCGTCCACAACGAGGATGGTTTTCATGTCCCCATGATACACGAGATTGATTTAGATTTGGTGTAGCGTGAATTGCCAATTTGCACCACAGAAATTTACCCTTGCTAAACCACTTCTGAACCTGTCGTTTTTATAATAGGGACAATCATAAGCCTAATACAGGGCACGGATTACGCGGATGCCTCGCACACGGATAAAAACTTTTAAAAAATCCATGCACAGAAGAAATCCAATAGGAGCCTCTATGAAAAAACATCTTCCCACCCTCGCCGTCATCGCCATCATGCTCATCTCGGCGACTCTGCATTTTTGGGATATCGACTCCATCGGCGACTCGAACGCGTATTACACCGCCGCCGTCGAGTCGATGACGCAATCCTGGCATAACTTCTTTTTCGCATCCGCAGAACCAGGCGGGTCCGTGACGGTGGACAAGCCTCCGTTGGGATTGCAGATCGAAACGCTGTTCGCACTTGTGTTTGGCGTGAGCGGATTCTCAACCGTGTTGCCCAATATTCTCGCGGGAATTTTCAGTGTGCCGTTGATGTATCATCTTGTCAAAAAACATTTTGGGACGGTGGCGGGTCTCATCGCCGCGCTGGTAGTGGCAACCACGCCTGTCGTCTTTGCGGCGGATCGAAACAACACACAAGACGGCCTGCTCACGTTTGTTCTTCTCCTCGCGGCGTGGGCGTTCATCAAAGCCGTCGAGTCGGATAAAGCGCGTTGGCTGTTCCTCGGCGCGGTCATTGTCGGCCTCGGCTTCAACATCAAAATGTTGCAAGCCTACCTGCCCCTCCCCGCGTTTTTCGCACTCTACTTCCTCGGCGCGAAAACGGGTTGGCTGAAGAAGATCGGTCTCACATTGGTCGCGCTAGCGGTGATGGTCGCCGTTTCGCTTTCGTGGGCACTTTATGTGGACTCTGTTCCCGCGAGCGAACGTCCCTACATTGGTTCGTCGAGCGATAATACCGTGATGGGACTGATCACAGGCCACAACGGGACTTCGCGACTCTTTGGCGGAGGAGGCCGTAACCAGCCAACGCCTCCTTCTGGACCTCAAGCGGGATTGCCCGCTCCAGACGGTTTCAACCCGAACGCGAGTCCCGACAACCCGAACGGACAGGTCGCGTCTGTGGATGGTCCGCAGGGTGGCACGCCGTTCTCGAACGAGACGGGTAGCCCAGGCATTTTCCGTTTCTTCCAGCCGCCGCTCGGCGCGGAGATGTCGTGGCTGTTGCCGTTCGCGTTGTTCGCGCTGGTCGTGATCGCCATCCAATCGAAAGTCAAACTGCCCGTTGAATCTGGCGCGCATCTTGGGCTGATTCTCTGGGGCGGATGGTTGTTGACGTGCGTGGTCCTCTTCAGCGTGGTCTCTGGAATCTTCCACGCCTACTACGTGGTGATGCTCGTCCCCGCACTCGGCGGAGTCGTCGGTGGTGGATTTGGGTATTTGTGGCAGAAACAGGTTGACGGTCACGCGGGAAGCGGATGGTGGCTGACGCTGGGCGTTGCAGCGACGGTCGCGTTCCAAATATATCTCGCGTGGCAGTACGGCGTCAACGAAATGTGGATGCCGCTCGCGTTCGTCCTCGTCGCGTTGGGCGCGATCCTGCTGTTCGTCTCGCTGTTCCGTTACTCGCCTCATCTTCTGCGTTCCGCTTTCTCCCTCCAGCTTTCTGCCCTGCTGGTCATCCCCCTCGCCTGGTCCGCGCTGACGGTGACGGACGGCAACGACAGCAACCTGCCCGCCGCGTATGGCGTGAACGGAGGCCGAAGGAACGCGCGTGTCGGTGTGGCCGCGCCCGCCCAAAGTCAGGAGGGTGATGCGGGCGATTCGTTGTTGGATTATCTCGAAGCGAATACCGTCGGGATGAAGTATCTGGTCGCGGTGGAGAGTTCGCAAGTCGGCGCGAAGTATGTCATTGCCACGGGACGTCCCGTGCTTTACATGGGCGGGTTCAGCGGCGGCGATAACGTGATCAGTGCAGACGGTCTCGCGCAGATGGTGGCCGACGGAGAGTTGCGCTTTGTGCTGTTTGGCATGAGTGGGAGGAACAACAAGCAGGAGATAGTTCAGTGGTTGCAAGGTTCGTGTTTGGTGGTGAGACAGTTCAATCAGCAAACGGCAAATATTTCTCAGCCGCAGGGACCGAATCAGGGCGGGCAGGTGTTGTACGATTGCCAGTAAATTCAGCCCCCGTCTCTTCTTCAGGAAGATGGTTTTTTTGTGATGTTCAAAAGCCAGAGCGCAGAATTTTCGCAATTTCATTCACGGTGATGGCTTGACTGTAGTAATTGCCCTGCACGAATTTGCAACCATTGCTCATGAAGAAATCCAATTGCTCCCTTTTTTCCACACCTTCCACAACCACATCCATACCGAGGCTTTTGGCAATGGCAATGATGCCTTTGACAATGCCCACATCGTTGTGCGAGTAGGGAATGCGTTGTGCGAAGGATAGGTCGATTTTCAGGCTGTCGAGCGGGAAATTGGCGAGGTAGTTCAGGGAGGAGTATCCCTTTCCAAAATCGTCTATGGCGATTCGAATGCCCAGTTTTTTTAATTCGTTCAGGGTCTTGATGGTGATGTCGGCATTTTGGAAAGCACTGCTTTCGCTGATCTCCAATTCCAGGCTGCCGGGGTTTAAGTTATTGACCCTGATCGCACCTTTTACCAGTTCGATCAGGTTGTCCTGTCCAAGCTGGTGGTTGGAAATGTTCAGGGACAGGTTGAAATCGGGGATGCCAGTATCCAATAGATCTCTTTTTTCCCGACAGGCGGTTTTGATGACCCATTCGTCGAGCGAAAGGATGATATCGGTTTTTTCGGCCAGGGGGATGAATTCGCTGGGGGGAATCCATTTTTTGGTGGGGTGGGGCAGGCGCAGAAGGGCCTCCACGCCGACAATGGCACCCGTCTTGCAATCCACTTGCGGCTGATAGTACAACTTGAAAAGATCGTTTTTCAACGCGTATCGCATGTAGTTCAACAGATCCATCTGGCCTTCAATCTTGCTCGCCATCTCCTGGTTGAAAAACTCAAATCGATTCTTGTTGTTGTCTTTGGCCTGATACATGGCAAGGTCTGCATTTTTCAAGAGTGCATGAATGGTGTCTCCGTCCTGGGGGAAGATGCTGATGCCAATACTGGCTGTGATGATGATCATGTCGTTCACGATTTTGGTGGGACCGGATACGGCTTGAATGATCTTTTGTGCCACAATGTCCACGTTGAATTGGTCGATGTCCTCCAGCAATATTGCGAATTCGTCCCCACCGATGCGGGCCACAGTATCGCTTTCTCGCAGGGCACCCCGGATTCGTTTTGATAACGCCCGAAGCAATTCATCGCCAATGGTATGGCTGAACACATCGTTGACGGATTTGAAATCATCCAGGTCGACGAACAGGACGGCTCCCTGGTTTCCGGTGCGTTTTGCGACTGTCAGCGCGTGATTCAGGCGATCGCTGAAAAGTATTCGATTGGGCAATTGGGTCAACGGATCATGGGTTGCAAGGAACTCCAGTTGTTTTTGGGCTTCCACCCTCTCGGTCACATCCTGAAAGATGGCAATGTAGTGGGTAATTTCCCCTCGTTGGTTGGCCACTGGCGTGATGGTCATGTCTACCACATATTCCATTCCATCTTTACGGGTATTGACCATTTCGCCAGTCCAGGAATTATTTTTACTGATGGTCTCTCTCATCTCCCGAACGATGTTGGAGTCTTTGGAGCCGTAATCAAAGAGGGACATATATTGATCACTGATTTCCTTGAAGGAATAGCCGGTCATTCTCGTGAGGGAAGGATTGGCCCACAGGATTTTCCCATCCCTGTCTGCGATGATGATACCGTTGGCTGCCGATTCCAAGGCGGTGATTTGCAGTTGAATTTGCGCTTCTGTCTGTTTGCGCTCCGTAATATCTTGTGTGGAACCAAGCAGAAGCATCGGTTTTCCATGCTCATCCCGGTAGGCTTTGATCCTGCTATGGACCATCCTGATCTCACCACCTGGACGGATGATCGAGTGCTCCACGTCGATCGTTGATGCTCCCGTATTTTGCTGGATTCTTTGGAATACTTCCTCCGCTTCGCCTGGGGGCAGAAAACTTTTGAACTCCCCCTGACCAATCTCATCCATGGGTACGCGACCAGCAATACGAAACATTTCCTCGGAACAACGGACCTTGTCTTTTGTTAGATCCCATTCCCAACTGCCCACATGGGTGATCCGTTGCGCCTCCATCAGGCCTGCCTCTGAACGGAGCAGTTTTTGCTCCGCCTGTTTGTAGTCTGTAATGTTGTGTAACACGATCACATGCGATATAACTTTGTAATTCCAGTCCTTGATTGAGGTTACTCGAAGGCTAAAGGCAATGGGTTTATCCTGGATTTGAAATGTCTTTTCATTACTCTCGCCTGTCCGGTAACCGGAAATTGGGCTTAGAGCCGGGATGAATTGTTTTAGTGGTTTGCCGATCATAAATGCGCTGGGATGCTTAACTAATTCCTCCGTGGCGCGGTTAACCAATACGATTTGTTCGTTGCTATCCACAACAATGATACAGTCATGAATATCATTCACGATCGCCCTGCGGCTGATCCATAGTACATCGTGTCGGCGAAGAGGGATTAGCGCAAAGGCCGCAGATACTGTCCCAATAGACAGGCCGATGGCTGTGGCTATGAACGGAGGAAAAATGCTTGCATGAAAAATATCGAGCGCCCCGCCCAGCATTGCAAAGCCGGCTGCGATGACCACGCCCAATGCCTGCCGGCTATAAAACCCTTGTGATTGAGCGATCCATCGGACTAGGGTGAAACATCCAAGCCCCATTATCAAAAAAGAGTAAACAACAAAGAACCAGTACCAGATCCCTGCCTCGCTGGCTGATAAATACAATTTTTCCACAACGATGGGAGTGCTGGCAGGATTCCACATCAGCCCATGGATTTCATTTGTAAGGATGATTATGATGGTCAGGATGGGAAAGATGCTGATGAAAAGCAATGTGCGCGGTTCAATTTTATTGTCCGCTTTCGTGTATTGCAGTGCAAGGCTGAAAAATGATGTGGCGGACAGCGTAAATCCCACCAGGCTCATTTTGTACCAAAAAGCCTTGGACTCAAGGCCCGGGCTGGATATTTGAAGAGTGTGGGCCACGGTAATTTCCGCGCAGGCCAGCAGTAAGACGACACCGACCTTCCATGTGGACTTATGGCGGCGGGCAATTGTTACATAAAGTGCCGTTAACCCAAAGATGACAGATACGGAAAACGAAAAAGCGATATCGAAAATCATGCCTCAATCCGTGGAATTTTATGATGCAAAGGATCTGGCGGGATGTGCATAAATTCGCGGATGAGTGTTGCCGCAAGCACAGTCTCTGATGAATATTTCACCGTATTCCGCAGTGTTTGAATGGGCTAGTCCATATGATCCAAATATTTCAAACCCGAGCCTGTGTTTAGTAACAGAACGCGCTCTTCGGGCGCGACCCATTTCTGCGCCACCAGTTCTTTGAGGGCGGCAAGCGTGGCCGCGCCTTCGGGGGCAACGAAGAGGCCTTCCTGTTTGGCGATCTCGCTCTGCGCAGCGAAAATGGCCTCGTCACCTACGGAGACGGCTGTCCCTCCGCTTTCACGAATTGTGGAGAGGATGATTCGGTCGGCGAAACTCTTCGGCACGCGCAATCCCGACGCCATTGTCTGCGCATTCAACCAGAAATCGCAGAAATCCTTTCCTTCATCGAAGGCTTTGACGACGGGCGCGCATCCATCGGCTTGAACAGCCACCATGCGCGGACGATTGTTCGTTTCGAGCCAGCCGAGTTCGGCCAGTTCGGCGATGGCTTTCCAGATGCCGACGAGTCCTGTGCCGCCGCCTGTGGGATAGATGATCACATCGGGCAGTTGTTGATAATCGAAGAATTCTGCGATTTCGTACCCCATCACTTTTTTGCCCTCGAGACGGTACGGCTCCTTGAACGTGGACAGATCGAACCAGCCTTCTTCACGCGCTTTCACGCCTGCCATGCCCGCGGCCTCGCTGATGAGTCCGTCCACGAGGACGACGTCCGCGCCTGCCATGCGGCTTTCTTTGATGTTGGCGGACGGCGTGTCTTTAGGCATGAAGATGTGGGCGCGGATGCCCGCGCGCGCCGCATAAGCGGCCATGGCTCCGCCCGCGTTTCCCGCGGTGGGGATGATGACCTTTTCGATGCCGAGTTCCTTGGCTTTGGAGATGGCCGCGGCCAGTCCGCGCGCTTTGAATGACCCTGTCGGGTTACTGCTTTCATCCTTAAGATAAAGTTGCTCGAGACCGAGTCCCGTGGCGAGACGCGGCACGGAGAGGACGGGCGTATCGCCCTCGCCGAGGCTGACGTAGTTCGCGGGGTCGTCCACGGGCAGGAGTTCGCTCCAGCGCCACATGCCGCGCGGGCGGGCGCGCACCGCTTCACGGTCCAGGTGTTGACGCGCTGCCGTCAAGTCGTAGTGGGTGATGAGCGCGGCCTGACAGTCGGGACAGAAGGTGTGCACTTCGCGCGTCGAATACTGTTTTCCGCAATCCGAGCATTCGAGATACAGAACGAAAGTGTTGTTCATTGCGGCGCCGGGACGAAGGCTTCCACCCGCGCCCATAATTCTCGAATGTTGATCGGCTTCGACATGTAAACGTCGCAACCCGAGGCCAGCGCTTTCTCGGCATCGCCTTTGAGCGCGTTGGCGGTGATGGCAATGATGGGGGTGTAAGCCAGCCTGCCCGTGCCGCTGGAGCGGATGCGTTGCGCCACTTCGTAGCCGTCAATATCGGGCAGGTTGATGTCGAGCAGGATCAAGTCCACATCCTCGGCTTTCGCCATAGCCACGCCCTTTTCGCCGTTTTCGGCTTTGAGCAGTTTGTAGCCGCGCGATTCCAGCGCGCGTTGCACGAGCAACATGTTGTCGGGATTGTCTTCGATGTATAAAATGTTGTGACCCATTCTTCATTCTCCTTGTTCTGCGCTTTTATCCGCGATGACTTGGATGACCTGATCCACGAACTTCCGCGTGGACAGGGAACCCTTCTGATAAAGCGCTTCAATATGACCGTTGAGTCGTTTCCGCTCTTCGGACGTGATGTCCTTCGCACTGACAACCACCACGGGGATGT
Organism: Anaerolineaceae bacterium; assembly: GCA_003598975.1. GTDB lineage: Bacteria > Chloroflexota > Anaerolineae > Anaerolineales > Villigracilaceae > Denitrolinea. The sequence continues at coordinate 38,276 of QZIJ01000041.1, read as the reverse complement.
CGCGCGTGCGCGGGTCGAGTTTGAGTTCCTCGACGAGGCCGAAGCCGTCTATGCCTGGCATCATCAGGTCGCTGACGATCAGGTCGGGCAGTTTTTGCCGCGCCAGGGCAAGTCCCTCCCAGCCGTCCTGTGCGTGGAAGACCCGATAGGTCTTGCGCGCTTCGAGCAGTCGGCGGATGAGCAGGGCGTCGTCGGGGTTATCGTCAATTAATAACACAGTGGTCGTCTTTTCATCGAGGTTTTCGAGCGCGGCCTGCAGACCTTCGCGCGGCGCGGGGGACTGGTCTTCGCTGAGGTGGACGTCCACCGCAAATTGGTCGCCCAAAACATGTTTCTCCACGGGGAAGGTGTGTCCCGTGCAGTTGACGATGATGGTCTCTTCGGGACTCATCGTCCCATTCTTCAGCATCTTTTCGAGACCTGCGAACGCGACTGCTGTCGCAGGCTCCACGGCCATGCCCTCGCTTTTGGCGAGGGATTGCATGGCGGAGTAGGCTTCGAGGTCGGTCACTGATTCCATCGCGCCGCCGAACTGCTGGGTGAGATTCCATAAATAGGTGTAAGACTTGCCAGGGTCGCCCGTGGACAGGATGATGATGCGCGTATCGGGGATGACAGGCTCAGCCACATCTTTGCCCGCCTTGAATGCGCGCACCATCGGCGAGCATCCCTCCGCCTGGACGATGGCCAGTTTGGGGATTTTGTTGATCAATCCCATGTGGAGCATCTCTTTGAATCCCTGATACACGCCGAGTGGGCCGAGTCCGCCGCTGACGGCCTGCACGTACCAATCGGGGGCGCGCCAGCCCAGTTGCTCCACGATCTCGTAGGCGATGGTCTTCATCGACTCTTTGGCGGGGATGGAACTGGCGCCGCGGTCGAGCAGAAGGTTGCGCCTCTGCGCGAACTGGGCGGCGATCTGCTTCGTTTGATCGTAGTTGCCGCTGACGCGGATGACCTCCGCGCCGAAGAGGGCGGCCTCGCGCAGTTTTTCCTGCGGGACGAGACTGGTCATGAAGACCCACAATTTAATTCCCGCCCGCGCACAGGCCGCCGCGTACGCCACCGCCGCGTTCCCCGTGGAGGCGATGACCGCCTCGCGGATTCCACTCTCGTTCATGGCGGCCACGGCCACCGCGGCCTGCCTGTCCTTGAAGGAGGAGGTCGGCCCGTAGCGTTCGTCCTTGATGAAGACGGAACCCGCTCCCAGTCCGGGGGCGAAGCGGGCTGAATGCCAGAGCGGAGTCCCGCCCGCAGGGTAGAGGTCCAGCGCGGAGGGATCGTTCAGCGGCAGGATGTCCTGATAGCGCCAGAGGTTGGCTGGTCGGCTGGGAAGTCCGCGCAGGAGTTCACGCTTGAAGGCGTTGAAGTCGTAGTGGGCTTCGAGCCATTGCGACTGACAGTGTTTGCAGACTGCCGGTACGAACGGTTCGTAGGGCTGTTGCTTTCCGCAGACTGCACATTCCAAATAAAGAGGGAGCGCCATTTACTTTTGGGCCTTTTCGGGTTCGGCAATTTGGGCTTCGATGGGTAGTTCCACGAAGAACGTGGAGCCTTCGCCTGGCACGCCCGTACTTTCTGCCCACAAATGTCCGCCGTGCATTTCCACGAGGCGCCGGCTGATGGGCAGGCCCAGACCGGTACCGCCCGCTTTGCGCGTGGTGGAGGTGTCCACTTGCGTGAATTCCTGAAAGACGGTTTCCAGGTTGTCGGGTGGGATGCCGATGCCAGTATCTTTGACGGCGATGAAGGCCATTTCGCCGCGGCGTTCGACGCGGATGCTGATCTTGCCGCGCTCGGTGAATTTGATGGCGTTGTTGACCAGGTTGAGCATCACCTGCCTCATGCGCGTGCGGTCGGCGCTGATTTCGAGGGTTTGGTCGGAGCCAGGTTCGATGAACAGCGCGTCGTTCCGTTCGCTGGCGAGGGAGGAGGTGAGACTGGTCACTTCTTCGAGCAATTCCACCAACTGGAAGTGTTCGATGTTCAGGTTCATGCGCCCGGCTTCGATCTTGGCCATGTCGAGCACATCGTTGATGAGGTGGAGCAGGTGCTGTCCGTTCTTCTGGATCAGTTTCAAGTCGTTGTTCATGTTTTCGGTCAGAGGACCGTCCAATTCCTCGAGGATCACGTCTGCGAAACCGAGGATGGAGTTGAGCGGGGTGCGGAGTTCGTGCGACATGTTGGCGAGGAAGGATGATTTCAGACGGTCGAGTTCGCGCAGTTGGGCCAGTGTGGCAGATTGCTCGGCGTAGAGGCGCGCATTTTGGAGAGCCACGCTCACTTGCGCGGTCAGGGTGGTGTAAATGTTGGCGTCTTCCTCGGTAAAGCGGTTTGCCCGTTGCGATTGCACATCGAACACGCCGAGCACCTGGTCACCGACGATCATCGGGACGACCATTTCGGAACGCGTTTCAGGGAGCAATGGATTGGGCAGGTGGTTGGGCTCGGCGTTCACATTGTTTATGATGATGGCCTGTCGCTCGCGAAAGGCGCGCGCAACAATGGATTGTTCCATGCTCATGGGAATGGCATGTTGGTCGGCGACCATGATCCTGCCAACTTCCCCGGCGCCCGCGGCCAGCAAAAGGGTCTGCCAGGCTTCGTTCGCCAGATAAATATGCGCGTGGTAGAGCCCGAACCGTTCCTTCGTCAAATCCACCACCGATTGCAGAAGTTCATCGGGGTTGAGCACGGTGGAGGCGGTTGTGCTTAGTTTTGCCACCGTTTGAAGTTCTGCGGCGTGCTTCTCGAGTTCCTCCGCGAGGCGGAGGGTTTCGAGATGCGTGCTGACGCGCTCTGCGATGGCCGAAACCAGTTCAGTGGCCTCGACAGAAACATCCTTCCAATTGGCGACCGCCAATTGACCGATGGTTTCGCCGCGTACGATCAGGGGGTGTGTCAGATTCGTTTCCTGCGGCGCGGCAACATTCTTCAGCGGCAGGACCTGGTTGGAGTCGTAAGCGAATCCAAGATTGGATTCATCCTGTTGCTGGGCATATGCCTGCCAACTTTCACGCGTCAGGCGGCGGGTGGCTTCTTCCGCCTCGGCGCGCGCGTGGGATGCATCGGCCAGCAGGCGGATATTTTCCACCTGCTGGGCAATCTGTTTTGCGACCGACGCGACCATGGCGCGCTCCTCGTCCGTCAATGGACGGGCGGGATTGGGCTGTAAATAAAGGAGGCCGACCTGCTCTTCCATCACGCGCACGGTTTCCTGGATTCCGCCATCCAAAGCAGGCAGATCAAAAAACGGGGTGACAGAGGCCTGGTCGTAAGCATACCCAACGCGCTCACTCTGGCGGATGCCATCAAGATATGCTTCCCAGTTCTCATGTATGAAACGGTGTGTGGCATCTTCGGCTTCGGCGCGGGCGCGCTCAGTGGCATTCAACAGCCGCAGGTTTTCTATTTGGACGGAGGCCTGACGCGCCACCGCGTTCAGGAGATTGATCTCCTCCTCTGTCCAGGCGCGCCTGGCGGGAGGTTGCACCTGCACTTCGCCGATGGTCTGACCGCTGGCGGTTAACGGGACTTTGATTCCGTCAAGGGGAGTCAGCGCTTCTTTTTCTGGACCTTGAAGCGGCTGGACTGCATCCCCGGCGTACGCGAAGCCGACGCGCTCTGTCTCATACAGGCTCGGCGCGGCGCGGCGCGGGGGTTGCGGTTGTTTTTCCTCCGCCTTCGGAGGGGCAACGGGCGCGGGTTTTTTCCTTGCGGCGGCGCGTTGTACGCTTTTTTTGATATCCGCTTCCAGTTCCAACATGCGCGCCCGCAGCTCCTCGATCTCGCGGCGGATTTCAGCGGCCTCACCCACTGGGTTGGTGGCCAGCCGTTCAAAGTCCGCGAAGAGCGATTCCATCCGCTTACGGAAAATTTTGCTGGTCATGGCTTACTGACTCCGATGGTGGACATGAACTCTACTTTTCGTCTTTCACGCCCAACTGGGCAATGGTGAGCGGCGCGCCGAGCGCGTGACCCAATTCGCGGGCCGCGATCTGCAACACGGCTTCCACGCTGGTTGCGCTTTGGATCTTCTGGCTGATGAGGTTCAGCGTACTTTCGCGTTCGGCTTGCTTTTGCGCCTGTTCGAATTGACGGCGGTTTTCCAACACGGTGGCGATCTGCGGCGCCAGTGAGGTATATAGACGGGTTTCTTCCGGTGTGAAAGCGTGTGGCTCCTCGGCTTCCAAAATCAAGGCTCCAATTTGGCGCGTCCCGCTGAACAGCGGCAGGACCGCCACCGCCCGCAGGTTGAGTCTCTGCACCAGTTGCATTGTGGTGGCATCCACGCGCTCATCGGTGGCTGTATCGTTGAAGAAGACCGGCGTGGGGCTGACAAACATTGGCATGACCCGAATCACTTCCAACGGATAGTGAGTTCCAATGGGTGTGATCTCGTGTCCTGTTCCGTTCCACCAGTTTGCGATGATATCGAGGCTGTCCAAATTGTTATCTTTATCGTAGTTGAAGGTCGCCAGCACAGCACGGTTGATCTCAGGGATGTCCAGCATTTTCACAGTGGAGGCAGTTAACTCCTGCAGATCCTGGGCCTGTGACAGGAGGCGGCTGGCCTCGAATAATTTTTCCGATTGCGCCAGCGCAGATTGTGTCTGGTCGAATTGCCGCAGGCTCTCGATGTGAGCGCCGAGGCGTTCAGCAACGACATTGGCTAATTCAAGTGATTCTGTGTCTTTGGATCCAAGACCCTGGACAACGAGTCTGCCGATGGTTTCATCACGGACTTTGAGCGGCAGGCTGAGTGCAGATTCATCCATAAGTGGATCTTTGCTTTGATGATAGGGTCGGACTTCCTTTAGATCATAAAGGTAACTTGGGCCTTGATCGGCATGGACGGTCACGTACTCTTTCCAACCTTCGCGAGTCAGGCGTCGTGAGGCTTCTTCTGCCTCCAGTCGGTAACGTTCGGCGCTTTCCAGCAGGCGCAGGTTTTCGATCTGTTGCGCCACCTGGTGCGCCACCATGTTGACCAGTTCCGCGTTTTGCGTTTTCCGGTCTTCGGATTCCATTTCCACGACGAGGGAACCCAGCGCTTCGCCCGCGACGGAAATGGGGGCGGCCAGCGTGTTTTCTGCCGCGCTCCCGGCCTGCGCCTCGTCCAGCGGGAGGATTTGATTCCGTTCGAACTTGAAGCCGAGCGCTTCCGGCTTGTGGATGGCGTCGAGGTAGCCCTGCCAGTTGGCGCGGGAAAGGCGGGCGGCCTGCTTTTCCACTTCAGCGCGGGCCTGTTCCGTTTCTGCCAGCAGATTTGCATTTTGGATGGCGATGGCCAACTGTCCAGCCAACGCTTCAAAGGCGGGCAGGATTTCCTCGTTTAGGAAGCCTGATTGATTGCTTTGCAGGTCGAGGACGCCCACCACTTTTTCACCGACCATCAGCGGCACGGCCATTTCGGAACGTGTCTCTGGCAGGAGGGGATTGGGTCGGAAGGATGCGCTTGCGGCGGTGTCTGAAATGATCACAGGTTGTTTCTCAACAACTGCGCGGCCGTTGATCGAGTTGGTGTTGATCGGCAGGCTGTGGCCGCGCCCGACAAGTTCCGCACCTACAGTCCCCGTGCCCGCCTGCAGGATCAGTGAGTTCTGGGCTTGATTGGTGAGGTAGACCTGGGTGTAATACAGGTCGAATCGTGAGCGGACGATCTCGGCCGCGTCACGTAACATACCTTCAAGGTCGCGCACTTGTGAAATGGAACGGCCAACTTCGGCAGCCAGTTCGAGATTACGGGTACGGTCTGCGACGCGTGTTTCAAGGGAGCCGATCAGATCTCGCAGACGGCCGGTCATATTGTTGAAGGCCGTTGCCAGAACGCCGAGTTCATCCCGACTTTGGATTTTTACCTGGCGATCCAGATCTCCACCAGCCAGCGCCGTAGCGGTCTCTGTTAGAGCGTTGATCGGTTGAACGGTCTGGTTGATGATGCGTACCAAAATCAGCGCTCCCAAAACGGATGCAATTACGCCGACAAGAATGCTCAGGATCAGGCTTTGCGATTGAGTTGCGATAATTTCGGTGCGGTCGGAGAAGATTTCCAATACGCCAATCACTTTGCCAGAATAATCCTTTAAAGGTGCGCTAATTACAGAATACGTTCTTTCGTTGAAGTTGAGGCGCGAGACTAACGTTTCGCCGTTGAGGATGCGTTCGTAAACGGCAGGTTCGGCATAAAATGGTTGGGAAAAGGTGCTGGCTTGAATCAACAGTTCTGGAATTGGACCGCTTAATTCGGATGTTGAACCTGCAAAAGTTGCAGTTTGCGCGGCAGTCGCCTCGAGCATGATCTGGGCGTCAATCCCGTATTGCTTTTTGATGTTTTCCAAAAAAGCGGGTCCGATATCCAGACCGACATCTACCACGCCAATGTGTTTGCCCTGATAAAAAACAGGTACTTCACCGCGGATGCCCAGACCGCCGCGCCCGATCTCGATTCCGCTCACTGGCTTTTGGGTCTCGTTGGCCGCCAATACTGTGAAACGAAAGGAACTAAGGTCGTCCCCAAAATTATCGAGTTGATGCAGGCGCAGGAAGGAGGTGGCCGGTGGCAGGATGAATTGATATTGTTTGACGTCAAATTCCCGATTGACCACCTCAAAGGTTGGGAGGGTGATCTCGGTCAACAATTCTCGATCCCGCGCGGCGAACGCCGCCTGGACCTGCGGGTTGTTTGCCATTTCTGTCGCAAGTCCCAGGGATAGGGATTGCAAATCTTCCAAACTGAATTGGACCGCGGTCAAGGTTCGAGTCAGATCGCGCGACGCCTCGGCCTGATTCCGCCGAATCGTGAATGTGGCAATGTAGATGATCAAGCCGAGCGAGACGATGGACATTAACACTACACTCGGGATGAGCAATTTGCGGCTGATGGTCCAGAATGATTTCCGCGGCGTAGTTGGCGGCGAAACTAAATTGTGAATGGTTTGAGACATGGGTCATCCTTCATGAGGTACCAGAGGTTAGTTTTCGCTGACGGTATTTCCATCATTCTTCTGTGCCATGCCAATGGCGGCTTTCACGCGTGAAGCGCCCAGCGCCAGGCCGAGTTCGCGAATGGCGGTTTGCAGAGTGTCTTCGATGGTTGTTGTGCGCTGGATCTTTTGGCTGATTAAATTGACCAACGTCTCAAAGCCAGCCTGTTCCTTTGTTTCTTCATAGGCAAGCGCGCTTTGGTAGGATGTGGCGATTTGTGACGCAAGCGTCATTTGAATATTGGCATCTTCCTCGGTAAAGGCATCCACATGGTCTGCCTGTACGTCCAGGACGCCCAGCACATCGTCACCCACGATCATGGGTACAGCCATTTCTGCGCGGGTCTCAGGGAGCAGGGGGTTGGGGAGCCAGCCCGGGTCACTGCGGACATCGTTGACGATGACTGGTTTCTTGGTACGAGCGGCACGCGCCACCAGTGATTGTTCCTGTGAGAAGGGGATGACCGCGGTGCCGTGTGTACCTTCGTGTACATCGCCTTCGCGGTAGCCGCATGCCACGATGTGGAGATCATCGCTTTCCTTGTGATATGTGAATACATGCGAATGATAGAGATTAAAACGGCGCTGGTTGAGATGCACCATGGTTGCCAGCATCTGAAACGGGTCGCGAATGGCGGCGGTTGTGGTGCTGATCTCGGCCACCGTTGCCAGGTCTTTGGTGCGGTCTGCGACGCGTTGCTCCAGTCCCTGCAGGGTCTCCTGCAGTTGGGATGTCATTTTGTTGAACGTTTTTGCCAGCACACCTGTCTCATCGGATGTGTCGGCACGGGCGCGTACATGGAGATTGCCGGCAGCAATTTGTTCGGCAACCGAGGTTAATTCCGTCAATGGCCTTACCGTAATCTGGCTGACAAAGAGGCTCACAGCCGCCGCACCGAGCATCAGCGCAACCAGAAGGATGGCAGCGAGTTGCAGTGTGGACTGCGTCTCGCTCGTGATCCTGTCGCGTGCGGCCAGAAACGGTTCATCCATCTCGATTTGCGGAACCAAAATCCCGAGACTGTAACCGATGGTAGGCAGGGGGGTGTACGCCATGTAGTACGGTGCATCCTGGATGTCCACAGTGGAAACCCCCTGTTCTCCTGCGACCATGCGGGATGTGACCGCCTGGATATTCGCGGAGCCGCGTCCCAGGATGGTCACTTGCGGGGTCTCGTTGACTGGCACGGTTTCAGGCTGTAACTCAAAGATGAGATATCCCGCGTCGGGCATGGAAATGATACGGCCTGCCGGGTCTATCAGGAACGCAAAACCGCTTTTTCCAATTTTGATCGAGGAGATCTGCTCTGAGATGCTTGCCAGTTGCACATCTGCTGCAAGCACGCCCCGGAACCGACTGTTTTGGTCATAAACCGGGGTGGCGCTTGTCACAATTAAACCGGTACCGGCAGGGTCCTGATACGGAGGCGTCCATTGCGCCTTGCGGTCGGGATTGTTTTTGGGATTCACAATCGTAAAGAATGGTTGGGAAACCGCATCGAAGTCAGGGGGAATATTGCTGGCGAGTTCAATGTTCGGATAGTAAATGGTGTAATTGACGTTGCCGATAAAGTATATTGCCACCACGTTTGGGTTCGCATTCAGAATCGCCGGCGCATACATATCCAGGTACATGCTGTTATTAATTTCCGCAACGAGCGACTCGGTGAGAGAAATTGTATTTGGGACGAACACCGAGGCGATGTCCGATGTGGAATTGCCGTATTGACCGCCCGATAATTGGGTCAACCGTTCGGCCCCATCCCAATAATCTCCTTTACTAAAGAGTTCCTGGCGGGCGTAGAGAGCCGAACGATATTCGGCCATTCCCTTCACTGCGTTGGTGATTGCAGACAGGGTTTGATCGGCATTCAGCGCTTCCGAAGACAAAATCTGGGCGAGTTGTTGTTCGGATTGCTCGCGCACTGTTTCCTGGAGCGTGTTCACCAGGGTCGTTTGTGATTTTTGGGTGCGGTTGTAGACGACAAACGCCAGAATCGCCATCGAAAGACCCGTCACGACCAGCGTGCTAAGGATCAACTTGGCGCGCAACGAAAGATTTCTGAAGGATAACAGGGCAGTTCGTTTTTTCATTTTGAACTCCTCAGTTCCTGCCATCTGGGGCGGATGGGTCAAGCGTCACCAGTGTGGGCTTCATCCCCAGCGCATGACCCAGTTCTCGAGCGGCAATCTGAAGGGCCGCATCCACTGTGGTTGCATTTTGGATTTTTTGCGTGATCAGGTTTAGTGTCTCCTGATGGCGAGCATGCTGAATGGTCAATTCTTCGATGCGCTTGCGCTCGGTGATGTCTGTAACGGATGCGCGTACGCGAGGTTTCTCACCAGGCAGGCGCACGAGACGAATTTCACATGGAATATCCTCTCCCTGCGCGTTGCGGTGTATCCATTCAAAGACCACCGATTTACCTTGCATGGCTTCGTTAATTTTCTCCATGGCCTTCTCCGTCGAATCGCGGCCATCGGGTTGTTTCGGCGGGCTCATTTGCGCTGGGCCCACTTTCACAAGTTCTTGGCGGGGCAGTCCATACAGTTTCTCCGCGTTTTCATTGGGGTCGGTGAACAATCCTGTTTCCAAGTCAACAATAACGATGGCTTCGGGGGCGAAATCCACCAAAGACTGGGCTTCCTGTCGGCTTGTTTCAGCTTGGGTATATAACCGGGCATTCTGCAAGGCGACAGCCACCTGGGATCCCAGTGTTGTTTGAATGCTGGCGTCTGATTCGGTAAAGGCATTCAAGCGATCGGATTGCACATCCAGCACGCCCACAACCTGGTCGCCGATGAGCATTGGAATTGCCAACTCTGAGGCGGTATCGGGCAGAAGGGGGTTGGGAAGCCAATCCGGATCACTGCGGACATCGTTCGCGATCACTGCTTGTTTGGTGCGGGCAGCGCGAGCCACCAGTGATTGTTCCTGACCGATTGGGATTGCTGTGGTGCCATGGGTGCCCTCATGCTCATCGCCTTCCTTCCAGCCACAAGCGACGATTTTCAGTTCCTCGGTTGTTTCATTGAAAACGAATACGTGGGCATGATATAGGCCAAATTTTCGTTGGGTCAGGTGAACGACAGATGCCAGCATTTCCTGCACATTCTGTGTGGTGGATGCGGCTGTACTGATTTCAGCTACATCCGAGAGCGCCTTGGTGCGTGAATCCACACGTTGCTCAAGAGAACCGATCAAATCGCGTAGCTGGGCGGTCATGGTGTTAAAGGTTGTAGCCAAAACACCAATTTCATCTTGGCTTGTAACTTCAGCTTTGCGGCTTAAGTCACCTGCTGCAATGGCCGATGCAGCCTCAGTAAGTGCACCGATTGGACGGATCATGCGGCGGATCACCCACCATGCCAGAATGAGCATCATGGCCGCACCAACTGTGATCAAAGTGTACGACACGCGTTGAAAGTCGCGCGCGGAAGCGATTACGTCGGCCTCAAGCTGTTGAGCGACAATTCCCCAGCCATTGTCCAGCGTACTTACATAAGCGCGCCAAATCTGACCGTTTTCATCGGTAAATTTGAACATACCTGTCTGTCCTTGGCGCAAAGCGGCCACAGGTGGATATGTGCTCAAATCTTTTAATTCCTCACCCTCCGTATAAGTGGGATCGGGATGGGCTACCACGCGGTTGGTGGCATCAACGATAAAGGTGATTCCGTGTTCTCCCGACCCTTCCAAGACTTCCCGACTGATTTCATTCAATTCACTAACGACGGATGCAACTCCGATGATCTTGCCCGATTCATCCCGAATGGGGCTGGACATATTCAGGGCAGGGGCACCGGTCGTGCGGCTGATCAGAACTTCGTATGTGATTGGTATGCCGGCCTTGGCACCCAGGAACCAACCACGATCATGGTAATCTTTTGGTTCTTCATTGTCATTTCGTGCAATGTTGATTCCCTTCAGATCGGTCGTCTGGACCAGGAACAGATTCGGATGTGCGGCAGCAATTGCCTGAAGGTTGGGGCGTTGAAGAGCAGTATCCATGCTGATTACATCGGGGAGCAGGGTTATTTCCTGCAAAGTGCGGTAATGAAGCTCCAGCCATGTGGAAACATTTCTTCCCAGCGATGTGTTACTTTCCTCGATATGAGCATTGGCTTGGCGTTCGATCTCAGCTCCTGCGCGCGAACTTATGAAGATCGTGATGCCTACCAGGAGAGGGATTAGAGCCACCAGAATCAGGGCTGTCAACCGGATTTGCAAGTTCATTTGGTTGAAGTAACGTGCGCCCAGAAAAATAATGATCAAGCCGGCAACGCTGGCAATCACGGGAAGTGATCTGCTAATGGCCTCTGGCGCGGCCTGGCGGTAAGGAGGTGCATACAAGTCGAACAAAATCAGTACTACACTCATCAACAATCCCACCGTTGCCGTTCGGATGGCCCGATCAGGGGGTATGGTATAGAAGGCAATCACGCTGACGACTGTTAGCGCAACCAGACCGTATAACAGACCCATGTCAGCCGTCAAGGCGTTACGAATAAAAAGGGTGGCCAGGAAACTGATTAATAGCAGGTTGATTCCGCGTTGGGTATGCCGGCGGCGAATTATAAAGATGGCGTAGATGATAAGGATAAGGAATGCAAATACTGTGCCTGCATCAAGACGCGCCTGCCATTTTGTGCTTTGGATCGCCTGGCGCAAGGCAATCATTCCATTAAGAGCTGCCGCCAGTAAAAGCACAATTGCGCTTCGCAGAGCATTGGTATTCATTTGATGATTGGCTGTGCCTGTAACGTTAGATCTTTGGCTGGGAGTTATATTTTTATTCATTGTGACTCCGGAAGGCAAATTTGGCACCTGGTTGTGAAAAAACTCTCACAAACCAGATCGAATTAGATAAGGATGAAGAAAATCCAAGATCACGGGTTTGATTACAGTTGAAAAATCGCATCGGCCTTTTTCTTTTCCATGATCTTGGCGAGAGGCAGTGAGAGACTGAAACACGATCCTTTTTCTGGCTCACTTTCCACGCTGACATTTCCGCCGTGCTGCTCCACAACGGACTTGACGATTGCCAATCCAAGACCGTTGCCCTCCACCTCGGCGTTCTTTCCGCTTCGGATGCGATAGAAGCGGTCGAACACGAACGGCAGGTCGGCCGCGGGAATCCCGTATCCCGTATCCTGTACGCGCGTCACGACCATATCCTCTTCCGCTTTCATCGAAAGCGAAACGGACCCTCCCTCAGGGGTGTACTTGATGGCATTGCTGACCAGATTGGAAAGCATCTGCCGAAGTTTGAGTGGATCGCCTGAAACGTGAATGGGCGTGCGGCTCTTTTTCCAGGTAAGTTTTAGTTTTTTTGCCTGTGCCTGTGGTTGGAATTCCGCTTCGATCTCATTGAGCAAAGAAACAAGTTCCACTTCTTTGTGTTTTAATTCCACGCCCAAGTCAAATTGTGCCAGTTCGAGCATGCTCGATACCAGCTCATTCATAGTGTGGGCGGCAGACTGAATGCGTTCCACAAACTCCGTTTGTTGCTCGTTCAGCGGGCCAGCGTGTTCCATCAATTTGCTAAAGCCTGATATGGCGGTGATCGGATTCTTTAAATCGTGCGAGGCGGTGGCGATAAACTCGTTCTTTAACTGTTCGAGGCTTTTGAAACGCGTTACATCGTGCAGGACGGTCACATGCCCACCCGCGTCGATCGGCGTGACCTGTGCGGCGAACGCACGCCCATCCGGCCAGATCACATCCTCGGTGAGTGTGGACTGGGTCATTTGGGCGTGTTCCATCAGCGTGATGAGTTCATCGTAGCCGTGGCCGGAAGGTAATTCCAGGCCGATCTTCGATTCGTAATCCGTGAACAGTTTTCTAGCCGCTGGGTTGAGCAGGGCCAGTTGGCCTTCCGCGTCGAACATCAAAATGGCGTCTGCCGCGCTCTGTAATACTGCCGCCAGTTTTTTTTGTTCCTGCGCCACATCCGAGTAAAGGCGGGCATTCTCTAGGGCAATCGCCGCCTGACTGGCGATGGCTTGCAGGAGCAGTAAATGCTCCATTTGGAAATACTGTGCTTGCTCGTGTGCCAGTGCCAGAAGCCCGATCAGTTGATGACGTCCAAACATTGGGACGATGACCGCCGACCGCGTCGGGTCATCGGGATTGGATGGCCAGCGCGGTTCCTTTTGCACATCTTCGATCAGCAGGCTTTCACGAGATTCGCTGATCTCGGGCATGAAACCGTCAAGAGTTGGAAAATCCGTCGGAGATGAGGAGGAGGCGGCGTTGTGTGTTTTTTGGATGGAAATGGATGGATGCAGAATGACAATATGCCCCATGAGCGCTCCGAGCGTTTCCACCATGCGTCGCAAGACTACGTCCGCCAGTTCGTCAATGTCGAGACGGGCGCTCAATTCCTTGCCAATTTCAGGGAGCAGGCTCAATTCACGATTGCGGCGGCGCATCACGTCTTCGGTCTCTTTCACGCGCAGTTTGGTGCGGATGCGCGCCATCAATTCGCGGCGGTCGAACGGTTTAAGCACATAGTCGTCAGCGCCGAGATTGAAGCCCGATTGAACGTCCGCGGGGTCGATGCGGGCCGCGGTCAGGATGATGACCGGGATGTGTTGCAACGCCGGGTCGGCGCGGATCTCTTCCAGCACCGCGAAGCCATCCTTTTTGGGCATGTTGATGTCGAGTAAAACCAGGTCGGGAAGGTGCTCGCGTACCCGTTCCAACGCCTCAACACCATCGGACGCGGTGATGTATTCGTAGCCCTCGTTTTCGATGTAACGCGACAACAGGGTTACGTTGTCGGGGCGGTCATCCGCGATCAATATTTTGAATGATTTTTGGGAGGCTTTTTCTTTCGCGGGCGGCTTGGCGCGGCTCCAATCTTCCAAAAAATTTCCCACGATCTGGCAGATGCGCTCCGGCCGTACAGGTTTAACGATGATCTCGTCCACCTTCATGCGCCGCGAGGATTCTTTTAGGCCGGGCACATCATATGCGGTAATCAAAATAACATGGGCTGGCTTGCCCCCCGGATGCTCTTGTAACTTTTCCACAAGTTCGAGACCGTTCATTTCGGGCATGATCATATCGGTGATTAAAATATCCGCCGCGCTTCCTTGCACACGTTCCAGCGCCTCGCGGCCGCTGGTGGCGGAGAAAACCTCCACTTTGGAACCTAATTGCGCCACCGCGCGCGCCAGGGTGGTGGCCGTGGTGGGATGATCATCCACGATCAGAATACGAACAGGGAATTCGCCGGAAAGATGGGTTTGATCGGTCATCGGCCCTATTTTGACCGAGTTTCCCCCGCCAGACAGATTGTCATTTGCCTGTAAAAGTTGGCAAAAGTTGGCAAAGACCAGGCTTTTGCAGAAACCCGGTCTTTCATCATTAGTCGGCCACGAACCGATACCCGCTTCCCCGCACATTAATGATGAATGCTGGATTTTGCGCGTCCGCCTCGATCGCCTGACGGATGTGGTGGATGTGCCATTTGACAAGTTCCTGCGCCTCGCGCACATCCGCCTGGTAACCCTGCGCCTCTGTGACGAGCGTTTGATAATCCACCACATTTGGGGCGTGCCGTGCCAACACGAGCAGGTAATCGAATGCGGTGGGAGGCAGGTTGACCACGCGTTTGCCAACAGTGACGCGCCGCGTGTGCAGGTCGAGGGTCAATTTTCCACGAGAGAGGAAGCGCTCTTCGTTGACCGAAGCGGGCACGTCCAATGGGGAAATTGTTTCATCCGCTTCCAGTTTCTTCAACTCGGTTTGCAGGGAATCGATCTGCGCCTGGATTTCTCGCCGCCGACGGTCCTTTTCCAGACCAATGAGTGTCTTTCGCGTTCGCTCGATCAGGACCTCAGGCTGGAGAGGCTTCAACAGGTAATCGGTGGCCCCGAGGCGCAGCGCTTCTACAGCCGATTGCATATCGGGTTGGGCGGTAAAAAGGATGACGGGCAGGTTGGGTTGGCTGGTATGTATGGCCTTCAATGTGTCCAGGCCGGCCATCCCCGGCATGCGGAGATCCATATAAACCAGGTCAAACGGGGTGTTGGCAAGCAGGGATAACCCCATTTCTCCGCTTTCGGCAGTGGTCACCTCATGGCCTTCGCGTTGCAGGATGCGCGCCAGAGTCTGCCGCAGGGCGGCTTCATCGTCAATAACAAGGATGCGGCCACGTTGGTTCATGCCTGCTCCGTTTGGATGGTGGGCAACCAGATTTTAAAGGTGGCTCCGCCAGTGGGATTATTCACAGCCTGGATCCGTCCCCGGTGGCGATGGACGATATCATACGTGATCGTCAATCCCAGGCCGGTACCGCTGTCCTTGCTGGTGACGAAGGCATCGAAAATGTGGGGCAGGAGGACGGGATCTATGCCGGGGCCGTTGTCTGAAACAGAGAGGAGAATCTCCCGGTTTTCGGCCTTCTCGGTTGTAACGATCAGCCGGCCTCCCGTTGAAACGGCCTCGGCCGCATTCATGAGCAGGTTGAGTGTCACTTGTCGAATCTGGTCGGGTAAGCCGTGGGCGAGATGCAGGTCCGGGTCCGGATGGAATTCGAAGGCGATCTCTTTATGGCGCAAGTGGGTGGCGAGCAACGCGTATACATCCTCCACGATTGCATTGATCTGCACTGGTTGGAAGTCATCAAGATGTGTCGCACGATAGGAGGTGCGCAGGCGTTCGATCAGCCCCGCCATTCGCTCGGTTTCAGAGAGGACGATTTGTAGATCCTGTCTGCCTTGGGCGGATATGCCTTTATCGTCCTTAAGGAGGAAGAGCGCATTTTGAATGGCCTGCAGGGGGTTGTTCAATTCGTGCGAAACCGAGGCCAATAAACGACCAACGAGGGCCAATCTCTCGCTTTGCACAAGTTGGGCACGCGTGGATTTTTCCTGCTCGAGCGCCGCCTGAAGATCCAAATAGAGTGAGGCTTTTTGCAGGGAAACGGCCAGTTGGTCTGCCACTGTACGGACGAGTTGAAGGTCGCGTTCTGAGAGGCGGTTGGGAGATTTTTGTTGCACGTCCAGCACCCCGAATACGCGTTCGCCGATCTTAATTGGCACAGCCATCTCGGATTGAGTGTCGGGCAAAAGTGGGTGAGGGGAATAAAAAACCACTTTATTCACATCGTTTGTGAAGAATGCTTCCTTGGTTTCAGCCGCGTGTCCTATGATGCCCGTCCCCGCCGGTATGCGCTGTCCCTTGAGAAGTTCGCCAATCTTTCCGCTTCCATGATGAACCACTAAATCGTCCGTTTCGGGTTCAATGACCAAAATTGCAGTGTGATAATACCCGAAATTCTGTTGCAGAAGTTCCACCACATCCTTCATCAACTTCTCTGTTTCCAGTGATGAGGCCAGACCCTGTGTGATGCGATACAGTGCACTGATTTCCTTATATCCCTGCGTGGTGGTTTCAAGCAGGTGGGCGTTTTCAATGGCAATGGCCGCTTGTGCTCCCAGCGCGCTGAGGAGTTCCTCTTCTTCTGCGGTGAAGACGGCCGGCAAACTGCTTTGAATACTGATGGTGCCGATGCAATCATCGCCGCTTTGCACCGGAGCGACCATAAGTGAACGGTATCTGGCTGGAGTGTTTTGTTGCAGGAAGCGTGGATCTGTCTGCACATCTGCGATGCTGACCACTGTCCGTTCAGCGATCACTTTTCCAGCTACACCTTCCCCAATGCCCATCTTGGTCTTTCCTGGGCCGCCTTGCTCTTGGTACCCGGAAACGGCCTGCGGAATCAATACCTGCTCCTCATTATCGAATAAATGAATGACAGCTTGCTCGGTATTCGGGATTAAATCCCTGGCAGAATCAACGATCATTTGCAGAACATTATGCGGGCTGGTGCGCTCGGTTTTGCTCAAGGCGCGTCCAATTTCAGCCAACGCATTGGATTCGCGCAGGCGGCGTTGGAGTTCGACATCCTGCAATACATCTCTCAATGCGAGTGCCACCTGTTTGCAGGCCAGTTCGGCAAAGAGAATCTCATTCTGGCTGAACCAGTGCGGCGTATCGAATCCCAGGACGACCACTCCCAGTTTGTTTTCCATTGTTATGAGTGGTATATAAATAATGGATTTGGGTGGTCGGGTATTGTCTCCGGAAAGGGCCAGATTAATAACCTGATTTGAGTTCGTCGAGTCGTTAATGGCTTGGGCATGTCCATTTTGCAGAACTTGCATGACGATTCTTGTTTCCTGAGGATTCAACGCAACTCTTGCTTCGGCTTGCCAAGTGGATGCCATCAGGGTTGCTTTTCTCTGTGTCTTGTCCCAAAAAATGAGATGTCCGTAATCCGCGGTGAGAAAATTCACCAGATGGGTGATAACGTTGTAATAACCGGTTTCTAGGTCAACGGTTGTAAGGAGATCTTGTGTCGCGATGTTGATGAGAGTCAGGTAGCGTTCGCGGGTTCGCAATTCGTTCTCGACCTGGGAATGTTTTTTGAATGCCCGTCTCAAATTACCCGCAACTACGCTCACGAGAATCAGCATGATATTGCCCGGCCAGCCGTTGGTGATTGCGAATGGCAGTTCGTATCCCATGAGGTTTTTGAAAAGAGCAATGTTCAAGATGATGGCGGCCAGTCCGGCGATGATCCCAGCGCCGGTTCCCCAATACCATCCTGTAAGAACAACCGGCAGAGTGATCAGCGCGGCACCAACGTCTCCCAAGGCATCAATGCTGTAGCGAAATGTCGCGATGTAAACGCCTGTATAACTCCCCAGGGTGATTAACCGCGCAAGGAAAACCCTCAGACTAATAGACTCAGATTTTTGCCTGCTACTTGTCTCTGATGGGTTCATGTTTGCAAACGATCATCTTGCTTGACGGGCCGACTATTTTGCGTAGTCCACAGCCCTCGTCTCGCGGATGACCGTCACCTTGATCTGGCCCGGATACTGCATCGTCTCCTCGATCTTCTTGGCCACGTCACGCGCCAGCCGCGCTGAATCGAGATCGTCAATTTCCTCCGGGCGGACGATGATACGCACTTCGCGTCCCGCCTGGATGGCAAAACTCTGTTGCACACCCTTGAACGAATTGGTCAGGTCTTCGAGATTCTTGATGCGCTTGATGTAGGCTTCCAGGTCTTCGCGACGTGCTCCAGGGCGCGCACCCGAAATAGCGTCCGCGGCTTCGGCAATGACGGCTTCGATGCTCTCCTGCTCGGTTTCGTGATGGTGTGAAGCGATGGCGTTGACCACCTTCGGGTTCACGTTGTAGCGTTTGCAAAACTCCGCGCCCAGCCCGGCATGTGTGCCTTCCTGGTTGTGATCCATGGCCTTGCCGATATCGTGCAGAAAGCCGCCCTGTTTGGAGATTTCCACATCCGCGCCCAGTTCAGCGGCAAGGATTCCCGCCAGTTTGGAAACTTCCACCGCGTGCGAAAGTTGGTTCTGTCCGTATGATGTGCGGAATTTCAAGCGTCCCATCATGCGCAACACTTCGGGATGCAACCCCGCGATGTTGGCGTCGTAGGCGGCTTGTTCGCCTGCCTCGTTGATGATCTTTTCCACCGCCTTGGTCTCATCCTCGATGATCTTTTCGATGTGGGTGGGATGAATGCGCCCGTCCACGGTGAGACGCGTCAGCGCGCGGCGCGCGATCTCGCGGCGCACCGAGTCGAAGCACGAGATGGTGACAGATTCGGGCGTATCGTCCACAATCACATCCACACCCGCGGCCTGCTCAAAGGCTTTGATGTTGCGCCCATTGCGGCCGACGATGCGTCCCTTCATCTCCTCGTTCGGCAGGGTGACTCGCGAACTGGTGACTTCGGCCACGTGTTCTGACGCGACGCGCTGGATGGCGTCCGCGATCAACTTGCGGGCGCGTTTCTCGCCCTCCTCGCGCGCCTCGGCCTCGATCTGGCGGTAGATGCGCGCCATGTCGGCGCGGGCTTCCTTTTCCACGGCCGCGAACAAATCTTTGCGCGCCTCATCCTGCGAGAGATTGGAGATCTGTTCCAGTTTCGCCACTTCCTGGCCGTACAGTTTTTCGATCTCGTTGGCACGGCGGTCAACGGTGGATTGGCGTTTGTTCAGGTTCTGCTCGCGCTGTTCCAATTTGTCGGCGCGGCTTTCCAGTTCAGTGCGGCGCTTGTCAAGCCTCTCCGCCTCGCGGCTGTTTTCTGCGCGGCGCTCCTTGATATCCTGCTCCGCGGTCTGCATCATCTTGGCGGCATTCTCGCGCGCCTGGGCTTCGATCAGCCGCGCCTGTTCGTTGGCGCCCTTCAAAATGCTGGCGGCTTTTTCCTGCTGGTCGCGCATTGCCTTGTCCACCTGGTAGCGGTGGAAGAAGTAACCAGCCGCGGCACCAATGGCCAATCCAAACAGTAGTGCAAATAAGTTCGTGATCAACGGGTTCATGAGACTTCCTCATCTTCAAATTCAGTATTTGTACTGCCACCGCACTCGCTCCAAAGACGTTTCACCGTCGGTGCGACGACATCGTACGCGAATCCTCTCCTTGCGAGGAAATCGCCCAGTTTTTTGCGGAAATCGTTCCATTCCAGACCTTCCAGCCTGCGGACGCGCTTTTCGGCGGCCGCGTAGGCCAGGGCTTCTTCATCCATCGCCTCGGTCGCGGACCTGATGTCGGCTTCCGCGAGCCCCTTCTGCTTCAACTCGACGATGAGCGCGCGGCGCGAGCGCGGGCGGAACTCGGAGCGGTTCGTCACCCAATCCTGCGCGAATTGCCCATCGTTCAGCAGGTGTTCCTCCCGCAGACGTTCGATGGTCTGCTCGATCACAGCGGGAGGCATCTCGTGCTTTTCAAGGTTCTTGCGGACTTCCCTTTCCGAGCGGGCGCGTACGCCAAGAAACAACAGGGCTTGACGATATGCTTTTTCCTGTGCGTCCTCGGCCTGGAGTCTGGCGATCTTTTCCTCATCGAGTGTCTGCCCAACGACCAGCCATGCGGCTACAAAACGGTCCAGTCCGAAGGCGAATTCCCCGTCGAGGTGGATGTTCACCCGTTTGGGGTTCTTCTTTTGGACTTCGATGGCGGTTATTTTTTTCATTAAAAACACACAGCCGCAGACCGCCCGGAGCGGCCTCGGCTGTGCGAAAAGGTTCAGGTTGGCTACAACAGCCTAAACGTCCCGCGTGAGGCGGAACGGGAAGTTACGTTAAACCGGATGACGGTTCAAATCAACAATCACCAAAATCCTTCAAGTCAGTTCGGTTTTCGTCGCAATTTATCCCAATTGCAGGGCAGGAGTCGTAGTCGTGCAGTTTGCAAGCCGGGCCGTGGAAACGGCGGAAAATGGTCAGATTTATCCTTGCGGATTTCTGTTGATTATACATTAAAAATACCTGATGGAGAGGGCTTCCGAATGGAAATTACCCGAAATATGTGACGAAAAGAACTATGTGATTTTGCTGGGTTGTGCGATAATTTGATAGATTATCATCCATTCATTTTGAATATCGGAGGTCCCATGGCCAACATCACTCGTGAAGATGCACTTGAGTATCATCGCCTGAAGGGTAAACCCGGCAAAATAGCAGTCGTCCCGACCAAGCCGATGGATACCCAACGCGACCTGAGCCTGGCTTATACGCCGGGCGTGGCAGTCCCCGTGCTTGAGATCGAAAAAGACCCCGAACTAGCCTACGAATATACATCCAAGGGGAATTTGGTGGCAGTCGTTTCGAATGGCACGGCCATTCTCGGTCTCGGTGACCGGGGCGCACTGGCGGGGAAACCCGTCATGGAGGGGAAGGGCGTTCTTTTCAAAAAATTCGCGGATGTGGACGTGTTCGACATCGAGGTCAATTCGCATGACCCCGACGAGATCATCAAAGTCGTCGCCGCGATCTCCCCGACTTTTGGCGGGATCAATCTCGAGGACATTAAAGCCCCCGAATGTTTCTACATCGAAGAAGAACTCAAGAAGATGCTGGATATTCCCGTCTTCCACGATGACCAGCACGGGACAGCCATCATCTCCTCGGCTGGGCTGGCGAACGCGCTCGAACTGGTCGGAAAGAAGCACAGCGAGATCCGCGTGGTGATTTCGGGAGCGGGCGCTTCGGCAATTTCCTGTGCAGAATTGGCCATTCGCTGGGGCGTGAAGCGCGAGAATATTATGATGTGCGATAGCAAAGGCGTTATCCACAGCGGACGCACCGACCTGAACAAATACAAACAGCGCTTTGTTCGGGACACCGATGCGCGTACTCTGGCCGATGCTTTGCGCGGCGCGGACGTGTTCTATGGCCTGTCTGTTGCGAACGTGATGACGCCCGAAATGGTCAAATCCATGGCGAAGGACCCGATTATATTTGCCATGGCGAATCCCGATCCCGAGATCAATCCCGATCTGGCCAAATCGGTCCGCAAGGATTTAATCATCGCCACTGGTCGTTCGGATTACACCAACCAGATCAACAATGTGTTGGGTTTCCCCTTCATTTTCCGCGGCGCGCTGGACGTACGCGCCCGCGCCATCAACGAGGAGATGAAATTTGCCGCCTCACAAGCCCTCGCTGCATTAACCAAGGAAGATGTGCCCGATTCTGTTCTACGCGCTTATGGTGTGGACAGTCTGAAATTCGGACGCGATTACATCATCCCCAAGCCGCTCGACTCGCGCGTGCTGTTGTGGGAAGCGCCCGCCGTTGCTGATATGGCGATGAAGACAGGCGTCGCGCGTAAGCCGATTGACATGTCTGAATATCGCGAACAATTGGCCATGCGGTTGGGCAAGGGTGAGCAGGTGCGTTACTTCTTCCAGAACAAGGCGCGCTCCAGCGGTGGGATGAAGCGTGTCGCGTTCGCGGAAGGGGAAGAACCAAAGGTAATCCGTGCCGCGTATCAGATCAAGGAAGAGGGCATCGCCAATCCTATCCTGATTGGGCGTCCTGAAGTCATCCAAAAGCGCATCGAGGAACTTGGTCTGTCTTGCTGTCCCGATATGGTGGACCCCGCCACCTTTAAGCGCATCGAAGAATATGCCAAGGCTTACCACGAAATTCGCGCCCGCAAAGGCGTGTCGGTTTCCATTGCGCGCAACCGCATTCGACAGACCAACATCTTCGGTTCGATGATGGTCAAGATGGGCGACGCCGATGCGTTCATCTCTGGCCTGACCTACGAATATCCTGATGTGATTCGGCCCGCGTTGCGTGTCCATCACACCGCGCCGGGCGTGGCCCGCGCGGCGGGTGTGTACATCATGATCGTGGATGACCGCGTCTATCTCTTCACCGACGCCACGGTCAACATTGACCCGACCGCGGAAGACCTGGTGGAGATTGCATGCCTCGCCGCGGATTACGCCAAGCAACTTGAGATTGAGCCGCGCGTTGCGTTCCTCTCGTTCTCCAACTTTGGCTCCACGCCGCATCCGCTCTCGGAGAAGATTCAGAAAGCCGTCGCCCTCACAAAAGCCCGCCGCCCCGACCTGGTGGTGGATGGTGAGATGCAGGCTGATACCGCTGTTGCCTCGGAGATCGTAGAGGAGCGTTATCCATTCAGCACGGTCAAGGATGCCAACGTGTTGGTCTTCCCCTCGCTCGAATCAGCGAACATTGCCTACAAACTGCTGGCCCGCCTCGGCAATGCCAAGGCCATTGGCCCCATCCTGCTCGGCATGGGCGCGCCCGTCCATGTATTGCAGACAGGCGACGACGTGAATGCCATTGTGCAGATCGCGTCTGTGGCTGTGATGGACGCGATGGGGCGCGGTAGTAATGGCAAGGCCGCGAAGCCAGCGGCAAAAAAGAGCAAAAAGTAAGCGGAAACCTGAAAGCAGAAAGCAGAACCTCGGAGATGAATGTCTCCGAGGTTCTTTTTGTCATGGAAATGAAGTTGACCAGTTTTCAACAATCAAATTACCAAGCACCATTACCAACCTATTCCTGCCATTCCAACTCAAACTCCTCGCCAATATAAACCGTATCGCCCTCCTTGATTCCCGCCTGGCGGAGCGCCTCGTCCACGCCGAGTTTTTCCATCAGTTTTTGGAATCGACGCAACGAACCTTCGTGTTGCCAGTAGGTCATTTTGGCGGAGCGTTCGATGGCCGCGCCAGAGATGCGCCATTCGTTTTCGCCCTCGCGCTTGACCTCGAACTGGTTTGGATCATCCTGCGGACGGTAGACGGGCAGGGACGGCTCCACCTCTTCCATTGTTGGCGTTTCCGCGAGTTTGTGTGCGGCCTTCAACAACAGGTCGCGCGTATTCGTCCGTGCCAGCGCAGAAACCGACATCAACTCGACCTTTTGTTTCTTGAATTTCTTTTTCAAATCGGCGAAACGTTCTTGAACTTCGGGCTGGTCAATTTTATTCAGCGCCACGATCTGCGGCTTCCTGGCGAGATTCGGGTCGAATAATGCCAACTCGGAATTGATCTGGCTGAAATCTGCCAGCGGGTCTTCGCCGAGTCCATCGAGCAGGTGAATCAAAACGCGCGTCCGCTGGATGTGACGTAAAAAGTCGTGGCCGAGTCCTGCACCGTCTGCCGCGCCTTCGATCAGGCCTGGGATGTCCGCGAGGACGACGTTCGTGTCGTCATCAATCTGCGCCACGCCGAGATTCGGTTCGAGCGTCGTGAATGGGTACGGCGCGATCTTCGGACGCGCGTTCGTCAACGCGGTGAGCAGTGTGGACTTGCCCGCGTTCGGCAGGCCGACCAGGCCAATATCCGCGATCAACTTCAATTCGAGTTTGAGTCGCCGCTCCTCAAAAGGCTCGCCCTTCTCGGCCATGCGCGGCGCCTGGTTGCGCGAGGTCGCGAAATGCTGGTTGCCGCGTCCGCCGCGGCCACCGCGGCAAACGGTCAGGCGTTGACCCGCCTGCGTCAGATCGCCGACCAGCGTGCGCGTGTCCGCGTCGAAGATGGCCGTCCCAGGTGGGACGGGAATCACCAGGTCCTCGCCGCCGCGTCCCGATTTCTGATTCGAACCGCCGTTCTTCCCATCCTCCGCCTGAAACTTTTGATTGGGACGAAACGCCGAAAGCGTGTTGAGCGTGGCGCGCACCTCAAAGATGAGGTCGCCGCCCTTGCCGCCATCGCCGCCATCGGGACCGCCGCGCGGCATATACTTCTCGCGGCGGAAGTGCATCATGCCGTCGCCGCCTTTTCCTGAACGAACGTAAATTTCAACCTGGTCTATGAACATGCGTTCATTATAACCTGCGCATTAGAAAAAAAATTTCCCTGTTATTTTTCGCGTACAATTGCAACATATCACCAGGAGATGACATGAAACGCATTTGGACTCTCTCCGCCATGCTCTTTCTCTTGATTGGACTCCTCGGTCTTTCCCCGCTCGCGCGGGCGGAGGCCTCTTCGGCATTTTCCCCGCCCGAGCAGGATTCTGCCACCGAAACTCCCCAGCCATCTCTCCCCACAGCGGGCGAGATTATCGCCGCGGTCAACAACCTGCGCGCCTCGCGCGGACTGAACATTCTCACCACCAACTCCATTCTCATGCAGGTCGCGGCAGACCAGGCCAGCGCACTCGCCGCGTCGAACGGAGCGATCGGACACGAACGTCCCTGCGGCATGACCCTCGGCCAGGATCTGCTCCGCCGCGGCTTTCCCCTCGCGGGTGCGCTCTCGCTCGACGGCTATCGCTCCGAAAACTGGGGGACCGCCTACACAGCAGAGGAGGCCATCCGAATGTGGCTGGGCGATGAACCGCACACCGATACGATGGTTGACCCCAATCGCAGTGACATCGGTGCGGCGGTCGCGGTCAGCGACCAGACGTATGTTGTCCTCGAGACTGCCCTCAGCACGGCCAGCGGACAGATGCAATACGAGGCGGCGGGCATCCTGACGGGCATCCCGATGACGGTGACGGCCTGTTACGGCGAATCGACTCAATACGCGGAAAACAGCCTGCTCCCGCAATATTCGATTCCCGTCGCGCGCGCCACCGCGCTTCCGAACGGGGAAGTGATCCACGAAGTGAAATATGGACAGGCGCTGTGGAGCATTGCGATTCAATATGGGACAACCATTGATGATCTCCGCCGCTTGAATAACCTGCCCGCCACGCCTGTGATCTACCCTGGGCAAAAATTGATCGTGATGAAGGGAGCCACCCAGCCTCCTCCCGACGCGGCGTTAACGCCCACACTACCTGCCGCGAACGTGGCTTATGATTTCATCGTCACGCCCATCGCGACGTACACGGCTATTTCCACAGGTGCGCCGCAATCTCCCGTCACAACAGGCGATTTTGTCCGACAGAATGGAATGGCAATCGGAATTTTGATTTTCAGTTTTGCTGTTTTGCTGATTGGGTTTGGAATATTGGGGAGGAGAAGGCATTAACTTGCGTAAAAAAAGCCTCGGAAGTCTTCAAGACTTCCGAGGCTAATTTAATCCACAAACCTGTATTTCAACAGCGTCCACACCGCTTCGAACGCGTCCCTCAACTTGATCTTCTTTCCCTGTGAATAATCGCGTGGATTGAACGAGATCGGCACTTCGTAGATGCGGTAGTGACGTTTCAGCACTTTGGCAGTGAACTCCGGCTCGAAGTCGAAGCGTTTGGCGTGCAACTTCATCCCCTCCACCACTTTGCGGCGGAAAACCTTGTAGCCGGTTTCCATGTCGCTTAGGATGGTGTCGTACAGGATGTTGGTCATGAATGTCAGTAATTTGTTGGCGATCATGTGCCAGTACATCGTCACCCGACGCGGCCCACCGAGGAAGCGGGAACCGTACACCACGTCCGCGATGCCTTCTTCGAGGGGCTGGAGCAGGATTGGATAGTCGCGCGGGTCGTATTCGAGGTCGGCATCCTGGATGAGGATGATTTCGCCCGTGGCCGCGTCCAATCCCGTGCGAACCGCCGCGCCCTTTCCCTGATTTTTCTCGTGCAGGATCACGCGCACCTTTTCCTTGCCGTCCAGTTTCTTAAGGAGGTCGCGCGTTCCGTCCCGTGAGCCGTCATCCACCACGACGATTTCTTCGGCTTTTTTGGTGGCTTTTACCCGTTTGAGAATTTCTTCTATATTTCCAATTTCATTGAATACAGGGATGATGACTGATAGTTTCATGGCGGGAATTATAAACGAAATTGCATTGATGCTATAATCGCCATGTTACTGAATCCATCCCGCTCCGGGAGGCCGCTATGACCATCTCACGCCCAGGCGAATCCACAACCTCATCTACACCTTTTTATCCTTCCACGCTTAACAGCGTGGATGATACCGGCCTGTCACCCTTGTGGTTGCAGGATTTAGCCCTGAAAATTCTGTATTTTCAGGGCTATATGAACGGTTTCAAGATCGCGGAGGAGATCGCCCTGCCTTTTGCGGGCATCACTGATACGATTCTTCAAGCGCTCAAAGCGGATAAACTGATCGAGGTCAAATCCTCGCAAGGCGGACTGGGCGAGGGCGCGTACACGTATGCCATCACTGGCGCAGGCATTGCCCGCGCCCGCGAAGCGCTCGAGCGCAGCCAATACGCGGGGCCCGCGCCCGTGCCCTTCGACATCTACAACGAATCCATCCGACGGCAAAAAAGCGGACGGCTCACCGTCACCACGCGGACGATGCGCCAGATTCTCTCGCAACTGGTCATTTCCGAGGCGTCCTTCCAGCGGTTGGGCCCCGCCCTCAACTCTGGCACATCCATTTTCCTTTATGGCCCTCCCGGTAACGGCAAGACTAGCATCGCCCGCGCCTTCGGCAATCTTGCCCTCGCGCAGACGATGTACATTCCCTTCGCGATCTATCTCGACGGGCAGGTGATCAAACTCTACGATGCCGTCAGCCACCGCGCCGCGCCCGAATCGGAATCCGTTTCAGGCTCAACGGGAGGCCTGCGTCCGTCTACGCGGCGCGACCCACGCTGGATCAAAATCCGCCGTCCGTTCATCGTTGTCGGCGGTGAGTTGACCCTCGAAGGCTTGGACCTTGTCTTCGACGACACGCATAAATTCTACGAAGCGCCGTTCCAGGTGAAAGCCAACGGCGGCATCCTCCTCATTGACGACTTTGGCCGCCAGCAGGTCCGTCCGCGCGACCTGCTCAACCGTTGGATCGTCCCGCTCGAAAACCGCGTGGACTATATGACCCTCCACACGGGGCGCAAATTCGAGATTCCCTTCGACGTGCTGGTGGTCTTCTCCACCAACCTGCCGCCAAAAGACTTGGTGGACGAGGCTTTCCTGCGCCGCCTGCGCCACAAAATCGAGATTGGCGATCCCTCCTACGACGAGTATCGCGAAATCTTCAAGCGCGTCGCGGCAGATAAAAAGATTCCCTACAATGATCAGGGGCTGGCCTACTTGTTGCAGGAATGGTATGTGAAACGTAACCGCAAACTACGCGCCTCGCATCCGCGCGACCTGTGCGACCAAATCCTGGATATCGCATCCTATCTTTCCGTCGAGCCTGCCATGACGCGCGAAATGCTCGACCGCGCCGCGCAGGCCTACTTTGTGGATTTGTAGAACAGGACGAGTTGTCTCTTGCACAGAGTGCCGAAAAAGGATTATCCGTTCTTCTCCAGCCAATCTGCTACGCCAGCCAGGTTTTGGAATGTGTAATCCGGTTGAAAGGGGGAGTCTTTTAAATCTTCGATTTTTGTTTCACCGCTCAGAACCAGCACGGTAATAATCCCGCTGGATTGACCAAGCGCAATATCCGTGTATAGACGGTCGCCGATCATTGCCAACTGGTTGACCGGTAGTTTCATCTTGGCGGCCGCCGCGTCCACGATGAGGCGGTTTGGTTTGCCGACCACCAGGTCTGGTTCCCTGCCCGTCGCAGCATTGACAAAGGCGATCATCGCGCCGACATCTGGCATCCAGCCCGTTTCTGTGGGGCAGTTGAAATCGGGGTGAGTCGCAATGTATGGTGCGCCCTCCCGCACAAAATCACACAATTTCCAAAGTTTTTGATATGTCAGGGTCGTGTCGAAACCCAGCACCAGAAAGTCAGGTTTCTCTGCTACGAGTTGGAAACCATGTTGACGGAACTCCTCTTCTAGAGACGGCGTGCCAACCACGTAGAGTCTAGCCCCTGGCTTCTGTTTTTGCAGATTGAGCGCGGTCGCTTCTCCCGAAGTCAGCACCAATTCCTCGGGGAGGGGGAGCCCCAACTGCGTGATCTTTTCAGCATACTGGCGGCGATGTTTGGATGAGTTGTTGGTGAGGAAAAGAAATTCTTTCTTTTGCTCGCGCAAGAGATCAATAAAGCGTAAAGCGCCCTCCAGCAGGCGATCACTCAGGTAGAAAGTGCCATCCATATCCAGCAGGAAGCCGCGAACCGAACTCAAATTTTCGATGTTTGTCATCATGGAAACCTATTTTCGGAGTGTTTGGTTTTGCCTGTCGAGTCACGGAGAAGACTCCACCTGCTGATGATGTGGCGCAGCAACCATCCGACAGGCGCGTTCAATCATACGCAGAGACAACACCCTTGTCAACGAGGCGGGACGACATTTTCTTCGCCACCGCCTTGATTTGGACGCTGTTCCGTTGAAATTCTTCCGTGATAGAATACGCAATCATAAGGAGAATTATGCTGAACAAATGGTTTTCTGCAATGGAAGAGGCCATTCGGGAATTAAAGCACTGGCCTGATAAATCCATACAAATCTTTCATCATAACGATGCAGACGGGATCACCTCAGGCGCCATCCTGACCCGCGCATTCGAGAGGCAGGGTTATCAGGTTCGTCGCTTCTGTTTGGAAAAGCCTTACCCTGCCGTGCTGAGGAAGGTCTACGAGCAGGAGGGCCGCATCATCGTCTTTGCCGATTTCGCAGGACGCATCGCGCCGATGATCTCCGAACTGAACAAGGGCAGGAATCTAACGCTGATTTTGGATCACCACGTCGCGGAGGCTTCCACCGACCCAAAAGTCCACAACCTTGATCCCGATCTTTTCGGACTGAAAGGGGACCGCGACATCTCAGGCTCCACCACCTGCTATCTCTTCGCGGTGACGATGGACCCGATCAACCACGATCTGGCTTCGATTGCCGCTGTCGGCGCGGTGGCGGACGGTTTCTTCGTGGACGGACGCCTCGTCAGTCAGAATCGGGATGCGGCACTGGAAGCCGTCGAACAAGAAAAGTTCGCGATCAAGCAAGTCGAAAAAGGCGAGCAATATTGGTTGAAAACTTCAACGGGCGAAATTCCCGTTCTCGAATTCGGTGATTATCTCGACCTGTTGGGAGGTGTCGGGTATTACCACAATGGACCCGATATGGGCGTCAAAGTCTGTCTCGAGGGCGTTTCACCCGAGTCCGATAAGATGGTGGAGGAATTAAAGGCTACTCGCAAGAAGATCTTTGATGAAGAAATCACGCGGCTTCAGGCGGGTGGATGGAAACAGGCGACTCACATCCAGTGGTTCCATGTGGAGAACCGTTTCTTCCCGATGGGTGTGAAGATGATCGGGGCGTTTTGCGACGTGATTCGGGAGACGAAGTTGATCGACCCCAATAAATATCTGGCGGGATTCCAAATCATCCCTGACGAAATCCCTGGGTTTGGAGCAATCAAGTTCAACGAGGTCAAGATTTCCATGCGGGTATCCCCCTTCATGGAAGGGGAGATTCGAGCAGGGCGCGTCATGGGACTTAATATCCTGCTTCCCGAAGCGACGAACAGGCTGGGCGGATTTTCGGATGCCTGTCACAGCCTGACAGCGGCCACGACCGTGGCAATTGGCAAAGAAGAACGACTCATCGAAGAGATGGAAAAAATCATTCAAGGAGAATCCAATGGGTAAAGGCACGGGTTTTGGTAAGACTATTTTGATTGGGGACCAATTCGTTTTGGAAGAAGTCCCCGCGATCGTTTCGGCAATTTCCTACGAAACGGAGACAACCGTCGAACGTCTCGCGACAGGCGAAGGGTGGATTCTGGAAGACAATCGCATCGAGGTCCCAGGTTATAAGGAAAAGAAAAAGGAACAGCAGGTTGGCTCCATCAACCGTGTTCTCGAAGTCATGAACATTGACGTCAAAAAGAATCCCATCAAGATCACTGTCGGCGGGGACCTGCTCGCGGGGAGTGGTGTGGGTGCCAGCGCGGCCAGTTGTGTTTCGCTGGCGCGGGCCTTGAACGAGGAATTCAAGTTAGGATACACGATTGAACAAATCAACCACGTGGCCTGGCAGGGAGAATTTCCCTATCACGGAATCGCCAGCGGCGTGGACAATACCGCCTCCACGTACGGCGGACTTCTGCGTTTCTGGCTAAAGGATGGAAAGCAGAATTTCGAAAAGATCAAGACCCCGAAGCCGTTTGAAATTGTCTTGGCCAATAGCGGCATCACCGCCAACACCGCCCTTCTCGATGAGTTCAGCGAGCGGCAGAAAAAGGAAAATCCCGCACTCTTCGCTTCGCGTATGCAGGCTATCACAGACCAGGGACGTGAAATGAAAACGGCGCTGGAAGCAGGCGATCTGAAGAAGGTCGGGGAAGTCATGGTGACCAATCACCAACTCCTGGCCGAGATGGAGTACTCGCACGAGATTCTGGACAAGATGTGCAAGGATGCTTTGGAGCGTGGAGCCTGGGGTGCGAAGGTGACAGGCGGAGGCCGCGGCGGCTACATGATCTCCCTGACGCCAGGGGTGGAACTCCAGGACAAGATCGCTTCGGCGTTTGAAGCGGAAGGCTATAAAGTGATCAAGGCGACGATCGGGGGTTGATCGTTCGCAGTTGTAAAAGAATTACACAAATCGTAACGACTTTAGCCGTTTTTCCCAGACGACTAAAGTCGTTACTATGTTTCGTACACTGTAAGCCCGCAATCCACATCACGTATTGTATAATCATCCCATGCTTGCTGACCTGCCCTCTCCATTGATTCTCTGTCATCGCGGTGCGAAGAACTACGCACCCGAAAACACACTGTCCGCTTTCCGCGCCGCCTTGGAACTGGGCGCGGATGGCTTCGAATTGGATACGCAATTGACATCTGACGGTCACGTCGTTGTGTCTCACGATACAACCGTAGACCGTCTCACGAACGGGCATGGCAAACTCTGCGATTTTTCGCTGGCGGAACTGTGCGAACTGGACGCGGGCAGTTCCTTCTCGGAGAAATTTCGCGGCGAGAAAATCCCCACTCTGGAAGAAGTATTTGCCGAAATCGGCAAACGCGCCATTATCAATATTGAGTTGAAAAACTTTTCCACGCCGTTCGATGACCTGGTCGAAAAAGTATGCGAACTGGTCCGCCGACACGGATTGCAAAAAAATGTCATCTTTTCGTCTTTCCTGCCGTGGAATTTGAAAAAAGCGGGGCGACTCCTGCCTGAAGTGCCGCGCGGCCTGATCACCATCAAGGGCAGATGGGGCGTGTGGGGACGTTCGTTCGGATTCAGCTTTGGCGATTACACCGCCTTGCATCCCCACCTGAGCGATGTGACCGCACAGCAGGTGCAGCGCGTCCACAAACTGAAACGTAAGATCAATGTATGGGTAGTGAACAGGGAAGAGGATATTCGTCGACTCATCGGCTGGGGCGTAGATGGAATCCTGACGGACGACCCGCTTCTCGCCATCCGCATCGCGCGAGGATCTTCGGCATGATTCCTTCCGAATGGATCGACCAGGCTGACGAGCGAATCGCGCCGCACATCGTCCGCACACCATTGACGCATGATGCGGCGCGCAATCTCTTTATCAAATGGGAGAACCGTCAGAAGACAGGTTCGTTCAAAGCGCGCGGCGCGCTGAATAAAGTGTTATCACTGGAAGGTTGGGAACGCGAAGCGGGGATCGTCACAGCCTCGGCGGGCAATCACGGACAGGGCGTGGCGCTCGCGGGCCAACTGACAGGTGCGCGCGTCACTTGCTTCGTTTCGGAACACGCCGTCCCCGTCAAAGTGGATGCCATCCGCGCGTTGGGTGCGGAAATTGTCGTGGTGGCGGGCGGCTATCCCGAAGCCGAGTCCGCGGGGCGAAAATTTGCGGAAGAGAATCACAAAACCTGGATTTCACCTTATAACGATGGACAGGTCATTGCCGGGCAGGGGACGATTGGCTTGGAATTAATTTCCACCCTCACCCCCAGCCCCTCTCCCAAAGGGAGAGGAGAGTTCACCATTCTCGTCCCCATCAGCGGAGGTGGATTGATCGCGGGCATCGGCGCGGCGTTGACACGCCTCTCGCCACGGCCGCGGCTGGTGGGAGTCCAACCTGAGACCGCTCCTTTCATGCACGGACTCTTCTATCACGGCTCGCAGGACGGAATCCCCGACCTGCCCTCGCTCGCAGACGGGTTGACGGGCGCGGTGGAAGCAGATTCGGTCACCATCCCGATGGTGAAGCAGTTGGTGGATGAAATCATCCTTGTTTCCGAAGAGGAGATTGCCCGCGCGGTGGCGTTTGCTTACAGGGAATATGGTGAAGTCATCGAACCATCGGGCGCGGTGACGATTGCCGCGGCGTTGCGCGGATTGGCGGGGGGAAAGTCTCAGATGGCAATCGTTTCGGGAGGCAATATCCAGCCCGAGGTCCACGCGAGAATCGTCGCCGATTACGCAGGGGAGGCGCGGGCGTGAAACGTCTCCTTTTCGTCACGATCATCCTCGCATTACTGGCCGTCTTCATCCAGCCCGTGCAAGCGCAGACTCCTGTGCCGCCGATCGTGGTGCGTCAACTGTTGAACGCGATGACGCCCGAGGAGCGCGTGGGACAATTGTTCCTGGTTCCGTTCCGCGGTACAGAAGTGTCCGCGACTTCTGACATTTATGACCTGATCGTCAACCATCATGTCGGCGGGGTGATTCTGCTGGCAGGGAACGATAATTTCACCGCCGCGCCGAACACACTCGCCGATGCACATCGCCTGATCTACAATTTGCAGGCGGCTGAACGGATCGGCTCGACCACGCAGTTCATCAATTCCGAAACAGGCAGGCCTGCCACGCCCGCGTATGTGCCGTTGTGGATCGGCATCGCGCAGGAGGGAAACGGCGCGCCCACCGACCAGATCATCAATGGGTTGACAGTTCTGCCGTCTGAAATGGCGCTGGGTGCGACGTGGCAACCCGATCTAGCCGAGCAGGCTGGCGCGGTGGCAGGACAGGAATTGTCTGCGCTGGGCTTCAACCTCTTTTTTGGCCCGTCGCTGGACGTGCTCGATCAGCCCTCCTCCACTTCCAGCGGAGACCTGGGAACACGCGTCTTTGGCGGTGACCCGTTTTGGGTGGGCGAGATGGGGCGCGCTTACATCCGCGGCCTGCACAGCGGAAGTGAGAATCAGTTGTTGGTCATCAGCAAGCACTTCCCCGGGCGCGGCAGTACAGACCGCCTGCCCGAGCAGGAAGTCGCCACGGTGCGAAAATCGCTGGAACAACTCAAGCAGATCGAGCTCGCGCCCTTCTTTGCCGTGACCGGGAACGCGCCTGATGAAGCCGCCACCACTGACGGATTGCTTGTTTCACACATTCGCTATCAGGGATTTCAGGGCAACATCCGCGCCACCACGCGTCCAGTCAGTTTTGACGCACAGGCGTTGGGCGAAATTCTGAAACTTCCGCAGTTTGCCTTCTGGAGAGAGAACGGCGGACTGATCGTGAGCGACGATCTGGGGAGCCGCGCCGTGCGTGATTTCTACGCGCCGGGCAACGCGCAATTAAATGCCCGCTTGATCGTGCGAGATGCATTTTTGGCAGGCAACGACCTGCTGACTCTCGGTAATATCTATTCGGTGGACGAATCCGATCATCAAGCCACGGTCAAACAAATTCTGGGATATTTCACACAGCGTTACATTGAAGATCCATCCTTCGCCCAGCGCGTGGACGAGGCTGTCACGCGCATCCTGATTCAAAAATACGGACTGTACGGCATTTTCTCCGTGGCGGAGGTCACGCCTTCCTCAAATCAGTTGGCCCAATTGGGCAAATCGAACCAGGTCACATTTCAGGTGGCCAGTCAGGCCGTCAGCCTGATCAGCCCCGAACAGCAGGAACTCGACAGCGTCCTGCCCGAACCGCCCTCCTCCAGCGAATACCTGATTTTCCTGACCGATTCCAGTTCCGTGCTTCAGTGCAGTCTCTGCCCACAGCAATCCAACCTCGCGGCCGATGCCCTCGAGCAATCCATTTTACGTCTCTATGGACCAAACGCCGGCGGACAGGTTTTATTCAATCACCTGCGTTCTTATTCATTTGATGACCTCTCCGCCCTGCTGGATGGTAATGGCCCTGAAGAGATGGAATCCGATCTGCGACGCGCCAACTGGGTCATCCTCTCGATGACCGACGCGTCCTCCGCCCAGCCTAAATTGGTGCATCAATTCCTGACCGAGCGGCAGGACATCCTGCGCGCAAAGAAAACCATCCTGTTCTCGTTTGGCGCGCCCTACTATTTCGATTCCACCGACGTTGCCAAACTCACAGCCTACTTTGCGCTTTACAGCAAATCGCCCGGGTTCGTGGATGTGGCCGCGCGTGTGCTCTACAAGGAATTGACGCCCGAGGGACATTCTCCCGTCTCGATTCCCGGCATTGGATACGAACTGATCAATATTACCGCGCCCGACCCCGCGCAGATCATCTCGCTCTTTTTGGACATTCCAGCGGAATCCACGCCCACAGCCTCCCCCTCACTGACGCCCGAACCAACGGCCATACCGCTCTTCAATTTGGGCGATTCCGTCACCGTCCGCACGGGGACGATCCTCGACCACAATGGCAACCCTGTCCCCGATGGGACGGTGGTACGGTTCGGCATCTCTTTGGTGGGCGAGGGCGGCGGGATCATTCAGCAACAGGATTCCACCACCCTGGCTGGTTCGGCGGCCATCTCCTTCCGCATCGAAAAACCCGGGTTGGTGGAAGTCCGCGCGGCCAGCGAACCCGCCGCCATCTCCACGGTTCTGCAATTGGATGTCAAGGAAGGTTCCGCCGCGATGGTCACGGTCATCGTGCCGGTCATTTCTGAGACAGTTGTCCCCACGCCTGCCACGCCAGTGCCCGTGGAGGAAAGCGATTTTGTCACATCTGATGGCGGTCCGCGTTTCGGCGGTTGGATGTTGAGCCTGTTCGCTTTGGGAGGCGGCGCGTTACTGGCCTACTGGGTGGGTGTCAGTTGGGGAAAGTCACGCTGGGGCATGCGCTGGGCGTTGTGTGCCCTGCTTGGCGGCCTGTTGACATACAACTATCTCGCGCTTGGCCTGCCCGGCGCAGGGGACGCGCTCAAGGCGGGTGGCGGCGGCGCGCTGGTTGGCTTGACTGTGTTGGGGGAATTAGTCGGCGCGCTGTGCGCCTGGGTGTGGATGCAGAGAAAACGCTGATTAGTGAAGCAGGGTGGTGAGGAGGCTCAACGCCAGCAATCCCAGCGCGGCCCAGGCGAGAATCGAATCCGCGGATAGCACTTGAAAATCGAGGGCAGGGGATGTCTGCCGCATCGGGCCAAGCGGTCCGGTGGGGGGTTCGCGCGTCCCGAACAGGTAGGCGCGGAACTCGTCCACGCTTTTGGGACGCTCGTCAGGGTGGAGGGCCATGCCGCGCAGGATGGCGCGTTCGGTGCGGACGCTGATCTCGGGGTTGATCTGTCGAGGCGGGACCAACTTCGAAGGGTCCAGAAAGCGGACGCGTGCCTCGGCGGGCGGTTCGTTTGTCAACAGGTGGTAGAGTGTCGCGCCGAAAGCGTAGATGTCCGAACGGATGTCGGTGTGGGCGCTGTCGCCGCCGTATTGTTCGAGCGGGGTGTAGAGCGCGGTCCCCTGTCCCTGAATGACCGTGATGGTCACTTCTTCGGGCGCGAGGATCTTAACCAGGCCGAAGTCCACCAGTTTGACGAGTCCGCCGGGCGTCCATTTCAGGTTGCTCGGCTTGATGTCGCGGTGAACGATGGGCGGGTTCTGGCTGTGCAGGTAGATGAGCGCGTCGGCGATTTGGTTGGCCCAACTAAGGACGTTTTCTTCCGAAAGGAATTTCTTTTGCTTGCGCGCTTCGAGCATGAGGGTGCGCATGTCACTGCCCGGTACATAGTCCATCACGAGGTAGTCGCGCTGGTCAATGGAAAAGAAATCGGAGACCTTCGGCAGGTTGTGGTGATCCAGGCGCGCCAACACAGTGGCCTCGCGCAGGAACTGGTCGCGGGCCTCTTCTAGAATGTGTTCGGGCAGGGCGCGGTCATACTCGACTTCCTTGAGGGCGCAAAGACGCCCCTCGAGCCGCAGATCGTCGGCAAGGTAGATGTTGCCCATGCCGCCTTTGCCGATCCGTTCGCGGATTCGGTAGCGGTCGCGCAGTGCCTCTCCTGGTTGTGCCGGGAGGGACATATGAGGGGTCTCCAAAGCGGGGCGTGCAGAGAATTTTGTTTCGGCGTGGTTCTGCACAGAAACGCGCTTTTCTGCTATATTATAAACGTCTTTGAAAATATTCTGTCCGCAGTTTGGAAACTTACAGGGTTCGTTTTTCGGAAAATTGCCCATGCCCCACAAGACCGATGAATTTCCCCTTTTGATCGCGCAGGAAGGTCCGTTGAAAGGACAACGCTGGCCCATCTCGCGCATGATTGTGCTCGGACGCGAACATTCCTGTGACGTGGTCATCGCGGACCGGCAGGTTTCGCGCTTCCACGCCCGCCTCACTCCCACCTCGGAGGGAATCATCCTCGAGGATATGGGAAGCAAGAACGGGACGCATCGCAACGGCGAAGCCCTGTCTGGGCCGGTGGTGCTTCAGGATGGCGACATTATCCAGGTGTCACTCGCGCAGGAATTCACCTTCCTCACCTCCGATTCCACCATGCCTTTGGGCGAGGGCGCGGGCAAACCCGGCCGCCTGATGATGGACCTGCGCTCGCGGCGGGTATGGGTGAACCAGCAACAGGTCGTCCCGCCGCTTTCGGCGCAACAATTCAAATTACTGTGGATGCTCTACGAAAGGCAGGGACAGGTGGTCAACCGAGCCGAACTGGTCGCGAATGTTTGGGGCGAGGAGCAATCCATCGGCGTCTCCGACCAGGCGCTGGACGCGCTCATCCGCCGCCTGCGCGACCGTCTCGCCGCGCTCGACAGGAAGCATCAATACATTGACACCGTGCGCGGGCATGGGATCAGGCTGGACAACCCGCCAGTATAAGTATCGAAACCCGTTTTCTCCAAAGAAAACGGGTTTCTCTCTTGGGAGACTATTGATGGATGCTGAATCTGAAAAAATTCTTGCCAGACTTTTAAAGACGACGCGCGTCGCCGCGCTGGGGACTTTACACGACGGCGCTCCCTTCGTCTCGATGACTTCGCTTGCGCGTGCGGACGATGGCTCGGCTTTCTATGTGCATGTCAGCCGTTTGGCCCAGCACACCCGCGACATGGACGCCGACCCGCGCGTCAGCCTGATGTTTGCCGAAGCGGACGATGGCCGCGTCGATCCGCAGACTCTGGCGCGTCTGTCCATCCAATGTCGCGCCGAAAAGATCGAGCGCGCAGACGAATCCTACGCGGCGATCCAAAAACTATATTTGTCCCAGTTCCCTGCTTCTGAGCAACTGTTTTCGTTCGGTGATTTCAACCTGTGGAAACTCATCCCCGAAAAAGCGCGCTTTGTGGCGGGATTCGCGCGGGCGTTCAATATCACTCCTGCGGAGTTGAGGCGGGTCGTTAAAATCAAATAATTGTCATGCCGTCATTGCGGACCCAAAGGATGAAGCAATCCCCGCACTGTAGTGGAGATTGCTTCGTCGGGCATTGCACCCTCCTCGCAATGACGAAATCATCTAAATTTCCACTCGTCCAATTTGATTTTCTTCAAATCATCCAATCGAATTTGCGCGATCTGGTCGGGACGTCCCTTGCGCGTGTACGTCTTGTACTTGGCCTCGCGCGCCGACTCGACCTTCGCGTCGCGATCCACGGCGCGGCGGACGTGCTGATACAGGTCATGGCGGTCAATGATGAGAAACGAGTCTGCCGTCTCGAAGGCGATCCAATTGGCTTTGCCGAACAACCAGCCAACTTCCCCGCGCACGTTACGGAATTCAATCCACACCCATTCGGGATTCAACGTTTCATCGCCGCGTTTTTCGCGCTTCATGGCTTTGACTTCTACTTTGCGCGCGTAGCCGTCTTTGCGAATCTCAAAATCCCAATGCTCGTGGATGTCCGCTTCCTTGGGCGCGGGTGTGACCGCCCAGCCGCGTGAACGCGCGGTGGCAACAAACAGGTCTTCGGCGCGGCGGCCGAGTTGGAAGGAGTCGTGGTAAGTGGGCATGAGCGCCTATTTTATCTGACTCTGTAACACAAGCGGTGGGTATGGAAGTGAATTGAAAGAAAGACGGGCTTCTTGTAAGATGGTGAGTGTCGAAGTCGCCACAGACAAGGAGCCC